>CAYRTQ010000188.1:8937-9577 GCA_964426865.1 uncultured bacterium
CGCGGAAAGCTCAAGGCTGGCGACCATATCGTTCAGACGGAGATAGATGAGCTGCATTTCGAGCTGCTTACGGAAAGAACTGGCCAACTCCCAGCCGGAAATCACGCTGTACCCGGGAAAGTTTTCCACTCCCGAGGACCAGAGCACCTGTCCCCCCAGTTCCGGGCTGATGAGCAGGGTCCGGGTGAGCTTGCGGGCCATATAGACCCCCGCGGTCATTCCCGCCGGGCCCCCGCCGATGATGACTGTCTCGAAAGAGCCGCTCGCAGGGGCTTCCATGATCCTGCGCATTCCGGGCGCGGGTTCCGGCCCCGCCGCGTCGACTGGAGCCTTTACCGGTTCCGCGACGCTGATATCCCGGACATCGATCGCCTCGAATATCTTGCCGGTCTTTTCCATGCCTACCCGCCTCGCTGTGCGCGCCTCCGCGGGGAGACGGCGGAATCAGGGTTTTGTCTGCCTGCGAAGTTCCAGCCCCTTGACGATGACATAAGCGATCAGGGCGAAAACGAAGAAAAGCAGGAGCATCCAGGCATCGCTCTGCAGGGTGCCGATCACGGTGCGGTATATCTCGAGTATCCAGCGGTCCGTGGTGAGGGTGACCACGGTTTCCCCCGGCCCGGTGCGGGTGATAAATTTC
>CAYRTQ010000189.1:0-6714 GCA_964426865.1 uncultured bacterium
AGGATATCCGGTTCGCTGATGAGGAGCTTGGCAAGCCCCGCGCGCATCCGCCACCCGCCGCTGAATTCGCTCAGCGTACGGGTGAAATCCTTCTCCTTGAAACCCAGACCGGCCAGAATCACCTTGGCCTCGTACTCCACCGTGTATCCGCCGGAATGCTCGTAGTGGGCCTCGATCTCCGCAAGTTCCTCCATGAGCGCGGCCTGCTGCACGGGATCGACGGCCTCGGCGAGTTCCTCGTGAATGAGTTCCCGCTTGTGGGCGAGACGGTCGGCGCTGCTCCGTGCGGAGGAGACCTCTTTCAGCAATTCCTGGCTGGTGTCGACAATGATTTCCTGTTCCAGGTGCCCGATGGAGGCGCCGCGCTGCAAATGAACCGAACCGGAATCATAATCCATGAGTCCCATGATGATCTCGATCAGCGTGGTCTTGCCGGAGCCGTTGGGGCCGACAATGGCCAGACGGTCTCCCGGCGAAACCGAGAACGAGAGATCGTCGAACAGGTCCCGGGTCCCGAACGATTTGGAAAGTGAGGTAATAGTCAGCATAACGTATGAAATCCAGAGGTCAGGGGTCAGAATTCGGTTAAAAGCAATATGGTTTATTTTATCCGAAAAGCGAAAAGCCCTCAACCACGAAAGACACGAAACACACGAAAAATGCGTGTTTCACAGTGGATAATTTCGTGATTTTCGTGTCTTTCGTGGTTCAATGAACGGTATTGCGGTTAAAAGGGAAAATGCAATGGCAAAAAGTACAGCGATGACTTGGGAAATGACGGGCAAAGGCCATGCGTGCCAAAGTCCGCCGCACCCCCTGCGTTAAACGCCCGTGCCGACGAAAAGCTCCCGCCGGGAATAAAAATCGAAGACAGCTCCCGTTCAATCCTCGAGATGCTTGATCCATTCCTTGATGATTTTCACTTCCGGAATCTTTCCCAGGGCTTTGAACGCATACCGGGCCACCACCACCGCGGGAAGGGTCCGCACGCCGAAGGATTCGGCGAGTGCCGGATCGGTGACCAGGGTGACCTGCACCCCGGACCCCAGTTCGGTAACCGCCTGGCGAACATTTTCCAGCACTTGGGCGGACTTCTCCGAGTTGTCTCCGAACACCATGATTTCACCCCGTTTACGGGCGATGCGGAAGCGCAGTTTCTCGTTGATGCGGTCCTGAATGGCGCGTATCAGTTCTTCCCGTTTGGGCATGATCGAAACGAACTTGATCTTGCCATCGATGCAGATGGTGGGAATGTTCCGCACCATGAGCGCGGTCATGAAGGCCAGGCCCTCGGTATGCTTGATCTTGTGTTCGCGCCACTCGACCAGCCCCTCGAATTCCGGCACGGTATCCCGCACCGACTCCACCATGTACTGGCAGGGTGCGCATCCTTCGCTATCGAGCGTGATGATGTCCACGATCACCCGGTTGGCGCGGCCGTATTCGCTCAGGTCGAACTGGGGCAGCACGTCCGCATCCCGCTGACGGGCGAGTTCCAGCGCGACCTGACGCTCGTAGGGGTCATGGACCACCCGGGTGATGGCCTCGATATTGGCGGGCGGGGTGGCGAAGGGAATGTCGCAGCCGGGGGCGAGAACATACCCTGCGTCTCCGCCCACTTCCATGCAGTCCACGGCGTGAGCGGCATTGTCCACCGGCGTTCCAAGGAGCATGACCGTGGTGAGCCGCATGTTCCCGCCGAAGGAGATGCCCCGTTTCAGGCATTCGGTCTTCACATAATCCAGGGGAATGTTTTCGTCGATGCAGATATTGTTCGGCCCGCTTTCCGCCATCACGACTATGTTCTTCTGGGCATCCCCGCAGACAAAGAAAGAACTGAGCGCTCCCCGCTCCCGCACGTAATCGAAAATGCCGGAAACACCGGGGGTGACAAATTCCCGGAAGTGTTCCGGGCTGATCTGGCTGGTCATGGGGTCCACCACCGCGATCACATCGCAGCCCGCCTTCAGATATCCTTCCGCCATCATGCATCCCACATCACGCATTTTCAGGATGAAGCGCTTGACCTCGTCCGGATGGTCGAACATCTCCATGAAGAGATTGACTCCCGCGAGATGCATGGCGAGCGTGAAGGGACCGGTGATGAGCCCGAAGAGGGCGATATCCGGCAGTTTTTCGCGAAGCCGCGCGGCGGCGTTCATGACCAGGGGAATGCGGCCCCGGTTCAAATCCGGAATTTCGAAGGAAGCGAGATCCTTCCCCTCCAGCACATGGCTGACCACGGCGGGCGGGTTTTCCCGCGACCAGCGCAACGCGCAGCCCAGAGCCTCGGCCTCGATCTGGAGATCGAACGCTACCGGGAGGCCATCGGGACGATACAGTTCCGCCGCGCGGCATATTCCGCGCACGATGGCATCCTCGCTCTGAAGGAAACCGTCGGGAGTGATGTCTATGAGGGATGCGGCATGAGAGCCGACAAAGGGCAACCAGGGAATACGGTCGGTTTTTTCCAGTCGAAAGGTCTTTGCGATTCGTTCTCTTCCGTTCATTCGGAAAATCCAGTAATTGATGAGGTATAGTGTCCGTTGGCCGGGGTGAAACGGGTATTGTGCGCCCGGGAATATAACTTGGTAATATACCGGATGGGGAGTCACGGAGTCAAACACAATCCGGCATACACTCCGGTCCAATATGGGGTTGACCTTTTTCCGTCCGGTTCGTATACTATTTCATACACACGGGTTATCTTCACACGAAGTAACGGGAGAACGAACGGAACATGGATACAGCATCTTTCATATTCGATGTGGGCATGCGTGATTTTGCCGACCGGGTCATCAACGCTTCCATGGAAAGGCCGGTCCTGGTGGATTTCTGGGCCCCGTGGTGCGCACCCTGCAAAACGCTCGGACCGCTTCTGGAACGGGTGATCGCGTCGTATGGCGGCAAGGCGACCCTGGCAAAAGTGAATGTCGATCAAAACCGTGAACTCGCCGCCCAATTCGGTGTAAAGAGCATCCCCACGGTCAAGATATTCCTGAACGGCGATATTGCCGACGAATTCACCGGAATGATCGCCGAGAGCGAACTGCGGAGCATGATCGACGCGCTCGCGGTGAGCGATATCGATGAACTCCTCGCCTATGCCGCGAAACTGATCGAACAGGAACAGTTCGATGAGGCGGAATCGGTGTATGGTTCGATTCTCGGCGGGGATCCGGAAAATTCCGCCGCGCGGATCGGACTGGCCCGGCTGCTCATTCTGAAAGGCGAGGATGCCGCCGCGGAAAAGCTCCTGAACGAAATACCGGAAACGGATTCACGGTATCAGGAAGCGCAATCCCTGCTCGGCCTGTTCGAGTTCGTGAAAATATGCGAGGAAAACGGCGGGACGGAAAAGTGGAGCGAGGCGGTGGAGAAGAATCCGGAGGATCCGGAGGCCCGTTACAATCTCGGATGCTGTTACGCCGCCAACAGTTCCTTCCGGGAGGCCTTCGACATGTTTTTCTTCATCGTAAAGAAGAACCGCGCGTTCGGGGAAGGGAAAGCCCGTCAGGCCATGATCACCCTGTTCAACGTGCTGGGCCCCGCCAACGAACTCACCGAGGAATACCGCCGCAAACTGGCGATGGAACTGTTTTGATTGAGACAGGAAGGAAAAACGAACAGGGGGTATGTATATGACGCCATACATACCCCCTCGTCTTTTCACGATGCAATTGCCCCAACGGGCAGGTTTGGAGCCTTCTCCCGCAGACAGCAGTACTTTTCCCTCATGCTTCAACCGGTGTCGCCACCACGCACACCGCGATGCCGTCCGCTCCCGCTTCCGCCAATACCCGGGCGCACTCGGAAAGAGTCGATCCCGTGGTCATGACATCATCGAGGAGGATGATTCTCTTCCCGGTGAGCGCGGTTTCCCCGATATAGGCAAACACCCCCCGCACATTGTTCTTGCGTTCCTCCGGGCTGAGCGCGGTCTGGGTTCCGGTATATACGGTGCGCGCGAGAAGGTCGCTCCGAACCGCTTGCCCCGAAAACGCGGCGAATCCCCGGGCGATATGCTCGCACTGGTTGTATCCGCGTTCACGCCGTTTGACCGGGTGAAGGGGGACCGGAACAAGCAGGGCTCCACGGTATCCGGGGAGGCGGGAGAGCGATTTATGCCCCATCAGCGTTCCCGCCCGTTCGGCAATCGAGGGCAGCCCGTGGTATTTGAAGGCGTGCACCATCTTGCGGCATGCCTCGTCATAGGGGAGAAGAACGCAGATATCCCGGACATGCTCCAGCGAACGCGGGGGCGGATCGTACCGGAGCGCCTGTTCGGTCAGGAGGGATGCACAATCCCCGCACAACGATTCCTCGCCCCGGCAGTCTCCCTCGCAGAGCAGGCAGACCGGCGGAAAGAAAAAGTCCGCTATGGACCGTAGCGCCTCGCGAACCGCCGCACCGGCTGTCATTGGCATTTCACCGTCATGATCGTTTCGATCCCCACGGACCGGCGCCGGGAGGGAATGGGATTTCCTCCCGGCGCCGGTCGTATGGCGAAGCGGTATTATTTGTGATGGACCAGACCGGAGTTGAACAGGTTATACAGGAACATCGCACTCAGCCTGACATCTTTCACCCCGTTGATCGCGAGCTTTGGAGAGGAGAGAAGGAGCCGCAGAATTTTCCCTTCGCGGATGCGGGTAAGGGAGAGTTCCCAGTAATCGGTTACCTTTCTCCGCCGGGCGACCTGCTTGAGGGAAAATTCCTCTACAATACGGGCCTTTTTATTCAGATATGCGGTAATGGCGGCCACGCTTTTCGTGTACTGGTCATTGGCGAGCAGCGCGTTCATTTCCTCGAATATGGCATCGATGCGTTTACGGGCTTTCCCGCTCAGATTGGCGTGGTGATACTGCGCCGCCGCTTTTTCGCGCATCGCCTGAACGGTGAATTGCAGTTCCTCGCGCCATTTCGGGGAAGGAATATGGAAATTGAGCGCCGCGACCCGCTTTTTGGCGTCGCTCACCGCGGTGGCGAAATCCGCCGCGAAACGGAACGTGGGGTCCTCGGGCTTGCGGGTCAGCAGCCAGAGTTCCTGGAGTTCCCAGAAGAGGGATATGCGCCTTCGGAATCCACCCGCCATTTCCCTGATCCTTTGGACCTGGAACTTCCAGAATCCGGGGACCACGGTTCCCGGGCGGACTTCCGTGCGGTTCTTGAGGCGGACGAACCCGGCCACCATGGGATGCCGGGGTTCCAGGAGACTGTTGCGGTACCACATGAAATTCTTGAACACCCCCCAGTATCGTTCACTTCCGGCGTGCATGAGGATATTCCGCATATTCTCCGGGGTATAGAAACTTTCCCAGGCTTCGTTGTATGCGGAAATCCACTCCCCGGCGCTCATCCGCGGATGGTCCATGACCACGTGGAAGGAATCATACTTGTTCAGATCGGGATCCATGCGACGGCCTTCCTTCACCATGTCGGCATGGTCGCGCGACCCCGGGAGCGGAGTGAGTATGAAAAAGGACGCCTGGTCCACTTTCACCTCTTCCTTCAGACGGCGGATATCCTCACGCACCGATTCCGGAGTGTCGAAGGGGAACCCGATAATATATCCCACGTGGGTCATGACTCCCACCTTGTGCCAGGCTTCGATGAACTCGGCATAGTCCTCGACATGGTTCTGCACCTTGCCGGCCGCCTCGATATTACGGGGATTGAGACTTTCCATGCCGATGAATACCTGGGTGCAGCCCGCCCGTCCGGCTTTCTCGACAAAATTTTTCACCTTGTGCGAACGGGTATCCACCTGCATCATCATGCTGACGCTTTTCCCCTCTTCCTCACGCATTTTGATGATGCCGTCGAGAATTTTCTCCCAGTCCGGATTACGGGAGAAATTGTCGTCTGTGAAAAAGTATTCGAAAATCCCTTTGCTGAAATTTTCCCGTATGGTGGCGAGCACATGGTCGGCGCTCCGGTTGCGCATCCGGCGCCCCTGAACGTTCACCACGGTGCAGAAGGTGCAATTGAACGGGCAACCCCGGGAACAGTCCACCGTCCCCATGAACGGGAGCGCGAATTTCTTCATGTAGCGCGGGTCGGGCTGGGGAGTGGGGCGGCAGGAGATATCGGGGAAGGAATCCATGATATACAGCGGTTTTTCCACGCCTTCCAGGACATCGGCAAGAACGGATTCCCACCGATCCTCCGCCTCGCCGTGCACGACGGTCACCCCCGCGTCCATAAGCTCGCGTATTTCCGGGGTGGGCTCTCCGAACATGGCGATCACCCCGCTGACATGAAACCCTCCGACCAGCGTCTTGATCCCGAGAGCGGTGAGCTGTTTCGCCAGATCGGAGGCACGGGCGAACTGATTGGATTGGACTCCCACCAGGGCGGCCACCACGCGGACCCCTCCACGGTTCATACCGGCGAGCTTTTTCAGGGGAATGCTTTCCACCATCTCGTCATATGCCTCGACGGTGATGGAGATTCCTTTTTCCTTTTTCCAGGAGTCGGCGAATTCGAGGGTGAGAGTCCGCAGGCAGGCAAGAGTGTTGGAAGGAAGCACTCCCCGGAGATACCGGACCACATAACCGTCCTCGTCATACCGGGAAGGCTGGATGAGCGCAACTATCAGAGAATGTATGGCAGGCATGGTATTCTCCGTACGATTGCATGATGGGATGGGAATTTACCGTGAATGGGGCATGGTACACCCAGAGAATGGGACGATGTGAGGCTATGGGAAAT
>CAYRTQ010000189.1:6724-9545 GCA_964426865.1 uncultured bacterium
ATGAGGAACCCGGTATCCTCCGGCTCCGGGCACACCACCCATACTATAATAAATAGTACTTTCGACGGGAGAGTCAAGCACATTCTCAGGTCTGAACTTACAGTCTCAATTGCCGTTTCATCCGCTCGCCTGTTGTCTCCGGATGAGAATGGTGGTATATTCAGAAGAGAAAGAATCCGGGAGTCGGAATCCTGAAGAGATGAAACAGGAGAAAATGCGGGGCGGCTTTTTTTTCTTCAGAATTCCGGATTCCGGCTTCCGCTCCCCAGTCTTCTTTCTTTTTCCTTATTCCACGGAGGATGCCATGCAGATGGGAATGGTCGGTCTCGGGAGAATGGGAATGGGACTCGCCGAACGTCTGATCGGCGGCGGCCACGAGTTGGTGGTATTCGATGCCCTCCGTCAGAATGTCACGATCATGGAATCCGGAGGAGCGTCAGGCGCCGAATCCCTGGATGATCTTGTATCTAAACTGCATCCCCCGCGGGTGGTGTGGCTCATGCTCCCCTGCGGCGAGCCGGTGAATACCACCGTGGAGGTGCTTTCCGACCTGCTCTCGCCGGGCGATATCATTGTCGAGGGCGGAAACACCTGGTACAAGGACGACCTCCGTCGCGCCTCGGAACTGAAAGGGAAGGGGCTTCACTATGTGGACGCCGGTGTATCGGGCGGAATCTGGGGGCTGGGCAACGGATTCTGCATCATGCTCGGCGGCGATGACGAAGACATCCGGCGTATCGATCCGGCGTTGCAAACGCTTGCCGCGCCCGGCGGGTATTCACACTGCGGCCCCACCGGCGCGGGGCATTATGTGAAGATGGTGCACAACGGCATCGAGTACGCCCTGATGGAAGCCTATGGCGAGGGGTTCGAACTCCTGAAATCGTCCCCCTACGCGGAAACGCTCTCGCTGCCGGAAACCGCCCGCCTCTGGAACAACGGCAGCGTCATCCGCTCCTGGCTCCTCACTCTGGTCGAATCGGCGCTGTCCTCCGACCCGGATCTTTCCACAATAGAAGGAGTGGTCAGGGACAACGGCACGGGACGATGGACCGTGGAGGAAGCGTTGGTATCGCGGGTGGCGGTTCCCGCCATCGCCGCCGCCCTCTTCCGGAGATACGAATCCTGCCGGGAGGACGCCTTCTCCAACCGTCTGCTGGCGGCGCTCCGTCGGGAATTCGGCGGGCATCCGGTGACATTGCGGGAAGTGGAGCCGGAATGAGGAAGGACGGTTCACCCCGGAGAGCGCAAAGGAATACAGCGGGAGACGGAAACAGACAGAAAAACGATGCAGCCATCCCCGGTCACATTTCCCATATTGCGGACGATTTTTGCCCCATTCCGATGCCATGCATCAGCCGTTCCTTCCCGGACCTGAACGCGCTCAGCCGCGCCGCGGCTGAGTACATTCTCCGCGCCGCGGAAGATGCGGTGCGGGAACAGGGTCGGTTCTCCCTTGCGCTCTCCGGAGGCAAGACTCCCCGCACCCTGTACCGTCTGCTTGCCTCGCCGCCGTGGAACGCGCGGATGCCCTGGACCCGGACGCATGTTTTCTGGAGCGACGAGCGCTGTGTCCCGCCGGAGGACGGAGAGAGCAACTTTCACCACGCCCGTGAACTCCTTCTCTCGCGTGTTCCCGTTCCGGACATGAATATTCATCGAATCCCTGCGGAACGGGGCGGAGAAGCCGCTTCGTCCGCCTATCAGGGGGAATTGGAGGATTTTTTCCTTTCCTCCGGGGAAAGATCGGGTTATCTTCCGGTCTTCGACTGCATGCTGCTCGGAGTGGGAGCCGATGGACACATTGCCTCCCTGTTTCCGGGATCGCCCGCGCTGGAAGAAAAAACCCGATGGGTTACGTCTTCGACCACTCCCGCCGGGATGACCACGAGCAACCGGGTCACCCTGACCCTGCCGGTAATCGATCGGGCGAAACATCTACTCTTCCTCGTTTCCGGCGAAGGGAAACGGGATGTCCTCCGCGGGGTGTTCGATGCATCGCGGTCTGGAAAAGAATGGCCGGTATCGCGGGTGAAACTGCGGGGAGAATGTGTGTTCGCCATGGACTTTGTATTATGAGCATCCGGTTTGAGGGCAGGCTGTCCGGATTGGTCCTTCTAACGGTTCTGACCTTCTTGGTCTCCTCCTGCGGGGGAAACGCCCGTCAGGGCGGGGAACTGAAACTCAGCCTCATTCTCGGCCAGAATTCCCAGTGGTATCGGGGAGCGGAGCGCTTCAAGCAACTGGTGGAGGAACGGACCGGCGGCGCATGGCGCATTCGCATCTTTCCCCACGGCCAGCTCGCCAACGGAGTTCAGCGCACCGAAATGGAAATGGTTCAGTCCGGAGCCATCGACCTCTCCATAGAGTCCACCATCACCCTCTCACTGCTCGACAAACGCATGGGCGTCCCCAGCCTTCCCTGGCTGTTCCGGGATTATTCCCAGGCGAATCGTATTCTCTCCGGGCCGCTGGGGCGGGAACTCCTCGACGCGCTCCCGGAAAAGCACCTTGTCGGCCTGTCGTACGGCGCCAACGGGTTCCGTCAGATCACCAATTCCCGTAATCCGATCCTCGTCCCGGAGGATATGCGGGGGATGAAAATCCGTATCCCCGCCATCCGCATGTACATCCGCATTTTCAAACTCCTCGGGGCGGACCCCTCCTCCATGAATTTCGGCGAACTCTTCACCGCGCTGGCCCAGGGCGCCATGGACGGGCAGGAGAATCCCGCCGCGGTCATCCATTCCTCTCGGCTGTATGAGGTTCAGAAATATCTCACCGCCTGGAATTATTCCTACGACCCGATCGTACTCTGCAT
>CAYRTQ010000190.1:0-2755 GCA_964426865.1 uncultured bacterium
CAACACATCCGGCCGCAGCGCCATAATCCTGTCCCGGGCGATGTATGGATCTGAAGCGGTTCCCACCACCTCGATCCCGGGATCCATTGCCAGTCCCCTGCTCAACACCTCCCGCACCAGGGCCGAATCGTCGATCACCAGCACCCGTATTTTTCGTGTCACTCGCGCTCCTTTCGGTAGATCGCCGGTCGGATGTAATTGTAGGGACACGTGCCGCGCCCCAGAGATTCAGAATGGCCGATAAACAGGTATCCCCCGGGAGCGGTGAACCGGTAAAACCGATCCACCAGCGCCTTTCGGGTGGGAGTATCGAAGTAGATCATCACATTGCGGCAGAATATCGCGTGAAACTTTCCCCGGAAAGGGAAATCCTCCCGCATGAGATTCAGCTTTCGGAACAGCACCATCTTCCGTATCCGCTCCCGCACCCGCCAGGACTCGGCGTCCACCGGCTCGAAGCCGCTCTGCCGGAATCCCGGGGGAAGTTTGGCCACATTGTCATGGGCATACACTCCCGTTCGGCAATGCTCCAGCACCCGGTCGGAAATGTCCGTGGCCAGGATTCCCGCCTCCCAGGATCCCAGTTCCCGCCCGAAATGCTCCTGAAGCAGCATTGCCAGCGTGTAGGGTTCCTCACCGGTGGAGCACCCCGCGCACCAGATGCGCAGGTCCCGCGAACCCTCCCGTTTCAATTTTCCGGTGATCTCCGGCAGCGCCTCCTTGAGAAACCATTCGAAATGGTCGCTCTCCCGCCAGAAATAGGTGTGGTTTGTGGAAATCTTCTCGATGAGGGTGTTGAGCGCCTGTCCCGTGGAATCGGACAGCACGTATTCATAGTACTGGGCAAAACTCTCGAATCCATTCTGGTGCAGCACTTTGTTCAGACGTCCCGCCAGCAGGGAACGTTTGGCGTCCCCGAGGGTGATGCCCGCCTTCTCATAAATCAGGGCGCTCAGAAGACGAAATTCACGGTCGCTCAATTCCAGCAATCCCGCCATCGCTCATTCCTCCCGACGGTATGGCATGTTCTTCCATCGGGTTGCGGGCAGCGCTTCCCCGGCGCCGCCCGTTTCCCGTCCCGCTCAGTATTTTCCGAACTCATCGTCATCGAGGGCGATATATCCGGCCGGAGCGGGCGATCCCTGCTTCGACGAGGCGCCACCGTTCCGCGAAGAGGGTTTTTTCCCCGCCAGACCGATCACGCTCCCGCCTTTCAGCTTGTTCTTGCCGTTGCCGCCGTTGGACTTGTGGTCCGTGGCCGAGGGGCCGTACTGCTCGGAGCCATAGACCCCCGGAAGGCCGCCGTTGTGATTCACCAACTGGAAGCGGGTAATCATGTGCTGGAGATTGGTGGCCTGCCCGGAGAGTTCCTCCGCCGCCGCCGCGCTTTCCTCGGCGTTCGCGGTATTCGCCTGGGTGACCTGGTCCACCTGTCCGAGTCCCTGGTTCACCTGGGCGATTCCCTGCGCCTGTTCGTTCGATGCGCTGGCAATCTCCCCGACCAGATCGGTCACCTTGGTCACCCCATTCACGATCTCGTTGAGCGCTTTCGCGGTTTCGTTCGCGATCCCGGTGCCGTTCTCCACCTTCTTGATGGAATTCTCGATCAGCTCCGTGGTTTCCTTGGCCGCCTTGGCGCTCCTCTGGGCCAGGTTCCGCACCTCGTCCGCCACCACCGCGAATCCCTTCCCGTGCACTCCCGCCCGCGCCGCCTCCACTGCCGCGTTCAGCGCCAGCAGATTGGTCTGGAATGCGATCTCGTCGATGACCTTGATGATCTTGGATATCTGTCCCGAGGAGTCGTTGATTTCCTTCATCGCTTCCAGCATCTCCCGCATGCGCTCGTTCCCGTTCTGGGCGTTGTCCCGCGCCGCCGCCGCAAGCTTGTTTGCCTGCTGGGCGTTTTCCGCGTTCTGCCTGGTCTGGGAATTCATCTCGGTCATGCTGGCGGTGATTTCCTCCAGGGAACTCGCCTGCTCGGTCGCGCCCTGCGACAGGGACTGGGCGGCGTCCGAAACCTGTTGCGCTCCGCTCACCACCTGTTCAGAGGCGGTGTTCACCTGGCCGAGAATGTCGTTCAGGGCTTCCAGCGTGGCATTCAGAGCGTTCTTCATCTTGGCGAGGTCGCCATTGTAATCACCGTCCACATGGACTGTCAGATCTCCTTCCGCCATCTGTTCGATGCATGCCACCGCTTCGTTCACCGGCTCGATCACCGCGTTGAGCGTGGCGTTCACCCCTTCCACGATCTTCCGGAAATCGCCCTCGTGCTTCGAGGCGTCCGCGCGGGTTTCCAGCCTTCCTTCCAGGGAACTCTGCGCGAGCATGCCGATGTCGGCGATGGTCGCTTTCAGGTTTTCCATCATACGGATGTAGGCCGGAACCAGTTCGTCGTTCTCCGAACGGCGTCCTTTCCCGTTCCCCATCTGTTTCAGCGGATCCAGATCGCTCAGATCGCCCACGGAAATACGGTTCACGATGGCGATGATGTGCTTGATGCGGTCTTCCACGTCATTCACCGCTCCGGCCACCTCGGCGTAGACGCCCTGGTATTTTCCATCCACCGTCATCGTGTAATCGTTGAGCGCCATCCGCTGAAGCACCGCGTTCGACTCGACCAGCCCTCCGAGCCCGTCGATGCAGGCGTTCAGGTTGTTCTTGATCTCATTGAAGTCGCCGTTGTACGCGTCGGTGACTTTTGGCGGGATATCGCCCTTGGAAATACGGTCGATGTATTCCGCAGCCACGTTCAGCG
>CAYRTQ010000190.1:2855-9540 GCA_964426865.1 uncultured bacterium
GCCCGATGATGGCGTCGAGGATATCGTTCACCCCGGTGATTACCGCCCGGTACTCACCCTGATGTTTCGAGGCGTCCGCGCGGACATCCAACTGGCCGTTCACCCCGGCTTTGGCGAGTGCGCGGGTATCGTTCACCAGTGCCTGAATCGATTCGGTCATGCGGATGGTGGTGGGAACCAGTTCATCGTTGTCGCACCGCCTGCCTCTGCCGTTGCCGATCTGCTTCAGGGAGTCCAGATCGTTCAGATCACCCTTGGAGATGTTGTTCAGCACCGCGACGGTATGAGTAATCCGGTTTTGAACCAGGTTCACCGCCTTGGCGACATTGTCGAAAATGCCCGCATACTGCCCGCTCACCGGAACGGTATAGTCGTTATCGGACATCCGTTGCAGGACGGCATTCGCCTCGACCAGCCCTCCAAGCCCGTCGATGCAGGCGTTCAGGTTGTTCTTGATCTCGTTGAAATCGCCGCTGTAGTTTTCGGTGACCTTCGGAGGGATGTCGCCCTTGGAGATGCGGTCGATGTATTCCGCCGCCACGTTCAGCGGCCCGATCACCGCGTCGAGGGTATCGTTCACCCCCTGCACGATCCTGCGGAAATCGCCCTGGTGCTTCGAGGCATCCGCACGGGCGTCCAGTTTCCCTTCAACCGCCGACTTCGACAGCGCGCCGGTGTCTCCGATCAGCGCCAGCACATTGGAGCGGAGAGCATTGACCGATCGTGTCAGTGCGATCTGTTTGCCGGGGAGATCCCGCAGCGGGTTGGACAGATTTCCCTGGGCGTACTGATCAAGAGTGGCTATTGTTTCCAGCACCGGAGTGTTGAGCGTATTGAGTACTCCGTTGATGCCCTTCGCCAGTTCGCCGTACATACCTTCCAGACCGGCGCCATCGACCTTCGAATCGATTTCCCCCGCTTCCTGCAGAACGATCGTGCTGTTGAGATTCTTTGTCAGGAGATTCAGCGAATCGATGCACAGATTCAGGTTGTTCTTGATCTCGTTGAAATCGCCATTGTAATTGTCGGTGACTTTCGGCGGGATGTCGCCCTTGGAAATACGGTCGATGTATTCCGCCGCCACGTTCAGCGGCCCGATGATGGCGTCGAGGATATCGTTCACCCCGGTGATTACCGCCCGGTACTCGCCCTGATGTTTCGAGGCGTCCGCGCGGACATCCAGTTTGCCGTTCACTCCGGCATCGGCGAGCGCGCGGGTGTCGTTCACCAGCGCCTGAATCGATTCGATCATGCGGACAAACGCCGGAACCAGTTCGTCGGCGTCGCTCCGACGCCCGAGTTTCCGCAGGGAGTCGATATCATGCAGGTCGCCCGTGCTGATGTTGTTGACAATCCGGATGATCGCGCCGAACCGCTCCCGCACTGTCTGGATGGTTGCGGCCACGTCATGCCAGACGCCCTTGAACTCGATCTTCGACGCCGAGTCGTTCTGGGTCATGTCATACACCGCGATTTTACGCAGAGTCTGATCGACCATATCAATCGGCTCGGCGACCGAGGCCATGAGCGTATTCATCCCCTCGACAATTTTCCGGAAGTCGCCGTGATGCATCGAGGCCTCGGCCCGGACATTCAGACGGCCCTCGACCGTGGCGGCGGAAAGGGTGTTGATATCGGTCACGAGCAGATTGACCGCATTGATGCAGCCGTTCAGGTTGTTCTTGATCTCGTTGAAATCGCCCTTGTAGGTTTCCGTGATCTTCTGCGGGATATCTCCCTTCGAGATGCGGTCCACGTACTCCGCGGCCACGTTCAGGGGGCCGATGATCGCATCGAGCGTGTTGTTGAAGCCCACGACGATTTCCCGGAAATTGCCCTCGAACTGGGACGCATCGCCGCGGGTGTCCAGTTTGCCTTCCACCGCCGCTTTTGTCAGCGCCTGGGTTTCCGCCATCATATCCTTGAGAACATCCACCATCTTCTCGAAAGCGCGGGAAAGCTCACCGACCTCATCCCGGGAATTCGATTCGATCCGCACATTGAAATCGCCGCGAGCCATTTTCTCCGCCGCGGTCGAGAGCGCGTCGATCGGCTTGCCAATAATCCGGGAGATGAAAATTCCGAGAAAGATGGCGAGGAAGATACTGATTCCCAGGACGATCAACATCAACTGCGTGGCGGCTTTCGTCTGGGCGGCGTTGGCGTCGGACTTTTCCTTGGCGTCGGCGATTTTCAGGGCAACCATTTTGGCAATGGCGTCATTTTCCGCCTGGGCGGATGTCTTCATCTCGCCCCGAAGGAGCGCAAACGCCTCCGCATCGTTGTTCTGACGCGAAAGTTCGGTCAGCCTGTCCAGATCCTTGCCGTAAATCGCCCGAGCATCCGTGAAATCCTTGAAAACCGCCTTCATTTCATCGGAAATGATGCTCTTTTCATATTCAGCGGTCATTTTTGATATCATGTCCCGCAAATCGCTGATCTTTTCGGATGCGGCGCGAAACTCGGCTTCGCTGTTCGCCAAGATCAGATCACGCGTTACCACCCGGACTTCCTGGAAATTCGAGGAAATCGTCGCCAGTTGCGAGATCGGAACGGTCATTCCGTGGTACAACTGCATGTCGCCTTCATCGATGGCCTTGATCTTCGAAATCCCGACATACCCGATGATACCCGCGATCGCCGCCATCAGGAGAAAACTCGTGATGAGCTTGTTCCCGATCTTCATGTTGTAAAACCATTGCATGGCAAAGCCTCCTTGTTTGGAGAACAACTGAATGGAGAAGCACTGTTGTTTTCAAAGCGCTGTATGCCGATCGAAAATCCTGCCTTTTCATGCCGCGTCGACCTTACGGAACAACTGGACCTCGGCGGTAACCGGCGTAAATAGATGGGCTACCTCCCCGGGGAGTTTCTGGGTCTGCTCGGTGGCAAAAAAACCGCCCGGCGCCAGGGATGCATGAAACATCCGGATGACATCCACCCGCTGTTCCGCGGTGAAATGGAGCAGCACGTTCTTGCACAGGATGAGGGTGTAGTCTTTCCCCGCCGGCTCCAGTTTGAGAAGGTCGTGACGCTGGAAGGCGATACGGGAACGGATGGAGTAATCGATGACGCAATGCCCCTCTTTTTCCGCGGGATGGAAATACTTGTCGAACAGATTCCGGGGAATGCGCTGAAGTTCCTGTTCCGGGTAGACCCCGTTGGCGATGATGGGCTCGAAAAGGTTGCTGTTGTCGATATCCGTGGCGTCGATGCGCAGGTTCTTGAACGCGAACCGTCCCATCTTCTCCGCGAACAGGATGGCCAGAGAGTAGGGTTCCTGGCCCATGGCGCACCCGGCGTCCCAGACCGCGAACCGGCTGCGTCCCGCCCCCTGGTCCGACACATGGCGGACGATGTTCTCAAGCGTTTGCAGATCCCGGAAGAAAAAGGTAAAGGCCATTCCTCAATCCCTTCTGTGACGGTGACTCCTGTTCAGCCGATGCTGGATATCTGCTCGATTTCCTCATCATAGAGAAGCTTGCGGATGTCGAGGAGAATCTTGACGCTGTCCCCGACCTTGCCCAATCCCTGGAGATACCGGCTGCTTTCCCCTTTTTTCACTGAGGGCGGCGGATCGATCTGTTTGACCGGGATGGTCATCACCTCCGAAACGGTGTCCACCACCAGTCCGACCGCGGTACCGTTCACATTCACCACAATGATGCAGGTGTGGTCGTCAAAGGCTTTGGGTTCCAGGTTGAACCGGGCCCGCACATCCATGACCGGGATGACCTTTCCCCGAAGATTGATCACTCCGCGGATAAAGGGGGGCATATCCGGCACCTCGGTGATGCGCTGGATACCCACGATCTCGGTGACATTACGGATTTCCAGGCCGTACTCCTCATTCCCCAGGGGAAAGGTCAGATACTTCCCCTCCAGGGTATCGTCCTCATCTTCCATCCCGGCCTGCATGGGATTTTTTTCTTCGCTCACGGTGATTTCTCCTTGAGACAACGGTGTATCCTCGTTCAGTCCGATATCGATTCAATTCCGGGAGAAAGCGTTTCCCGCCCCCTGTACGGAGTGAAAATCCCGACTCGCCATCCCGCATCCCGGGCGGAACCAAAAATCCCCGCCGGTCTGAACCTGTATTCGCTCAATTGAGGGATTTCCCGGTTTACTTCGCAATCATGGCAATCCATCTTCCCGCGAATCCCGGCTTTCCCCTTTGCGCTTCCGCGCCTTTGCTTCCTTGCGCCCATCGTTGTGCATTCGCGAGGAACCGGCGCCGGCTTCCACCGGGTCATGACATCACGCCACTCCCACCAGGCTTCCTGCCAGATCCCACAAGCTTCCGATGTCGAGGATAAGGCTCACCGTGCCGTCGCCAAGAATGGTGCAGCCCGAAACCCCGCGCACATTTCCGACATAGTCCGAAAGCCCCTTGATCACCGCCTGCTGCTGGCCAAGCACCGCGTCCACCATCACGCAGAAGCACGCCCCGCGGTGCTCCACCATCAGGAGCAGCGCCTCATCCAGTGCGGTATATTCCGGTGTGACATGGTGCAATAAATGCAGCCGCACCACCGGAATCAGATCATCACGCACCCGCACGATCTCCTGACCATCCATGGTCACCGTGATGTCCTCACGACGGGGACGGATGCACTCCCGGATGTTCAAAAGCGGCACGATGTACCGGGCGCTTCCCACCTGCACCAGCATGCCGTCCATGAGCGCCAGAGTCAAAGGGATGCGCAGGGTGAACTTGGAGCCTTCCCCGGGCCGGGAAGCGATGTCCACATGCCCGTTGATCTTTTCCAGGTTCCGTTTCACCACGTCCATTCCCACTCCACGGCCCGAGACCTCCGTGATTTTCTCCGCGGTGGAGAATCCCGGTTCCAGGATGAGCGCATAGACCTCCTCGTCCTTGAGGTCCGCTCCATCCCCGTTCACCAATTCCATCTGACGGGCTTTCTTCAGAATCTTCTCCCGGGAGAGCCCCCGCCCGTCATCGCTGACCTCGATCCAGACCTCTCCCCCTTCGTGCTTGGCCTCGATGGTCACCGTTCCCGTCTCCGGCTTTCCGGCCACCTTGCGGTCCTCCGGGGGCTCGATGCCGTGGTCGATGGCATTGCGCACGATGTGCACCAGCGGATCCGCGATGAGGTCCACCACGGTTTTGTCCACCTCGGTCTCCTCCCCCGCGGTGAGAAGCTTCACGCTCTTGCTGGATTTGTAGGACAGGTCGTGCACAAGACGGATGAGCTTGCGGAACGTGGAGACAATGGGCATCATGCGCAGGCTCATGGAGACATACTGCAATTCCGAGATCACCCGGTCCAGATGATGCACCGCGCGGTCGAATTCCTCGGCTTCCAGCCCTTCCAGCGCCGGATTCTGCACCACCATCATCTCCGCCAGAGCCAATTCGCCCACCAGATCCACCAGTTTGTCCACCTTGTCCAGGTCCACCCGTATATCCTTGCGCGCCGCCTGTTCCCGGCCCGTTTCCGAAGGTTTCGCGACCCGGTCCTCACGGGTCTCCCCGGTCTGCTCCGGCAGTTCCTTACGCTCGCTCGCCACAGACGCCGGAGCGGAGCTTTTTTCCGTCGCGACGGGATCCGTCGGAGTCGGCTCCGCGGGCGCGGCATCCCGTTCATTCCCCTTCACTTCGTCGGGATCCACGATCGACTCCGCAATCACATCCTCGATGAATCCGATGAGCACGTCACATCCCCGTATGCTCCCCGTTCCCCCCTGGCAGATATCGTTCACCGTGGAGCGCAGGTAATCCACGATGCTCAGGGCCATTTTGGTGATCTCCAGGTCGGCGTGCATCGCTCCGCTCCGAAGATGCGAAAACAGGGACTCGGTCTTGTGACTGAGCTTCTCCATGTCCCCGTATCCGAGAAGGCCGGAATTCCCCTTGAGCGTGTGCAGGCTCCGGAACGCACGGTCGATGAGTTTTGTGTCCTCCGGAGCTTTCTCGATCTCCAGAATCACCTGCTCCAGGCTATCCAGAAGATCCAGCGATTCCCGGGTGTACTGCTCCACCATTTCCGGGGAAATGGTGAACACCAGCAGGTCTTCGGGTTCTCCTCCCCCGGATTCCGTTTGGGAAGGGGACGTTTCCGGGACGATATCCGCGGACGGGGGAGCGCCGGGGCCGTCCGGCTGCGGAGTGGCCGCCGCAACCGGGGATTCCGGTGCGCCCGATCCGTTTTTGGTCATTCGGGCCAGATCCTGTTTCAACTGGTGCGCCTCCGGTTCGAACCCGCGGTCATGGAGATACTTTTCGATATTACCCAGAAGTTTGCGGATAAAGTCCGTGGTATTCAGTAACAGCCCGATCTGCTCGCCGGTGGGATTCAGCCGGCCCTTACGGTAGTAATCGAGGAGGGTTTCCGCCTCATGGGTCACCTCCTGCAAGCTGTTCAGCTCCAGGAACCCCGCTGATCCCTTGATCGTATGGAAGATGCGGAAAATGGAGTTCAGAACTTCCTCGTTCACTCCCCCGCTCACTTCCGAGCATTCCTGCAGCTCGATCAGGCGGGGTTCCACTTCATCCAGAAGTTCCTGCCCCTCCGAGGTGAATGTCCGGAGCAGATCCTCCATGTCATTGGAATCTTCTTCCTGGTAACTCATTTCGCTTTCTCCTGTGGATTGCCGCCCATCTCCCGCACCGCTTCCTGAAGGGACGAATAGGCTGTCCGCAACCGGGAATACTCTTCCCGGA
>CAYRTQ010000191.1:0-9361 GCA_964426865.1 uncultured bacterium
GCAGGCTCGCCTTTTTTACAATCCCTTTTTACAGAAATTTACGGACTCTATCCCCCGATGCAGATATTCTTCTCTTCCATGGCGTTCTCCTTGTCGGGAATAGTGGTGAATCCACAATTCAGAAATGACAGCGATGACTATCTTCCGGATAGTGGGCGATAAAAAGCAGTACCCGGTTCCGTACGAAACCGGCCTCAATATCCGTCTTTGAAATCAGAGGCCGGAATATCCCGGCGCATGGCCCAGTGCGCCGAACGCCACATGACCGTTTTGATCTCCTTGGGTTGAAACGCCTGCGGTTCGTGGCCGAAGAGAAGCGCCACGGTACGGCCCTTGCACGTCTCACGGCACCATGCGGCGTTGTCGGTGCGTTTGTACCGAAGTCCCGTGGATTTGTAGAGGAGGGTATTGCCTTCGAGCAGTTCCGCGCCGAAATTTTCGTCCAGATCGATCCCGAAATCCTGGATGCCTTTCGTGAGCGGATGGTCCTGGTTGAGATCGTGAATGGATACCTGCTGCACCGGGCCGTGCATGATGGGTTTTTTGATCCCGATCAGTTCCATGTATTTCAGCCGTTCCGGGTTCCAGGTGGAGCAGTGCATGCTCAAAAGACCCATGCCGCGTTTCGTGACATTTTCCACGATGGCGTTTTCCTGCGCGTCGGTCATCCACGGCGCGGGAGTCGGACGCTTTTCTATCACGCCCTCGGGAATATACCCCAGCGAATCGGGGCCGGCGTACCGCGCCACCACGAACAGGTCCGCACGGGCCAGGGCGGCGGGAGTCACGAACTGGCTGGACTGGGCGAACATCAGCCGCCAGCCGGTCGGCTCCAGTACTCTGCGCCAGTGTGATTCCTGGGCGACACCGTTGTGCCAGTAATCGCCAACCAGGAAAAGCACCCGGGTTTCCCCGGAGGCTTTCGGGGCGGCGAATGCTTCGGGAGTGAGCGCCGCGCTGGCTGCAAGCGCGGAGAGACCGGTTTTCAATGCACTTCTGCGGGAAAGTCTACGGGATTCCATGATTTCTCCGGGGAGAAAAAATACGGTGATTTTCAGTGCTTTCTTTTTAGGATACAGCGCATCCGGGGGGGAAGTCAACAGGAAAACGAAGACCTGCCCGCTGATTTCCCATGCACCCGGACAGGAGACGATGGATTGCGTTTCTCCGCTTTGCCCGAACACCCTTTCGGCCATCGATTACACCGGGAAACAAAAAGGGCGCTCCCCCGCTTCAACATCTCCGGGTAAGCGCCCTCCAATACTCCATCTTCCAGTTTCTTCCTTATTTCCTCACCGTACATAGCTCGCGGCGTTGATATCGATGCTGCATCCCGTGGCGTGGTCCATCATGCCGCTGGCGAGGAACACCACGGTGGGGGCGACATCTTCCGGCTCGGTGAGACGGCTGAGGGAGAGATCCTTGACCAGGAAATCTTCGCCGTATTTCTCGATATAGGGGTCATTGATGGGGGTGCGGACGAATCCGGGGGCCACCACGAAGGATTTCACTCCCTGCTTTCCGAAAGCGCGGGCAATGGACTTGCTCATGGCGACCATACCGCTTTTCGCCGCCGCGTATGCGAGATATTCGGGGGTGTCGCCGCGGAACGCCGCGCGGGAGGCGACATTGATGATGCGTCCGCCGCCGCGGGTGATGAAATGATTGACCGCCGCGCGGGTGAGAATACCCGCCGAGGTGAGATTCACCATGATTGTGCGATTCCAGCCGTCGAGCCAGTCGGCTTCCGGCGCGTCGAGAGGACGGGTGCAGATCATCCCCGCGTTGTTCACCAGCGCATCGACCGATCCATACGCCGCGAGCACGTTGTCGAACAGGCGGAAACACGCTTCGGGATTCCCCAGGTCCGCCTGGAAAGCCCGCGCGCCGTTGCCGATCTCCGCGACAATCTGATCGGCGCTTTTCGAGTTGCTGTTGTAATGGACGGCGACTGTCGCGCCCGCACCGGCAAGCATCTTGACAATGCACTTGCCGATACCGCTCGAACCGCCGGTAACAAGGATGGTCTGGCCTGAAAGATCGATTTTCATGAACTGATCCTCTGTGCGAAAAAAATGTGTAAAGGGCGTACCGCTTCCAAATTATGCACTGTTACCGAACACAATATAAGAAATGGAGATACGTTCTGCAACATACAGCGCCGAAGGAACGTCCCGGAGAAGGCATTTTTATCGTGGCGGCAGGATTTCATGGAAGAGTTGGCAATGTACGGGAATTCGGGGCTTGGCCGTATCATCCGGATCCGGAACAAGGCGCTTGGGCAAACAGGTCATGGAGAGAATGAGTTGTATGGCTGGGGTGGCGGGAATCGTGAATGGCGTTTGCCAGATGGTCAATCAGGCCGGTGTGTGCAGCCGCTTCCCGCAAAAGAAGCACTCCGGCATCCGATGTAACTGCTCTCCCGAAAAATCCGCAATCACCTTTTTTTCGGAAATACTTGAAAATAAAAACGAAAGTTGGGTATATTCACTCATGCGGGGCAACCTCATATGGTAAGATAAATGCGTCTGTATTATTCTCAACTTAAATATACACAATAACTTACGACATTTCTCCGCTTTGCGCAAATTTCGGGCCAATACTCGGTCAAGTCGGTAGTATCGGGTAAACGTGTTTCCAATGTGCTGGCTTCGACAAGCTCAGTATCCGCTGGCTGAGTTTGGCCCCAATACCGTTCATGTAACCACGAAAGACACGAAAATCACGAAATATCCCCTTGTGAAATACTCATTTTTCGTGTGTTTCGTGTCTTTCGTGGTTGAGCGCTTTTCTCTTGTCGCCTAAAATAAAGAGCCTATCCGTAAATACGGATATATCCTTCTCTGGGGAAGGGGGCCAAGGGATAGGGGGCGGGATCTCACGAATGATATGATTTCATTGTTTATTGATAGGCTCTACATAGAACCGTGCGTACAACGGTAAAGCTTCCGTAGAGGGTCCGTTTCTTGTATATTTGATGTCTATCACCGTTCCGGATTGAAGACGGAAAAAAAGCCGGGAGGCCGGGCCGGATATTCCTTTTACGCCTCCCGCGCGCATTTTCCCCAAAGATACTTGTTCGGATGCGGGCTCTCACTTCGCGAATGTCTGCCATATTATCCAGAGAAAGCGGATGACTCTTTGTCTGACGGTCTCCGCGGGGTGTCTTTTCCCTCCGCCGTTTACGGGGGAGGGGAGGTGGCGAAGCGACGGACAAGGGGCCGCGGCGGGTGAGAATGCACCACCTTTCCCTTGGCAGATGTCCAGGTGGTGGACAGTATAAAAACGGATACAGCCATGATCGAGATAAATTCCACAACCATGATCCCCGAATCCGAATTGACCTTCACCTTCTCCCGGAGCGGCGGTCCCGGCGGCCAGAACGTGAACAAGGTCAACACCCGCGCCACCCTGTTCTTCGATGTGCGGAACAGTCCCAACCTCTCTGATGAGCAGAAGACGTTGATCCTGGAACGGCTGGAGGGGCGCATCGACCGCGAGGGAGTGCTGCGGGTCATCTCCCAGCGTCATCGCACCCAGGGCGAGAACCGCGAGGAGGCGGCGGAACGGTTTGCGGAACTGCTCCGGTACGCGCTCGAACGGAAGCCATCCCGTCGCAAGACCCACGTGCCGTTCCAGACCCGTCAGAAACGGCTGGAAGAAAAAAAGCGCCGGGGCGAAATCAAACGCGAGCGGGGGAAAGTGCGGATGCCTCCGGAGTGATTCCGTACGTTCGGAAACCGCTTTCGCGCGGAGACGCGGAGGGGTAAGGAGAGAACAGAATGTATCTCGCGAAGCATGCAAAGAGCGTATGGAAAGACAGGCAAAGGTTCGGATGCGTAAAGGGATGATCTGAACCGTAATTCGCTTTACAAGGAGATTTGGGCATGACGAAACGCGTGATCCCGTTCATCGTCACTCTCGCCGCGATGCTGGCGACCGCCGGCGTGTCGCGGGCCAATGTGCAGCTTCCGAACATCTTCGGCGACAATATGGTGCTCCAGCGCGACCGCGCCATTCCGATCTGGGGGAAAGCCGATCCCGGCGAGAAAATCACGGTCGCGCTCGATGTCACGGTCACGCCCCGCGCCGATGGGAAGAAGACGGCGCGGCGAACCGGGAAAGCCACCGCCGGGAAAGACGGCCTCTGGATGGTGAAACTGGGGAAACTTCCCGCGGGCGGTCCCTACCAAATGACGGTGACCGGGAAGAATACCCTGAATTTCGTGAACGTGCTGGTGGGCGAGGTCTGGGTGTGTTCGGGGCAGTCCAACATGAATTTCCGGATGGATGGAATTCCGGGGATTAAAAACGAAGTGGGCGCGGCGAACTATCCGGACATCCGCTATTTCACCGTGGACATGGTCTCCCGTGAAACCCCGCAGTTCGATTTCCCCGGAGCGAAACCGAAATGGGTGGAGTGTTCCCCGGAAACAGCGGGGACGTTTTCCGCGGTGGCGTACTATTTCGGGAAAGAGATACGCGGCGCGGTCGGCGTTCCGGTGGGACTGGTGCATTCCTCCTGGGGAGGGGCGCTCGCCGAGGACTGGACCACCATGAAAACGCTGCGTTCCAACCCGAAACTTCGTCCCATCGTGGAAAACCTGGACCGTCTGAAAGCGGAGTATCCCCAGGCGAAAGCGGATTATCAGCGCCGCACCGAGGAGATGCAGAAGGCGCAAAAAGAGGGCCGCACGGCGCTTTACCCTCTGCCGCCGCGCGCCCCCGGCGAACGGGACTGGCCCTCGGGACTCTACAACGCCATGCTGCATCCCATGATCCCCTATGGCATCCGCGGAGTGATCTGGTATCAGGGCGAGTCCAACTCGGTACGGGCGGAACAGTACCGCACGCTTTTCCCGGCCATGATCAAGGATTGGCGCAATGCCTGGGGCCAGGGCGATTTCCCCTTCATCTTCGTCCAGATCGCGAACTGGAAGACCGACACCATCCCGGTGGAAGCCACCTGGGGATCCTGGCCGGAACTCCGCGAGGCGCAGTTCATGGCGCTCAAGGTGAAGAACACCGCGATGGCAGTGACCGTGGATGTGGGCGACTCCACCAACATCCATCCCGCGGACAAGCAGAGTGTGGGACGCCGTCTGGCGCTCGGGGCGCTCAGGGTGGCCTATGGCCGCTCGGTGGAATGGTCCGGGCCGCTCTACAAATCCATGCGGCGCGACAGCGAAAAAATTCGCCTGAAGTTCGACCATACGGCGAAGGGACTTGTCGCCAAAGGGGGCGCTCTCACCGGATTCACTGTCGCCGGAGAGGACCGCGCCTTCTATCCCGCGTCCGCTTTCATCGAGGGGGACGAGGTGGTGGTGCGGAGCGACCGGGTAGCCGAGCCGGTGGCGGCCCGGTACGGCTGGTCGGATAACCCCTACTGCAATCTTTACAACTCGGAGCGGTTGCCCGCCTCGCCTTTCCGCACCGATTCCTGGCCCGGAGTGACCGACGGAGTATACAAGCCGGTGCCGTGAGAAAGATGAACGTCCGAAAACCGGAATTCGAAGAAACGGCTCGAGGCGGATACTCCGCGTCCGGTCTGATTCGTATCCTTTTTCTCCTTCCCTTTCCCTCGCCTCTCCCGCCCTCCGCGTGCGAGAGGCGAGGGGTTTTTTCCGGAAAACCCGTTGCTCCGGACCCCGCTTTTTCCTATTTTATCCGATTACCCCGCAACACATATTCTTCCTCCGGGGAAACCCGCCACACTGACCCTTTCGGGGGCTGGAAAGAGTACATTTCATGTCGAAATACAGCACGTCACGCTTCGAGATGGTGCGCTGGTCCATCTTCGCCATTCTCGGGCTGGCCTATATTCTGGTCTTTTTTCACCGCATGGCCCCCGCGGCCATCGCCGACGAACTCATGTCCTCGTTCGGGGCTTCCGGAGCGAGCCTGGGTTCCCTTGCCGCCGTCTACTTCTTCATCTACGCCGCCATGCAGATTCCGGCAGGAGTGCTGGCGGACACCCTGGGCCCGCGCCTGACCGTCGCCCTCGGCAGCATGACCGCCGGGATGGGCGCAATCATCTTCGGGATGGCGGGAAGCTTCCACACCGCGTACATCGGACGATTCCTGGTCGGCCTGGGGGTCTCCGTGATCTTCATCAGCTTTCTCAAGTTCAACGCGGTCTGGTTCAGCCCGCAACGGTTCGCGTTCATGACCGGGCTGACCTCGTTCATCGGGAATTTCGGCTCTTTCACCGCCGCCGGACCCTTTACCCAGGTACTGCGCTTTTTCTCCTGGCGGGAGGTCTTTTACGGCATCGGCGCGGTATCCATCCTCCTGGCGATTCTTTCGATCCTCTTCATGCGCAACCGTCCCGAGGACGCCGGGTTTCCTTCCATACGGGAGATGGAGGGCGGAGAGCCGCCCGCGCCCGCCGCGTCTTTCCATCTCACCGACCTGTGGGCGATTCTCCGGGGGAAAGGCATCTGGCCCATATTCTGGATGTATTTCGGAGTCACCGGGAGCCTCTACGCGGTTACCGGCCTGTGGGGAATACCCTATCTGCGGGATGTTTTCGGCCTCTCCCGGACCGATGCGGCGGGATATCTCTCGGTCACCATGATCGCGGTGGCCTTTGGAGGAATATTCTCCGGATGGCTCTCGGACGCCCTGCGGCGTCGCAAACCGGTGCTGCTCGGCAGCGCGATCCTCTTCGCCTCCTCCCTGGCCGCGTTCCTCTTTCTTCCCTGGGGACCGGGCATTTCCGGGTACATCCTTTTCTGCGTCCTCGGATTTTCGAGCACGGGATGCATCGTCGGATTCGCGAGTGTCACGGAGCACACCAATCCGGCGTTCTCCGGCACCGCCACCAGCGTGGCCAATACCGGCACCTTTGTCGCCACCGTGCTCCTGCAGCCGCTGCTCGGGTGGATTCTGGACCGCACCTGGGACGGTTCCATGGCGAATGGCGTGCGGGTGTATTCGGAAACCGGATATCACGCCGCTTTTCTGGTACTGTTCGGGGGAGCCTGCCTGGCGGTGATCGCCACCGCGACGGTGAAGGAAACGCGGGGAGAGAACCTGTGGGAAAAACGGGCGGCGCTCCCGCAGAGCTGACAAGAAGAATCGAAACGCAGAGGAATACGAAACAGAAGGGAGAAGGGCGCGGCACGGGAAACAGCCGCCGCGCCGGTTGGTGGCGGTGAGTCATTTCATCCGGGAATGATCATGCGTCCGCCCGGAAAGCGCTTTCCCATCTGAAAATTATGAACATGCCTTCCGGAAAGGAATCCCATGCCTCACCCCCACATCGTCGTGCTCGACGGCTACACGCTCAATCCCGGCGACCTGAACTGGGAGGGAGTGGAAGCGCTCGGCGACTGCACCGTGTACGACCGTTCCGCCCCCGGAGAGGTGTTTGACCGCTCCCGCGAGGCGGATATCATTCTCACCAACAAGACCGTCCTGAACCGCGACACCATCTTTTCCCTGCCGCGCCTGAAGTATATCGGGGTCATGGCCACCGGCTACAACGTGGTGGATGTGGCGGCGGCGAAGGAG
Source organism: uncultured bacterium (assembly GCA_964426865.1). GTDB lineage: Bacteria > Latescibacterota > Latescibacteria > Latescibacterales > Latescibacteraceae > JAWLHT01. The sequence goes on from CAYRTQ010000191.1 coordinate 7,516, forward strand.
CGCGGCATTCCGGTGACCAATGTCCCGGAGTACGGCACGAAATCGGTGGCCCAGATGGCGTTCGCGCTGCTGCTGGAACTGGCCCGCAAGGCTGGCGGATACTCCCGGACGGTGCATGAGGGCCGCTGGTCGGCCTGCCCTGACTACTGTTACTGGGATGCGCCGCTGATGGAGCTGGATGGTCTCGTGATGGGAATCGTGGGGTATGGACGGATCGGGCGCGAGACGGCGAATCTCGCACGGGCGTTCGGCATGCGGGTGCTGGCGAGCGCGCGGCGGGATACGATCCGCGAGGAGCCCGGAGCCGAATTCGTTCCGCTGGACACGCTCCTGGGAGAGAGCGACGTGGTGAGCCTGCACTGCCCATTGACCCCGGAGACCTCGGAATTGATCAACCGGGATCGGCTCGCGCTCATGCGGAAGAGCGCCTTCCTGATCAACACCTCGCGCGGCGGACTGGTAAACGAACAGGACCTCGCGGAAGCGCTGAACACCGGACAAATCGCCGGAGCGGGTCTGGATGTGCTCTCGGTGGAACCGCCGCCCCCGGACAACCCGCTCCTCACCGCGCGGAACTGTGTCATCACCCCGCATATTGCCTGGGCCACCTTGGCTGCCCGTAAACGGCTCATGGCAGCGGTGGTGGAAAACGTGCGGGCGTTTCTGCGGGGAGCGCCGGAGAACGTGGTGAATGCAGGGTAAACCGGGATGCAGCGTCGGTATCCCTCGTCATGGTCTCTTTGGGAAGAAGCCGGGGCACTCCCGGCTCAGTTCTTCCAGTCCAGCATCTGCTGCACCTTCTCGTGCAGCTTGTACGTCATGATGTGCGGCTCCGGGTCCGGACCGACGATGTCGATCTTCGAGAGATCGCCCTGGCCGATTCCGGCGTTGGCGCAGTAGGTCAGGTATCCCACATCCCCGAAGTTCAGGCCCATGAGCCTGCATCCGACACGGTCCGCCGCGATGTAATCCGTGCTGGCCAGCGCCACCCGGTGCTCCACCGCCGTTCCCGCGGTGGGGCCGTTCCCCTCCATTCCCTCGAAACCGTCGATCACCGCCAGTTCCGGCTGGAATTTCCGCGCCAGGAGGAAAACGTTGAAATTGAGATGTTTGGTTCCCACGCTGTGCATGCGCTGCTTTTCGTGACGGATGTCATCGTTGATGGGCGCGGCGAAGTAGATATTCTTGGCGGAAAGGGTGGCCACCAGCGCGTTGTGTGTTTTCAGACGGCAGAGCGAGATGACATAGTTGTCCGGGTCGTAGAAGCTGTCGATGATGCGGATGTCGATGGGGCGGCCATCCTTGTCCAGCAGCCATTCGGTGTTGAACGGCCGGGTGTTGAGATCGTAGAGCTTCGCGTTGTACTCACGCTCCAAGGGCGGGTATTTGTACAGCTCGAAATGACGGAAGGTCCCGGATTTCTTGTTGTACCGCCGCCCGGTGGATTCGGCGATGAGCACCTGGGGCTTGTAGATGGGCTTGAGGAAATCCAGCACCCCGCGTATGGCATCGGCGTGCGTGGCGCAAAGCTGCTGCTCGTTGCCGACGTTATTGGGCTTGATGATGACCTGCTTGCCCCTGATCCCCCGCTTTATCTCCTTCTCCAACGGTTTGAGCGCCTGGTAGACCATCTCGCGGCGATCGGTCCCGGTCACGAAGGAAACCGTGCTCCGGCCCTCCCGAACCGTCGCGGCGCGGGCGGGAGCCTCCGGGAGCACGGAGCAGAGCGCGGCCCCGGCGGACCCGAGCAGCAGACGGCCCATGAAACCACGCCGGTCCACCTTGAGACGGAAATGATCGGATGCTTCATCGAGAAAAATGCGTTCGTTCATGGCGACAGCTCCGG
>CAYRTQ010000192.1:0-657 GCA_964426865.1 uncultured bacterium
TCCGAATTGACCGATACGATCGATACCGCGGCAAATTTCCTCCAGACCGGGAAGCCGGACAGCGCAGCGGTGCTCCTTTACGATGTCATAGACGCCATCGATGACGCGGACGAGCGGGTCAGGGCGCTCTATTTCCTGGCCCAGGCTCTCGGTGAACTCGGGCGGATCGACGAGAAAATCCAGTCTCTCGCCCGGGCGGGGGAGATTGCGCCCGGAGCCCCATACGCCGACCGGGCGAGGTACGCCCATGCCGAGGCGCTCCTGAAAATGGGGAACGCCAACGGCTGCATATCGGTCACCCAGGATTTCCTCCAATCCCACGCCAAATCCCCGCTGACACCGGATTTTCTCTTTCTCACCGGAACGGCCCTCATTTTCCGGGGCGACTGGAACAAGGCCCTCTCCATTTTCAGCGAAATCACCGGCAGCTACCGTGATTCCCCTCTCAGCCGGGAAGCGGCGGTGAAAGAAGGCATCTGCCTTTTCAAACTTCACCTGACCAGCGGCGCTGTCGAGCGCTTCGAAAAATACATCGCCGAATCCCCGAAAGGTCCCGCGGCCGACGAGGCTTTGTATTACCTGGGACTCTCCCTTGACCAGAGCGGACGTTCCGCCGCCGCGGTCAAGGTTTTCAAGCGGCTGACCCTGAATTATCCC
>CAYRTQ010000192.1:667-9355 GCA_964426865.1 uncultured bacterium
ACGCGTTCGCGAACTACCTGGACAACACCCCCCGCTCCGAGCCATCGTATGACGACGCGCTCTTCTACATGGAGCGTATCGCGTTCCGCAAGGGATACTATACCTCGGAGATGGAAATCGCCGAACATTTTGTCGCCAAGAACCCCAAGAGCCGGTTGGCGCCCCGTCTATTCCTGAATCTCGCCCGGTATTACCGTCTCTCCGGCGATGCCGAACGGGCGGCCGGGAACTACCGGAGCATCGTGGAGTTCCACCCGCGATCCGAGTACGCCGACTCCGCCATATTCTACGAGGCAGACCTGTATGTATCCCTGAACCGCAAGAGCGACGCACTGGACCATCTCAGGGAAATGCTCAGTCAGAAAAACACTCCGGCCCGGACCCAGTCGGTGTATTTCAAACTGGGTTCTCTCAGCGAGGAGGAATCGCCGGGTGAGGCCATCGCGTGGTATGACAGTTCTATTTCCATCGGAGCCGTGTCCGATGTCACGGTGAGATCGCTCATGGGAATCGCTCGGTGTTACCAGGCGGTTAACCGCTGGCTGGATTCTTCCCGCACCTACGAACGCATCCTCCGTTCCTACCCGAAAACACCGCACCGGGTCGATGTGTACTACTCCCTGGCCGGAGTGTACTATCTCATGGGACGGTCGAACGAGGCCATCCAGACCGCCAAGGACGGGCTGAAGGCCGCCAAGGGGAAGCGCAGGACGGATTTTCAGGTGTTCCTCGCCGATGTCTACGCGTATATCGATACCGACCAGGCGCTGCAATACAACTGGTCCATCTGGTCCAACAACGCCAATCCGCCGGAAACGCGGGCAGAGGCGCTCCTGAAGATGGGGGATATCTCGGCCAGGCGGGGTGATCGCAAGTCCGCGGTGGACGCCTATGCCCGGGTCATCAAGAGCCACAGTGACTCCCTCTACATCCGGAAGGCCCTGAAACGGCTCGGGGACCTGGACGAGGCGGACGAATTCCCGGATGCGCCCCGGGCGCAGTAGCGTGAGAGAACCGGGCGCGGAAGCTGGATACGGAAAAAGCGTACCTGTCTACCACCCGGACATCCGCAAAAGGAAAGGTGGTGTATTTTTCACCGCCGCGGACCCTCACCCGGCCTGCGGCCACCCTCTCCCCCGCGAAATGATGCGCGGGCGAGGGAAAAGAGCGCTTCGGGCAAGGCTTGTGGAGAATACCCGCTCGAAGAGGAGCATTCTTCTTACCGCTTTGCGTTATCTCCCGACCTGTTTTTGAGCAGTTTTCCTTTCCCTCTCGCCCGCGCGTCTTTTTGCGTGGGAGAGAGGGCGGGGAGTGAGGGCGGGCTGTTGCGGCGGTCGCAGAGTCTTCGACTTCTTCTGACAACATGGTAGATAGTTACGAAAAAGCAGCCTTTCCGCGCTTTTCGGGAACACGGGGAACAGTGCAGAGTATAAGGAACGGTACAATGAAGAATTTTACGGTATCCACCCGGACCCGCTCGGAACTCATCGACATCACCGACCAGGTCCGCGGCATGCTCTTCTCTTCCGGCGTACGGTCCGGGATCTGCCATGTGTTCACGCTCCACACCACCGCCGGGCTGACCATTAACGAGAATGCCGATCCGGATGTTCGGGCCGATCTGGTGGAAACGCTCAACCGTCTGGTCCCGTGGAGAGGGAATTACCGTCATACCGAGGGGAATTCAGCGGCGCATGTCAAAGCATCCCTGATGGGGTCCTCGGTAACCGTTCCGGTCGAGGATGGCCGTCTTGTCCTCGGAACCTGGCAGGGGATATATTTCTGCGAGTTCGACGGCCCCCGCACCCGTACCGTTCTTGTAACCATCATGGGAAGTTGATGAAACCGCATATTCCGTGCTTTCTCCTGTTCCTCCTGCTTTCTTCCGGTATCGGCCGCGCTCAGGATTCGCCTCCCAAGCCCGTGTCGTTCCAGGGTTTTTCCATTTCGGATTCGCTCGAATACAACGCCCGGTCCATCGACTATAACCTCCAGAAACGCCAGGCGGTCATGCAGGACAACGCCACGGTGAAATACAAGGGGTATGTCCTGAAAAGCAATCGCATCGTCTACCATCAGGACCAGCAGTACGCGGTTGCGGAAGGGAAGAAGGACTCCACCGGCGCACTGGTGGACACCCCGGTTTTCATCGACAAAAACGGCGAGGAGATGCACGGCGAGGTCATCGAATACGATCTGGCCACGGGAACGGGAGTGGTCACCAGGGGACGTACCAAGTACGAGAACGGGTACATGACCTTCTCCAAGGTGAAACGGGTCTCCGCGGATACCCTGTTCATTGCCAACGGCACCTATACCACCTGCGACGATGCGTTCCATCCCCATTACTATTTCGCGGGGAAGGAAATGAAGCTCATCGTGAACGACAAGCTCATCATCAAGCCCATCACCGCCTACATCGAGGACATCCCGGTGTTCTGGTTCCCCTTCTATGTCTTCCCCATTTCCAAAGGAAGGCAGTCCGGGTTCCTGACTCCCCGCTACGGGGCTTCGCGTCGCGACGGACGGTATCTTTCCAACATCGGATACTATTTCGTGCCTTCCGATTACTGGGATTACCGTGCCGCGGCCACCCTGCGCGAGCGTAACGGCTGGCTCATGAAAAACTGGCTCAATTACAACGTCCGATACAAGATGACCGGCTCGGTCTACGCCTCTTTCGATGAACGGTCGGGTGAGGGATCCCGTCAGTGGCTGTTGCAGGCCTCGCATTCCCAGGACGTGAACCCCACGCTGCGCATTACCGGCGACGCCAATTTCCAGAGCAGCCAGTTCACCCAGCTCAACTCGTACAACTTCTACGAGCGTCTCAACCGCAACATACGCTCCACGCTGAACGCCACCAAGCGATGGGAGCAGAGCGGAAACAGCCTCACCGCCACGCTCAGCCACGAAAAGAACCTGGATAGCCGTGAGACGAACGTCACGCTGCCCAATGTCAGCTTCCGCATGCCCACCCGTCTGCTTTTCGGCTCCTCGACCGAACGGGAGGAAACACGCAAGTATGTAAAGGGAACGGCGGAAAAGAAGCCCGAGGACGCGAAGTGGTACAATTCCATCTATTACTCCCTCAACGCGGATGTCCGCAACACCGCGCATTCCGATACCACCCGGGATACGTTTTCCCGCGACATGCGTGTTTCCACCAGCCTCTCCAGTTCCAACAAGTTCCGCGGCTGGCTGGTGGCCCAGCCCTCGCTGAACCTGGACGAGAGTTTTTCCGCCACCAACAGTGTCGCCGACAGCGCCCGGTACGTGCGCCGTGACAATCTCACGTTCGGGCTGGGACTGGGAACCACCATCTATGGAACCTTCCAGCCCAAGATCGGAAGCGTGGCCGGCATACGGCACGTCATAACCCCTTCCGCCACCTGGCGATTCGGGAAGAGCCGCGAGTTCTTCAGCGATTCCCCCACCGCCTATATCCACCTGGACCGTAACACGGCCCAGAACGACATGGTGAACGGCATCGATTTCGACCTCCGGAACGTCTTCCAGGTGAAAACGGTCAAGGGGGATAAAGAGAACAAGTTCGATCTGCTCACCCTGAATTTTTCCACCGGGGTCGATTTCGAGGCGGAGGACAGGAAGCTTTCCAACCTGGTGACAACACTGGACTTCCGTCCCACACGAATTGTCAGCACCCGTCTGACCGCATCGCACTCCTTCTATCACCGTGACAACCGGTTCGATCTGCTGAGCCCCACCATGAACAGTTTCGCGGTCAGCACCGACGTGGGGATCACCCCGGAAAGTTTCAGCTTCCTGAGCACGTCCCGTCGCGACGGCGCGAACAGCACCGCCGGACGTGACGATCTCGACCTGAACCCCCTGGGACAGAACGCGGCCGAGGGCAGCTTTTCGGAAGGCTCCACGACCCCCTTCAACCTGCGTTTCTCGCATACCTATGGTCTTCAGCGGGATGCGGTGACCGGAAAATACCGCACCACCCACGACATCAAGCCGGAGATATCCTTCTCGCCCTCTCCCAACATGTCGGTGAACTATTATCTCTATTACGATCTGGCCAACAAGGAACTCGTCTCGCACCGCCTTTCCCTGTACCGTAACCTCCACTGCTTCGAGGCGAGCCTTACCTGGATTCCCTCGGGCGTCCAGGAGGGATTCTACTTCCGGGTGAATATCAAGGATCTGCCGGATGTGAAGCTGGAGAAGCGCCGCGGATCGGCGAACATGGGATACTGACCCCGGTCGGGAAAGACCGGATATACAGCGGTGCGGAGGCCCGCCCCTGCCGTCTTCTTATTCCGGTAATCTCATACGGGTTTCGTTCAATCCGGGAAAAAAGCGGACTGACTGTCTGAACCGGTGATTCGAATGGTTGGAATGATGAAAAGCAGATGAACGCATTCTTTATCAGCCGTTCATCATTTTCATCACGCGCATCACCGGTTCGAACGATATTTCATCCGTTATCGGTGAAAACGGCCGTCCTCCGGGAGAGAGAATCCATTCTCCCTCGTATTCGGGAGAAACAAGTACAGACATTTTCCTTTGCGTGTCTGCGCTTTCGTGCAGGCGACACCCGGCGCGAAAGTGAGGCGGGAAGGGTGTTCGACCACCCGCGGGATGGCGTGTATGGGACGCCGGGGACGATCGCGCGAGGGATTTCAACCACCACTGTTTACGGGACGTTATGGCAGGACGAGCGGTTTTGGGGGGAGTAAACCGGGGAAAAGGCGCAAAAAAGGCGCGGAACGCCGTATTTCCTTGAATTTTCCCTTGACAGGAACCCCCTTGAGGCTTATTGTACCTAAAAATTTTTTTTATGCACCGACGAAGGGAGGTGAGTAAATGACCAAAGAGGAACTCGTGGCAAAGGCAGCTCAGGATGCGGGTATTCCGAAAGCCAAAGCGGGGAAAGTCCTCGAATCGGTTCTCGACGGTATCACTGGAGCCCTTGCGAAAGGTGACAAGGTAAGTCTCGTAGGTTTCGGAACCTTCGCGGTTTCCAAACGTGCGGCTCGTCAAGGGAGGAACCCTGCAACAAACCAGGCCATCTCGATTCCGGCGGCGAATACACCGAAATTCAAACCTGGCAAGAAGCTGAAAGACGCAGTGTAATCTTATTCGGAAACTTTTCGCAGGGGGCAGTCAGCTATCTATTGAGAGACTGCCCTTTGCATTTTTGAGGCAGCATTCATGATCGGTCTGGTGCAGCGGGTGGACGGGTGCAGCGTGACGGTGGAGGGGAAACGGATTTCCTCCATTGGACGGGGATTGCTCATTCTCCTGGGCGTACACCGTGAGGACGACGCGCGGGACATCGATCTCCTGGCGCGAAAATGCATCGGCCTCCGGATTTTCCCGGACGAGGAATACAAGATGAACCGCTCCGTCACGGATATCGGGGGTGAGATTCTGGTGGTGAGCCAGTTCACCCTGTTCGGCGATGTGCGTCGCGGGTTGCGCCCCTATTTCGGCGAGGCCGCTCCGCCGGAGAAGGCAAACGAATATTACGAGTGTTTCATGAGCACGCTCGCCAAGAGCGGCATACCGGTTCAGGGCGGGGTGTTCGGCGCGCACATGCGGGTGGAGCTGATCAACGATGGCCCGGTGACCATCGCCATCAACACCCGGGAGATACAGTGAACGAACTTATCCTGGCCTCTCAATCCCCACGACGCCGCGAACTGATGAAGCTCCTCGGCCATCCGTTCCGGTGCATCACCTCCCATGCCGAAGAGACTGCGATCCCCGGCGAAACACCCTCGGAACACGTGACGCGGCTCTCGCTGCTCAAGGCGCGCGAGGTGGCCGCACAGGTTGGGGAAGGGATGGTCATCGGCGCGGACACGGTGGTCGTGCTGGATGGGGAGATCATGGGGAAACCCGACTCGGAGGAGGAAGCGTTCTCCATGCTGTCCCGTCTCCAGGGACGCACGCACACGGTTTACACCGGATTTGCCATCCATGACGCGGGCAGCGGTTGGGAAACAGCCGGTTACGAGACCACCGCGGTTTCCATCCACCCCATGGACGCCGGGATGATCCGGGATTACATCGCCACGGGAGAACCCATGGACAAGGCGGGCGCCTATGGGATCCAGGGATATGGCGCGGTGCTCATTCCCGCTATTCAGGGCTGTTATTTCAATGTGATGGGACTTCCCCTGTCCCGTCTGATGGAAACGTTGTATTCATTCACCAACGGTGTATACGGGTATTTCGGAACCAAAGCGGAGTCGCGACTATGAAACCTTTGCACAAGGAACTGCAAGATATACGGTTGGAGAAGGGCGTCACCCTCGACGAAATCTACCGGGCGACAAAAATACGGATTCCATTCCTGGAAAAGATCGAGGAAGGGGACTTCAGCGTGGTTCCCGAGCCGTTCATGCGCGCTTTTCTGCGGGAGTACGCCGAGACGGTGGGAGTCGATCCCGAACGGGTCATCTCGAAATACGAGGGTAAATCGGCCTCCATCCGTGACGAGGACTACTGGAAGCACGAGAAAGCGAAGCCCGGGGAAACCAATGGCGCATCCCCTTCCGAGTCCGGGATCTCCGTTTCGAACCCGCCGGAAGAACGCGTCTCCGGAAAGCCGGCTGCCTCCGGCAAGGAAAAGAAGCCGTCGCCCGCACCCTCCGGGGAACCGCCCGCAGCCGCCGACCATACCGTGGCCGGGATTATCTCCGATGAACCGGAACACACCGCGGCTGCCGCCCGTACGGCTTCCGCGCAGAGCCGCAGCCTTCCGGACGACGAGGAATCCAAATCGCCCCGCGCCCTGCTGTTCGGGGTATTTGCCGTGGTCATTATCGCGGCGACCCTGGTGATCCTGTATCTCAACGGCATCATCGCGTTCTGATCCCCGGTTTCTGAGCGAGAAAAAGCCCTCTTTCCGCCGACCGTATGTCTGGCGGAGAGAGGGCTTTTTGTTTGCGGGGAGGAATGGATACACCCATTTCACCCCGGTCACAAGCGGGGTGTTCTTTCACTTTGGATTTGTTTTCCGCAGTTCTTTCCCTGCCACAGTTCCCGTTCGCGCAGAGTCGCCAGAATCATCTTCAGCGTGGTTTCCTTTTCCAGCGCCCAGGAAGGCGCGACAAGTTCGTCGCGATGTGGATCGCCGGTGAGCCGGTGAATCACCATGTCCCCGGGCAGAAGCGCCAGGAAATCACCGAGGATATCCACGTATTCCGCCCGCTCCAGGCAACGGTATTCCCCCCGCTCGTAGAGATGATGGAGCGGCGTGCCCCGGACAATGTACTGGAGATGGATCTTGATCCCCCGGATATCCATTCCCCCGATGGCCCGCGCGGTTTCCAGCATGTCTTCGCGGCTTTCTCCGGGCAGTCCGAGAATGACATGGACCCCGAGTTCGATTCCCCGCTCACGGGCGCGCCGCACCGCATCCCGGAACTCCGCCACGGTGTGTCCGCGGTTGATCCGGACAAGAGTACGGTCATGCATGCTCTGTACGCCAAATTCCAGGGAAAGCCAGGTCCTTCGGCTGAATTCCGCCAGAAGGTCCAGCGTTTCATCGGGAACGCAGTCCGGCCGGGTGCCGATGACAAGCCCCACTATGTCCTCGACTGTAAGCGCCTCCTCGTACCGGGCGCGCAGGATTTCCAGGGGAGCGTAGGTATTGGAAAAGGACTGGAAATAGGCGATGAACTTCTCCGCCTTGTACCGGTTCCTCAGAAACGGCTGGGCTTCGCGGAGCTGCCCGGCGACCGTGGCGCGCACGGACGCGCCGGTTCCCGATCCCCGGGCGTTGCAATAGATGCAGCCACCGGTCCCCCTTGTGCCGTCGCGGTTGGGGCAGGTGAACCCGGCGTCGATGGTGATTTTGTGTACGCGGCAGCCGAACCGGGCGCGCAGGGTGGAATTCAGGTCGGTGTAGGGAAGATTTTCCATGGGTTATAATATAATACAAAAGTGGCAGAGTGACAACGCACCGAAGCGCCCGGGTTTTTCGAGCGGGGAGAAGAGTTCTTGACTAATCGTTATAAATCAATAAATTGAAGTATATGAGCCGGAGAGGCAGTCATTCTTCACCATCGGCAACGGCCAGATCCCTATCTCCGGGTCCGCTATTCCCTGTGACCTTGAATCCACCAATCCGGTACGTTGCCGCTTTCCAAAGGAGGCACGCATGCCCGACGTTTCCGCGCCCGCAATTACCGGCCAGTTGCTCGGGGTGCTCCGCGAGGCTTTCACGGGCCCCGAGCGATGGAGCTATTTCACCGACACCGGAGCCGGGCTCCTCGATACACTTGAGGCGCTCACCGCCGAGGAGGCCGCGTCTCCTTCCGGCGGAACATCCATCGCCGCTCATGCCCGTCATGTCCTGTTCGCGCTCAATGCTTCCACCGCATGGATCGGGGGTGACCGATCCCCGCGCGACTGGCGGACGAGCTGGCACACCGACCCGCTGGACGAGCGGGAATGGCTGGATATCCTCGAAGGCATCCGGACGGCCTACCGCGATCTCCGTACGGTGATCGAACAGCACGCCGCGGACAGCGAAGAAACGCTGGGAGGCGCGATGGGAGCCATCGCCCATACCGCGTACCACCTGGGCGCCATCCGCGCGAAAGTGGTGTGCGGGAAATGACGCCCGGCGTTCCGAGCCGGGGCGCGGAGGAGAAAAAGAGAGGGAATCCCAACGGGTAAACGCAAGAGAGGAGACATTCTCTT
>CAYRTQ010000193.1:0-850 GCA_964426865.1 uncultured bacterium
TTTTTTGTTCCGTTTTTCTTTCAGTTCTTACCAACTTTATCCAGTTGAAAGGGTACTAAACCAATTCCCCTTCAAAATTAGCGGAAAGGAATGGTTGTCTTTCCTTGCCCCCATCGGGGGAAAGGTGGCCGAAGGCCGGATAGGGGGCTGCTTTTGCAACGGAGATTGAATCGAACTTGGTATGAACCAGCGATGAAATCATGTATGGGCGGCGGGGAAGAATCGGGAAAGGCGCGGGATGTTTTTTTACCGTATCGAAGCGCTTTTGTAAACGGCAAATGCGATTGATGCCCGGTCATGGTACATCTATCCGTTGAAAACCGCGATGCACCTTTTTTTTGTGGTTCAATCTTCCGTTTTTTTACAGGCTTTCACGATATACCCGGCGCCGAACAGGGAGAGATTCTTGTGGGCGAATCGCTCCAGGTATTTCCGGATGGGAATGGTGGCGAATCCCAGCACGGTGTCGAGTGGGTAGGGGAGGATGCTGAAAGCGAAATAGCGCCGCGCCAGCACGGCGAACCCACGTTCTTCCAGGAAACGGTCGAACGCCCGGGGAACATGGGTGCGCGGCTGGAAGGGAAAATAGTTCAGGGGGCCTTTCTTGAGAATGTCCCGCTTGACCATGTTCAGGAATCGGAACAGCCTCCGGCTTCGCTTGAGCGGTTCGAGCAGGGGCGCGGTCAGACGGCGTATGGCGATCGCGTTGGTGACATTGAGAACGAGAATCCCGCCCGGTTTGAGGACGCGGTGCAGTTCCGCCGTCCATGCCTCGTCTCCGGGAAGATATTCCACCACTCCCGCCGCGGTGACCAGATCGAAGGATGCATCCGGAAAGGGCAGCCGTTCG
>CAYRTQ010000193.1:860-9315 GCA_964426865.1 uncultured bacterium
AGAAGGCCACCGGCGCGGGAAGGGCAAGTTCCTCCCGTTTATTGCGGCAGATCCGGATCATGCTGTCGGAAATATCCATCCCCACCGCCGGGAACGAGCGTCGGCTCAGATCGAATGTCAGTTCGCCGGGACCGCACCCGATATCGAGCGCCCGGCTCCCCGGGGCGAGACACTCGGCGTCGATGAGTTCGAGAAAGTGACGGTGACGGTATTGCAGCGGCGGATAGGGATCGTTCTTTTTGTAGAACTCGTAATCGTAGTCCTCCGCCACGGTATCGTAATACCCGGTCACGTCCTTTTTCCGCGCCATGCAAAGATCCTTCCTGAGTTACACCATCAGCGTGTGCAGGATTTCCTTTATCCGCTGTTTTACATACACCATGTGCAGGTTGCTGCCGCACAATTGTCTGAACCGGTCGAGCGAGTCCTGCGGGCGTATTTCGATCCTCCGCAGGCCATACCGCTCGACTGACCGGCTGGTTCTCCCGTAGAGGGTCGAACAGGCGGACCGGTACCCGCATTCCCGTACCAGACGGGACGTTTCACCGGAAAAGTCTATTCGCTGGCCATAGGGATAGCTGAAATGATTGATTTCCCGCCCGGTGCGGTTTTCGATCTCCCGCTTCGAAACGGCGATCTCGGCACGCTGCCCTTCCACCGGAAGCGCGCGGAGGTAGCGGTGGGAAAGGCCGTGCGAACCCAGGGTCACCAGTTCGTGCCCGCCGAGCCGCGCGACTTCCTCCCAGGACAGCAACGGGAAAACCGGGGAACCCGGTTTTTCCCAGGCGTTGGTTCCCCCGGCGTGATTCACGGTGACGAACAGGGCGGCGGGCAGCGCGTACTTTTCCATAACGGGGAGCGCCAGCGTCCGGAAGCTGACATACCCGTCATCGAAGGTGAGCAGGGTGCAATCGGACCCGTTCCCGCCCGCGCCGAGCCGTCGCACATATTCATCGGGAGAGACGAACTCCCGTTCGCTCCGGATGAGCCGTACCTGCGCCTCGAACGCGCGGAGGGCCGCCGTGTTGAAATCCGCCGATTCGGCGATGTTATGGTACATGAGTATCACGTTCTTCTCCCCGCCGGAAGATAATCAAAGAGAGCTGCCGGGGAAAGGTGTTTTCCCGGTCAGCGCGGTTCCAACGCGATTTCTCCCGCTCCGGGGAATTCCCGGTAGAGCCGCGGGTCGTGGCTGATGAGCAGCACCGCCTTTCCCTCCGACGAGAGACGGCGCACCGCTTCCGTCATACGGCGGAACCCATCCGCGTCCTGATATTGGGTCGGCTCGTCGAGAACGACCGCGCGACGATTCCCCCCGGCGGCGAGCGCAAACGCCAGGCGTTTTCGTTCCGCTTGGGAGAGTTCCAGCGGATGGGTTTCGAGCGCCCGGTCCAGCCCGAGAATTCCGGTGAGCGCGCCCGGCGGACGCCCCCATCTTTCCGCTGACTCCAGTTCCTCCCGAACGGTTCCGCGGGAAAGGTGCAGCGAGGCGTTCTGGAGGGCGAGACCCACTTTCGCCATGATCTCGCGCGGCCTCATCTCCCGGAAGGATCGGCCGTCCAGACTGATTTCCCCCGAGAAGGGGGTGAGAATGCCGGTGAGCAGCCGCGCCAGGGTGGTCTTCCCGGAGCCGTTGGGTCCGGTGATGAACGTGATGTCCCCCTCGTCCAGAGAGAACGAGAGACCCTCTATCACATCGGGGCGGAACGGATAGGCGAATTCCAGATCCCTCACCCGCAGCATGCCGCCCCGTGGAGCGCTCCGTTTCCCGGTTTCCCCGGACTCCTCTTCCCCGGCTCTTCTTTCTTCTCTTTCCCCTGTGTCCTCCGTGTTGAAAATACTCTTCGCTTCGGGATCGATACGGAGCGTCCGGTCGAACGGGGCGTCCGGGATGAGCCAGGGATCCTCCGCCACCAGCGCCGCCCCTCCGTGGGAGCGGACGTGAGAACGGATGATATCGAGAAAGGTCGTGCGGAAATCGAAATCGATTTCGGTGAGCGGACGGTCCAGGAAGAGGAACCGGGGTTCGGAGAGGAGGGCGCATGCCGCCAGCACGCGCTGGAGTTCTCCGCCGGAAAGGGCGTGCGCCGGACGTTCCAGCAGGTGGGTGATTCCGAACATTCCGGCATACCGCCCGATGGCGGCTTTCATTTCCTCGCGGCCCGCTCCCCGGCATTCCAGGGGGAAAGCCAGCTCCTGACCCACCGTGCTTTTCAGGCCGGAAAGCTGGGTGTAGGGGTTTTCGAGAATGAGTCCGATGCCCGGATTGCCCTTTCCCTGTTCCACCGGCTCCCCATCGAGCGCGATATCTCCCCGCAGACCCCAGATTCCCGCCCAGAGGGGGAGCCAGCCGCAGAGGGCCATTCCGAGCGCGGTCTTCCCCGCGCCGGAGGGTCCGGCGAGCAGGACGGTTTCCCCCGCTCCGAGAGAGAAGGACGCCTCGCGGAGTATTTCCCGGTTTTCCTGGCCGAGGGAAAGGGAAAGATGGTCGGCGGTCAGAACCATGCGAGTACCAGGATGAAGGTGACCAGGATGAGCAGCGTGGCGTCGCGTCGCCCGAACGGGAGCGCGAGCAGATGGCTCCGGTTTCCCCGTCGCAGGAAGCCCCGTGAAGCGATGACGAGCGAATTGTCGGAAATCTCGGACAGCATGGAGGCGAAGATGACACCCAGCGCCGGGACCAGCGCCCGGACACGCTGCACCGGGGTTTCGACCGGCATACCGCGGAGTTTCAGGGCGGTGATCACCTCGTCCATGCGGGCGGTGAGCCGTGGGACCAGCCAGAGCGTGCGGAAGAGGATGAGTATGGCGGCGGGCGGCGCTTTCAGGTCCAGCAGCAGCGCGAAAAGCTCCTCCGGGCGTATCTGACGGGAAAGATAGAGGATGGCAATCACCGGAGCGGCGATATGGGTGAAACTCTCGATACCGTCCAGCGCGCCGATCCGGGTAATTCCGAACGGCCGCCATTGCACGCCGTGAATGAGGAAGAGAAACAGGGCGGCGATTCCCAGCGCCTGGAGGAACGGTTTGGCAAGCCGTGTCTCTGTCCGAGCGGGCATGGCCAGAGTTACCGCCAGCCCGAACAGGAGGACCGCCAGTCCCTCTTCCAGAGGGGTGGTCACCGCAAGCAGGGCGAATTCAAGCGCCAGGACGATATGGGTAAGGGGGTGAAGCATGGGAGAACCTCGGAAAAGGAGGGGCGAGGCTTCCGAACCGTGATACGGAATCAGTCTGATGCTCCACTGGACCGCCAACTCAATTGTTGGTTCATCCTGTTCAACCTTCCGGTTTCGACAAGCCCAGCCAGCGGGCGCTGAGCCTGTCGAAGCGCAGACCATCCCGCTGTATCGACTTGATAGTCCGCTACCGTGCTTTTCACATCGGCGGTGACCGGGGAAAAGGAGTAATCCGGAAAATCAGGAATTCAGCGAATCAGGGTTCGGAGACCGTGTTCTGTTTTGCTTCCGCGACTTTTCCCCTTCCTTTTATCTTGTCCAGCATTCTCGGCGGCAAGGACTGTATCAGGCCGAAACAGACGAGGGCGGTGATCACCTTGTCCAGGGAATCGGTGATGAGGCTTCCGAGAAGAGCGCTTTTCCAGAGCGGCATCCCGCAGGCGCGGAGAAAGGTGGTGACCGCATCCGCTCCCGCGAGCGACACGCCGCCGTAGAGGAAGGTGGTGACCGGAGCCGAAGCCGCCGCTGCGGCCACTCCGAGGAGGAGTCCTCCCGCGATGGTGACCCGTAGGTTCCGGAGGAATCCGATCCGGGCCAGCGAAGCGGAAAGGATCGCGATGACCACCGCGGTGCCGGCATAAGCGATGACCGTGGGGACCGCGGTGAGCGTGAGGATGATGAGCGCCGAAAGCCCGACGATTATCCCGTAGATGGGGCCGCAGAGCGCCGCGATAAGGATGGTTCCGATGGAATCGAGGTAGAGCGGCAGTTTGAGCAGGCCGGCGAAATAGCCGATGGAAACATTCAGGGCCGCCCCGAGCGCGATCAATCCCGCATCGAATTCTTTCAGCCGTGGCAAGGGCATGCTTCTCGTTCGGGATGACAGCGGTGAACGGTATTCCGGCTCTGTGGTCAATCCGGCAGGCATGGTTTCCTTCATTCGGGGCCATTCATCGGAGCGCGGACGCGCCGATGGAAACGGGCCGTAAAAAAATAAAATATGGGGAAACGGGGCCGTGAGTCAAGGGTATTCACGGAAGTCCGGCTGCTTTATGGGCATTCCGTGGCGAATTCCCCGGACTCCAGCCCGGTTCATTGATCATCATGGCGAGTACTCTGTCAACTGAAAGATGCGGGGTGTTTTGATTAGCTGGCTTCGACAAGCTCAGCCAGCGTTCAGCGCTCAGCCAGCGGCGGGCGCTGAACCCGCGGACACTGAGCCTGTCGAAGTGTCGATGCGCAATCCACTCCACACTATCCGGTTGAGAAGGCACGGGGGTAAAAATCCCTTCCGGAGGGAAATCCGTTCCGGGCCGCCAGGTATTCGGGATCGCTTATCCCCTGGTTATAGCGTACATGATCAGGTTTACTCCGAATTTGAGATGGGCGTCGCTGTTCGCCTGCCATCCTCGGTAATACCCCTTGGGTGAGTACACCATGGCCAGCCTGTCATCGATGAACAATCCCAGGAGGCCCTCCGCCTCATCCGAAAGGACCATCCGGCCTCCCGGCTCGGTCTGCATGGGGGCGTTGCCGCTCATGACCGGGCCACCGGTCAAAAACGGGGTCTGATAGATGGGGTGGTCGACCGGTATCCGTTCGATATGCCGGGTTCCGGCGATATTCCGGACCATTTGCAGAAGGCTCAGGTCCCCATCCAATAGTACGAAGCCCCCGTTCTTGATATACTCCCCCAGGTTCTTTTTCTCTATCTCCGAAAGTTCGGCCGGTTCACTCGTGGAAATGATAAGGATGGGCAGCTTGCGGATGTCGGGAGAGCTGAGCTGCATCTGGCCCATGATGGAAACCGGGATTCTGGTCCAGGTCAGCATGGCTTCCTTGAGATTGATGATCGCGCGGGGACAGTTGGCCGGGGGTTTCAGATGATCGCCCCACGCCATGGCTATCTTCGCTTCTTTATAGTCGGCCCGGTTCTGAATACGAACCATGCCCACCTCGCCCTTTTTCGCATAATCCGGGGCTTCCGCGGAGGTGATTCCAGCCAGGAAAAGCATGGCGGCCGCCGAAAGGGTGAGAATGCGATATTTCATGGCAGTCACTCTCCTTGCAGATAAAACCGTTATGCTTGCCCCGGGCGGCCCGTCGCCCATCAAAAAACCGGATCGGGGTTGCCCGGATGGTTTTCATGTAAAAGATGCGGATTCCCCTGCCGGGAGCGGAATCATGTTCCGGTTCAGGAGGACGGAAGAGAGAGCCTCTCCGGGCGGTTGGTTATGGAGAGCGTATACTTCCCGGCGCGGAAAGATTATACGGAGAAGGCTTTTCTCTTTTGTCCCCCCTGACCGGGGGAATGGCGCGCTCCCGGCGGGAGAATCCGCGCGGGGCGGGGAAGGGATGGAAGTCCGGTCCTCGCCCCGTCCATGAAGGGATTTATTTCCCCGGTCCGCGGTAAGTGATGGCGACGAAAACATTGTCGCGGCTTTCCTCGTCCGTGCGGGGGCTTTCCTTCGAGGTCCAGAAACCGTGAGTGTATCCCACATCGATTCCGAACGACGGGTCGAACTGCGCTCCGAACCCGAAAGTGAGATAATCGCGGTCGTTGGACACCTCGATGAACGGATCGCCGGAATCGTTGGTCCGTGGGCCGACAAAGGTGAGCGGATGACGCAGGTATCCGGCGCGCAACACTGCGCCGAGCACCGGAATGGGCTGCTCCACCCCGATCTTCCAGGTGGTGGCGGTGCGGTACTTGTCGAGGAAGTAGTTGGGTTCCTGCGTGAAGTCAGCCGGGTACTCGAGCTTGGCCTGCTTCCAGTTCTCATAGTTCACATCGAACGCGAGGATGGTCCCGCCGGGACGGCCCAGGGAGACTCCCAGACCGAACTGCATGGGGGCCTTTACTTTATAACTCATTTTTCCGGAATAGGTAAAATCATCCCCGTCATTGAATTCCGAGGTCGGGTCAATGGCCTGGTACAACTGGAAATACTGGCCGTCATCCCGCGAATATCCCTCGCTGTAATACCGCTCGTCGATATTGAACGTCATCGGCAGACGAACAAACCCGCCGAGACGGAGATTGTCCCGGAAGTAGAGGAAGCCCGGTTTGAAACTCACTCCGGTGATATCGTCGTTCACCCCGCTGAGATCGAGCTGGGAATAGGGACTTTGATTGCTGTCGCGGTCATTGAGCAACTGGTGGTTGTCGCGCTTGTAATTTCCGTTCCAGAAGTCGAGGGACGCGCCGATGGACACGTTCGGAGAGACATCCATCGCTCCGGCCAGCGAGTACATCCCGATCCCGCCGTCCTCGATGGATTCGCCTGCAAAGTCCCCGATGAGGTTGTCACTGTATCCGTTGGCCCGGAATCGTCCGGAGAAGTCCTTCACCCGGTTGTAAGACGCCGCGAACACCAGGCTTCCCCGGTCAGTCGGGACCGGGTAGGCGCCGCCGATTGTGCCGAGCCCGGAATAATCGGTGCTTTCGGACGCGTGCCCGATTCCACGGCTGCTCTGGAGCCGGGTGTCGAGCGTACGCTTCCAGAGGTTCAATCCCACCTGCACCTCGGGCCGTTTCAGCCGGGCCAGCGCCGCGGGGTTGCTGGCAATGGCGGTCACATCGTTCGCCGCGGCGATCTGCGCTCCGCCCATGCCCATGGCCCGCGCTCCGACTCCGGTATCGTTGTCGGAAACGACTTCCTGCGCGAGCGGCACGGTAGCCGCGCCGATTAGAACGGCGGTCGCTGCGATGACGGCGGTGGTGAATCTATGCAGTATGCTCTTCATCGTCTTCTCCTGGTATTTCTTCCCGCTTACGGTACTTCGTGGTTTCCCCTGACCGCGTCCAGCGTGCGCCCTTTCCGTCGCTGAGGCTCCGAAAAAGCGCACACAATTCCTCCCCGCGGTCCGGACGGCGTTTTTGCCGTCCCGGCGACCCTCATGTCATGATTCGTTGTGATCCCTTCTTCCGCGTTGCTTTCCATGGCCCGGCAAACAGTCTTCGGCAGTGCTCATGCTCGCTTTTCCTGCTTCGACGCCGTTCATCCGGCAGGCGGGGGGAGCGAATGAACGCTCCGATCTCCCCGCTCCAGATTTTACGCCGGTCCATCGCCCTTCATGCCGTACATCCTATCGTCTCCGCGAACCGGACTGGGAACTCCCGGATGAGGAGCCGCCGGAAGACCGCGAACTTCCGCCGCCGGACCGCGATCCCCCGTTGCTTGGCGAGCTGTAGGAAGGCCGGGAGGAGCCGGAACTCCGCTCCGGAGCGCTGTAGGTCGGACGGGACCGTTCAGCGCTCCCGCTCTGGGTGGACTGGCTGTTGCCGCTCCGCTCCGTCTGGGAGGATTCCACCGCTTTGCTCCGGGTCCGGGTCGAGCTGCCGCTCTCGGAATCGCTGCTTTCCCGGGCGCGGGAAGTGGCGGTTCCGCGATACCGGTTGTATGTCTGGGTGCGCTGGCGGGTGTACCTGCTCCGGTTGTTCTGCTGCACGGAGGATTCCCCGTTTTCGGAGGAGACTTCGCGTTGCACGGAGGTCTCGTCGCTGCTCTTCCAGCGGTACCGGCTGTCTCCGTCCTTGCGGACGGGGCGGCTGATGGAGTCGACGAGATTGTCCGGATCATCCATCACCTGATACCGGCGTCCGTTCTCGCCCGAGCGGACTTTCTGACGTCCGGAATTATCTCCGGAGGAAGATCCCCGGCGTCCCGAAGTTCCGGAGCTGGCCTCAGTGGAAGCGCCGGACGGTTTTCTCGTGGCGACTCCCGATGTTTCCGTGGAGGTCCTTCGACGGCTGACCGTGGAACTTGCGCCGTCGCGGCTTCTCCGGGCGGAGGAAACTCCGGTATCGTTTCCCGTGGTTGTCTTTCCCACTGTTTCACCGGCGTTCACCACGCCGCCGCGGCTGGTTCCGAATCCGGCCAACCGGTCGGCCCGCTGCCTGCGGGGGCCGTCGTATCCGTTGCCATACCCGCCGCCGCTGCCGCCGCCCCCATAATACCAGGGATCGTAATAGTGGTTGTGCCAGGAATACCTGTACCAGGGATCCCAGGCGTATCCGCCGCCCCAGTACCAGGGGTCGTACCGGTAAGAACCGTACCAGCCGAATCCGAATCCGAATCCCCAGGCCCAGGGATCGTGCCAGTAGAACGGGTCCCAGGGGTCGTACACGATGCCGACCCGGTAATAGGGCCAGTAGTACGGCGTGGCGCACCATTCGTAGGGATCGTATCCGAACCGGGAATACCGGTAACCGTTCAAGGGGTAATCGTAATAATTGTTGATGATCGTTTTCCCGGTCCCGTCGTCGTATTCGACGG
>CAYRTQ010000194.1:0-9293 GCA_964426865.1 uncultured bacterium
CGGCCCTTCCGGCGCCGGCCACGATTTCCGCCTCCCGCTGATGGTATTTGGCGTTGAGCACGTTGTGCGCGACACCCGCCCGCTTGAGCATGCGCGAGAGGGTTTCCGAAACTTCCACCGAGACGGTGCCAACCAGGACCGGGCGTCCCAACTGGTGAAGACGCGTGATTTCCTGGATGATGGCATTGTATTTCTCGCGGCGGGAGCGGTATATCTGATCATCCTTGTCTTTACGAATGGTGGGCTTGTTGGTGGGGATGACCACCACGTCGAGCTTGTAAATCTCGAAAAACTCCGGAGCTTCCGTTTCCGCGGTTCCGGTCATGCCTGAGAGCTTCTCGTACATGCGGAAATAATTCTGCAGGGTGACCGTGGCGAGCGTCTGGGTTTCCTGCTCGATATGAACGTTTTCCTTGGCCTCCAGCGCCTGGTGGAGCCCGTCGGAATACCGCCGCCCGGTCATCAGGCGTCCGGTGAACTCATCGACGATCATCACCTTGCCATCCTGCACCACGTACTGCTGATCCTTCTCGAAAAGGGTGTAGGCCCGGAGCAACTGGTTGGCGTTGTGAATCTTCCCGCTCTGCACCGCATATTCCGAGGTGATGACTTCCTGCTTCGCGATTTTCTCCTCGGGCGTGAGCGTTGGATCATGCTCCACCTTGCTGATCTCCTCGTTGAGATCCGGGAGGACGAACACCGCCCGCTCCTCGGGGCGCATCTCATTGAGCGCCTTATCGGTGAAAATAATGGTATGGTTCTTCTCGTCCACCACGAAGAGCAACTCCTCGTCGATCTCCGGCATGCGCTTGTCACGGATGAATTCGCTTTCCACCGAGAACACGAGTTTCTTCAATTCCGGCTGATCATTGAACAGCTTCATGAGCCGCTTGTTTTTCGGGGTGCCGCGCTGCGCCTGGAGAAGGAGCATTCCCGCCTCGTATTCCTTGCCCTCCGCGATCAGTTTCTCCGCCTCGGCAATTTTGGAACCCACCAGACGGGTCTGCTGGCTGACAATGCTCTGAACCAGCGGTTTCATTTCCTCGAATTTGCTGGTGGAGGAGCCTCCCACCGCACCGCTGATGATGAGCGGCGTACGGGCCTCGTCGATGAGCACGGAGTCCACCTCGTCCACCAGGGCGTAGTAAAAGTCCCGCTGCACCTGGTCTTCCGGGCGGATGGCCATGTTGTCGCGGAGATAATCGAAACCGAATTCGTTGTTGGTGCCGTAGGTGATATCGCAGGCGTAGGCCGCTTTGTGTTCCTCGGTTGCGGTGTCGGAGACCACGCACCCGACGGTCAGCCCCAGGAACTCATAAATCTTGCCGTACCATTCCACGTCGCGCTTGACCAGGTAATCGTTCACGGTCACGAAGTGCGCGCCCTTGCCGGGCAGTGCGTTCAGGTACATGGGGAGAGTGGCGACCAGACTTTTTCCTTCGCCGGTGGCCATTTCCGCGATTTTCCCCTGGTGGAGAACCATCCCGCCAATGAGCTGACAATCAAAGGGAACCATGTCCCAGGTGATCTCATGGCCGGTAACCATCCATTTTTTCCCCACCATCCGGCGGCAGGCCTCTTTTACGACCGCGAACGCTTCGGTCATGATGTCATCGGTCGTTTCCCCTTCTTCGAGACGCTTCCGGAATTCCGCGGTTTTCCCCTGCAACTCCTCATCGGAGAGAGCGGCGAATTCAGCAAAGAATTCATTGACCTCATCGACCAGCAACTCAAGCTTTTGTATCTCCCGCTCATTCTTCGAGCCGAAAAGCCTGGTCAGGGATTGGGAGAAAAAGTCACCGATACCCATAATGTACGTATCCTTCTCTGTAATACTACAGTGCCAAAGTGCCTGAAAAAAATATACGTGACTGCCGCTGGGGCATGAGTCTTGTCTTTTGTTCCGTCTTCGGAATTAATATTCACTTGGACTTCAGATTGACGCCCAGGTTCCGGGCAATCGTATCGAGGACCCCGTTGATGAACGCGGGGCTCTTGTGGGAGCTGAACGTGCGCGCGAGTTCGATGGCCTCGTTGACCGCGACCACGGGGGGAACATCGAGGATATATTGCAGTTCGGCGAGCGCGATCCAGAGAATGATGCGGTCGATGCGGGCGACACGCTCCAGGTCCCAGTTTTTGAGGACGGGACGGATGAGTCCGTTCAATGTTTCCCGTTTTCCCTCGATGTGATGAGCCAGTTCCAGGGCGAAGGCGCGCTCTTCATCGTCCAGCCCCAGGGCGAACGGCTTGAGGGCCTCCACATCAGGTTCCCCGGCGTGGATTTCCATTTCGCGGTCCACCCAGGCCATTTCCCGGAAAGCCTCGTCCACGCTTATTCCGCGGCTCTCGGTGAGGTATAGGGCCTTGAGCACCGCTTCACGCGCTTTTCTTCTTGAACTCACGATTAATGTCCAATCAAAAGAATATGAGACGGATGGTACGGGCGCGCCGGAATATCGGTATCCGTTCGGGTTTACCGGCTTCCGTCGGGATAACCCGGCGGAAGCCGTCCGGTGGAAAAAGGACGGCCCGGTGAATCGCCCGTATAAAATACCTGTTTTTGAACGGCTTGCGAGAAAAACTTTCCGATGGCCGATTTTCGGGCGGATATGGCGGGTTGGGTTCCTCCCGGATTGAACCCCCCGGAGAAACCCCTTGCGCCAAATCCGCAACGGCTGTTCCCGGACCACAGGGATGAACCCGCCCGTAGCGCGCTCCCGGTTGATATTCCGGACGCGGGTTTCTACTTCCCGATCTTTGCCATGAGATTGCTCATCTCGATGGCGCTCATGGCGGCATCGAATCCGCGATTGCCCGCGGTGGTTCCGGCGCGTTTCACCGCCTGCTCCACGGTGTCGGTGGTGATCACCCCGAAGATGATGGGAACGCCGGTCTGCATGCTGGCCTGGGCGATGCCCTTTGAGGCTTCGGAGGCCACGAAATCGAAATGGGGGGTTTCCCCGCGGATTACCGCGCCCAGGCAGATGACCGCGGCATAGGCTCCGGTCTCGGCGGCCTTCTTCGCCACCAGGGGAATCTCGAACGCTCCCGGAACCCACAGGATGTCCACCGCGTCATCGGCGGCTTCGTGGCGGGTCAGGCAGTCCAGCGCGCCTTCCAGGAGTTTGCCCCCGATGAGTTCGTTGAACCGGGAAACGACCACCGCGTACCGCTTGCCTTTCGCACTGAATTCACCCTCAATTACTCGCGCCACGTTTCTTCTCCTCTGTATTCGCGTTCAGGATATGATCGATATTCAGAATATGTCCCATCTTGTCCTTCTTGGTCTGCATGTAGAACGCATTTTCGTGGTTCGGGGGAACCTCGATGGGGACTCGTTCCACGATCTCCAGACCATGTCCTTCCAGACCCACGATCTTTTTTGGGTTGTTGGTCATCAGCCGTATCTTCCGTAACCCGAGATCCACCAGAATCTGCGCTCCGATGCCGTAATCGCGCAAATCCGGCGGGAATCCCAAACGGATATTGGCTTCCACCGTATCCAGCCCCTGATCCTGGAGATCATAGGCCCGTAGCTTGTTGGCCAGCCCGATTCCACGGCCTTCCTGGCGCATGTAGAGCACCACTCCCCGTCCTTCCTCCTCGATGCGGGTCAGCGCGCGGGCGAGCTGCTCGCCGCAGTCGCAGCGCCTTGAGCCGAAAACATCTCCGGTGAGACATTCCGAGTGAACCCGGACCAGCACCGGATCGCCGCCCCGTACATCGCCCTTGACTATCGCCAGATGATGATGATCGTCGATCTCGCTTTCGTAGAGATTGAGACGGAACGTGCCGTACTGGGTGGGGAAGTTCACCGAAACCACGCATTCCACCAGTTTCTCACGGGTGCGGCGGTATTCGATGAGATCGCGTATGGAGATGATGGCCAGACCGTGCTGGCGCGCGAAATCCGTGAGATAGGGGAGACGCGCCACGCTCCCATCGTCCGCCATGATCATGCAGAGCGCGCCCGAGGGCTGCAATCCCGCCAGGTGGGCGAGGTCCACCGAGGCCTCGGTGTGGCCGGCCCGGGACAACACGCCGCCATCCAGTGATTTGAGCGTGGTGACATGGCCGGGTTTGGCGAAATCGCCGGTCTTCGCTTCCTGGTTGGCGAAAAGCCGGATAGTCGAGGCGCGGTCGGACGCCGAGGCGCCCGAGGTGGTTCCCTTCAGGGCGTCGATGGTGATTCCGAACCATGTGCTCTTGAGACTGTTCTTCCGCACTCCCCGGTACTCGAGGTCGAGTTCGGCGATCCGTCCCGGCGTTCCGGAGACCGCGATGAGTCCGCCGCCCTCGCGACTCATGAAATTCACATCGGCAGGGGTGACCAGTTCGGCGGCCATGATGAGATTCCCCTCCGATTCTGTCGAAAGGTCATCCACCACGATAAGCATCCGTCCGTTCCGTATCTCTTCGAGCGCGGCCTCTATGGTACTGAAATCGGGCATGACATTCTCCGATAAAAAGTGAATAATCAAGAGAGAATACGGGAGACGGAAATCAGACGAAAAATGCGCCGCCGGGCAATGTTCCGGAATGGAGGGAACCGATGCCGAAATCCCTCTGGGATAGCGGATTTCCCTGTTCCGACTTCACTATTCTTTCCTTCTGGTTTACAGCTTCTGTCTCCTGACTCCCGTCCTTCAAAAACCCATCTCTTCCAGACCGTTCAGGGTGAGTTTCTCACGGGCGCCGAGCATCCGCTCCACGTAGCGGGCGATGACGTCCACCTCGATATTGACCGGATCGCCAGACCGTACTCCGGAAAGGGTGGTGGCGCCGAGTGTGTGGGGGATGATGGAAACTCCGAATTCTTCCCGTGAGGCGAACGTGACGGTCAGGCTGATGCCGTCGAGGGTGATGGAGCCTTTCTCCGCGATAAATCGCAGGAGTTCGGGCGGCGGCGCCACCGAGAGGAGACGGTTGTCCGGCGATCCCCCCGCTCTGGTGATCCGTCCCACGCCGTCCACGTGTCCCTGCACGAGGTGGCCGCCGAGACGATCCCCGAAACGGAGCGAGCGTTCGAGATTCACCGGACTGCCGCGTTTCAGGCTGCCGAGCGTGGTGCGTCGAAGCGTTTCCTCCACCGCCTGCACGGTGAACGTGGAATCGCCCATCGAGGTGACCGTCTGGCACACGCCGTTGACCGCGATGCTGTCCCCGATGCGCGTGCCCTCCAGTACGGTTCGAGCCGCGATGGTGATCCCGGTCGCCGCTCCCCGTGGCGAGGAGGATACCATGCGGCCCACTTCTTCTATCAATCCGGTAAACATGTTTGAGGCCTGCCCGAAATTTGTTCTGTAATTAGATGAAAATTAAGCGAAAAAGTTCCCGAAAGAACGAGTCCGGAGCGTCGGTGGTTCGTACCGCCGGGAAACCGGGGAACATCCCTCCTCCTCCCGGGCGCGGGGTCCGGGGAGCGTGTTCCTACCGGTATTCCGGATATCCGGTCACCAGCAGATCATCCCCGATCATCTCCATTTCACGGTCCCGAAGGGGAATGGCGTCCCCGATGGCGCGTATGCCCATATTCCCGAAAGCGTCTTTTCCCGCGCCCAGAATTTTCGGCGCGATGAACAGGTGCAGTTTGTCAACCAGCTTCTCCCGGAGGAGCGAACCGGCCAGCGTTCCGCCGCCCTCGCAGAGAACGGAGGTCACCTGTCGCGCGCCGAGACCGGCGAGCATATCCGTCAACGGGATTCCGGCCCCGTTCCCGTTCATCTCCCACACCTCGATGCCGCGACGCCGAAGTTCCTCCGCTTTCGCCCGGTCGGCGGCGGTGGCGACCACGAGCGCGCGGGCGTCAGCGAACACATGGGCGTCCAGCGGCGTCCGCAGACGGGAGTCCGGGATGACCCGCAGGGGATCGCGGCCTTCGGCATCACGCACGGTGAGCCGGGGATTGTCCGCCAGCACCGTTCCGGATCCCACCATGACCGCATCCGACCAGGACCGGAGGAGATGTACCCGCTTCCGGGCCTCGGGACCCGTGATCCACTTGCTGGAGCCGTCGAGCGCGGCGATTTTGCCGTCCAGCGTCATGGCCAGCTTCAGGGTGAGGTAGGGCAGGCCGGTCCGGATATACTTTATGTACGCCTCATTCAGTTTCCGCGCGCGGTCTTCGAAGAGGCCCGATTCGCATTCGATGTTGTTACGGCGCAGGCTCGCGAACCCGCCGCCGCAGACTTTCGGGTTGGGGTCGGTCATGGCCGCGACCACCCGGGCGATGCCGCTCCGGATTACCGCCTCGGAACAGGGAGGAGTCTTGCCGTGATGGCAGCAGGGTTCCATGGTGACATAAAGGGTCGCGCCTTCCGCCCGGACCCCGGCCTCACGGAGCGCGATCACCTCGGCATGATCTTCGCCCGCCCGGATATGGTATCCCCGGCCCACAACAGCCCCATCGCGCACGATCACCGCGCCGACCATGGGGTTGGGGCTGGTGGTGCCGCGTCCACGCTCGGCCAGGGAAAGCGCGAGCAGCATATAATCCCTGTCGGTATCGGTGGGCAAAGCCTGATCCTCGCCGGTGAATCCCAAAAATACTTCTCTGGTAATCTAAAAATATACATCAATCTGTACGGGCGAACAAGCTTTTCCATCCGGGGATCAATTTCCGGGATTAATATTTATAAAATACGATATAATAAATGTAGTGATAACATTGTGTCCGGTCCCGTGATGGTGTCTCCGACCGTGGAACGGGTTGTGCCCGTATCTCCGGCGTGGGATCCCTCTCCGCATATCGATGGAAACCTGATTGCCGGTTTTCTCGCCGTTTTCCGCGGGCAAGCATGTTCAGAGGAGCGCCGCTTGTTCAATGCGGAAGGAATGTTTCGCCGCCGCAGTCCCCATCCGGCTCCCCGGGCTGTCTTCTCCCGGAGCTTTCCTTTCCGGAACCGGTTTCGCCGTATTTTTCTGCGGAAATGGTAACAAACAGAAAGCAAAGTCCGCCTCCGGTTTCATTCGGGGGCGGATTTTATATATTTTCTTGTTCCACAAAAAGAATAAGATTATATTGGACTGCAATGTTTCAGTCCGGCTTTTGATCCTCGGAAGACCTGAGCGGTTAACCCCTCGATACAGGATGTCCGTTGTCCGGGTGGTGTGGAAATGGGGAGCATTCCTCCCTAGCCTCATCCTGGCTCCGCCAGGTATGATGCATACCGCATTCCCGTCCGCGTGAATGCCGGGCTGTAAATCTCTACCGCGTAACTCTCATTCATACCGTTTAAACTCTCATACAGAAGGATTGCCGGTTCATGAGCGAAAAGGAACTGAAGGACAACGGGGCTCAGGTGATTCGCGGACTGGAAGGCGTAGTCGCGGCCGAGACCGATATATCGTATGTTGATGGGGCCAATGGCGACCTCTATTACAAGGGATACAATATCCACGATCTCGCCGACACCTGCACGTACATGGAAGTGGCGTATCTCCTCCTGAACGGAAATCTGCCGACCGAAGAGGAACTCCAGGCGTTCCGGTTGCAGACCGTTTCCGAGATGCGGCTTCCCTCCCAGATTGTCAAAATGATGGAGATCATGCCGCCTTCCAGCCATCCCATGGATGTGCTGCGCACCGTGGTGTCCGCGCTCTCCTACTTCGATCACGACAGCAAGAGCAACACCCCGGAAGCGAACCGTCACAAGGCGGTGCGTCTCATCGCGCAGATTCCGACCATCGTCGCGCATCTCTTCCGCATACGCCGTCGGGAGATGATTGTTTCGCCCGATCCCCAGATCAGCATGGCGGCCAATATCCTGTACATGTTCAACGGCGCGATTCCGAGCGACGCCCATATCCGGGCCATGGACCAGCTTCTCCTTCTGCACGCCGACCACGGAATGAACGCCTCGACCTTCGCGGCGCGGGTCACCGCCTCCACCCACGCCGACCTGCACGCGGCGATCACTTCCGCCATCGGCACCCTCTCCGGCCCCCTGCATGGAGGCGCCAACGAGCGGGTCATGAAGATGCTCAAGGAGATCAACAACGTGGAAGAGGTCGACGAGTATATCGAATCCATGCTTGCCCAGGGGTTGAGGGTGATGGGATTCGGTCACCGGGTGTACAAGAAGGAGGACCCCCGCGCCCGTCATCTGCGGCAGTCTTCCGAGGAAATCTGCACCAGTTCCGGCGACAAGAATTTCTTCAAAATCTCGCATCGCATCGAGGACATTGTCATGGAGAAGAAGGGGATTTTCCCCAACGTGGACTTCTACTCCGCCACCGTCCAGCATGCCCTGGGCATTCCGGAGGAGTTCTACACCACGATCTTCGCATCCTCGCGTATTTCCGGATGGGTGGCGCATGTGCTGGATCAGTACCAGAACAATCGTCTGATCCGTCCCACATCCAAGTATGTCGGAACCTTCAACCGTCCTTTCGTCCCGATCGGGGAGCGCAAGAACGGAAAGTGACTTTCGTGGAAGCGGCGGGACGGACCCGTTCCGCCGCTTCGAAAAAGGTGGTTGAAAAGGAAGAAGGAGGGTATTTCCCCTGTTTCCGGATCGATATGCCTCCCCGCGCCCAACCCCCTTTCCTGACACCGTTTTCCGCCTTTCTGAAGCCGCTGCGCGGATCGTTTCGGGGGCGAGGAGATCTCGATGCTGACCGATCTTGAAATTGCACAAAGCGCCAGGATGAAGCACATCTCCGAGATCGCCGGGATGCTCGGCATCGGAGAGGATGAACTCGAGTTGTACGGCAAATACAAGGCGAAGGTCACCCTCGACACCATCGATCGGCTCAGGGACCGTCCCCAGGCCAAATATATCGATGTGACCGCGATTACCCCCACTCCCCTCGGGGAAGGAAAAACGGTCACCACCATCGGCCTTTCCCAGGCGCTCAACCGGGTCGGCAAGCTGACCACCGCCTGCATCCGTCAGCCCTCCATGGGGCCGACTTTCGGCATCAAGGGCGGAGCCGCGGGCGGCGGATACTCCCAGGTGGTCCCCATGGAGGACTTCAATCTGCACCTCACCGGCGACATTCACGCCGTGGGAGTGGCGCACAACCTTCTCGCCGCGTTCATCGACAACCACCTCTCCAAGGGCAACCTGCTGGACATCGAGCCTTCCAGCATCACCTGGAACCGGGTGCTCGACATATCCGACCGCTCGCTCCGGGATATCATCGTCGGCCTGGGCGGGAAATCCAACGGCATTCCCCGCGAGACCGGATTCGACATCACCGTGGCCTCGGAGATCATGGCCATCCTGGCGCTCTCCACCGATCTGAAAGACCTGCGGAGCCGTATGGCGCGCATCATTATCGGGGAA
>CAYRTQ010000195.1:0-9242 GCA_964426865.1 uncultured bacterium
CATTTCATCTTTTTCACCCGTATTTTCATGATGTCCTCCTTGCAGCCGATTGAATACCGCCCCCGCCTGGCATATACCGCGATCCGATCCGGGCAGACGCCGGACCGGAGCAAGCCATAAATGTAGTTTATATTATTATAACATACAGACTAATGCGGCGCAACACTTTTTCCACATTCCCATACATTCGCTCCCATCCGAAGTCTTCCCCCGAACCCGGCGGAAAAATATTGAACGCCCGCATGCGTGGAGAAGGGGCTTCCATCACGGCCCTGTCGCTTTCCACCGGTCCATGCTCCCCCTCCCTCGGCGGCAATCCGTACCGGACAGATGGCAAGACCTCCCGGAGCAAGACGTGGCCCGTTCTCCCCGCCACGGACAGTTTTTGCGTACTTCCGTATGACCGCGCACAGGCGGACGCGCAGTAAAAACCCCGCCGATACGCTGGACCGGCGGGGTTACCCGGAAAAGACTTTTTACATCCGATGCGGGGAAAGGCCGAAAACGGCTGCAAAGCAGCATAATCCACAAAAAAAGGGGGCGTTTCCCGGTTTGGGATGGATAAGAGCCTATCCATAAATAAAGAGATCGTATGATTCGTGAGGTCATAGCCCCCTATCCCTTGGTCCCTTTCCCCCGAAGGGGGCAAGGGAAACCGCTGCGCCACAAGCTATTCCTGCCCCCTCCCGGGGAAGGTGGCCCGGAGGGCCGGTAGGGGGCTGCGTTCCCTCAGAAGGCTATATCCTTATTTACGGATAGGCTCTACATGTGATGACCGCACATCACCTGTACATGACGCCGAGCTTCCGGTCAGGCCTGAATGTCACCCACGCGCAACCGCGAAGAGAACCGTTTTTCCAATTCCCGGAAATAGAGAATGACGGTCATCATCCGCGACAATGTGCTGTCGGAACGGGACCGTCTGAGAACATCATGAACTCCGCTACGGTCAAAGAGTCCCCGGAGACCGGAGAGCCGGCCCATCGCATCGATGATCATTCGTTCCCGACGGTCGTGTTCATGATCCGGCAACGCCCCCCGCTCAAGGAGCATCCGTTTGGTGACCGGTGTCCGTGTGGCGGCCATTTTCACCGAACGCCAGATGTTGCGCAAGGTATCGTTTACAAACACACCCGCCGGAGAGGAAATATCCACTCTTTTTCCGAAGATGGGAAGGGAGAGCACTTTCGGATCGATCTCGGCAAGGAATTTACGGAAAAAGGATATATCGAGGTATTCAAGCGGGATGTTCTCGATTTCATAGGCATGGAGGAAACTCCCGGTGAACGGGGAAGCGGTCCAGAACAACTGGCGGGTCCGCTCCTCACCCACATCGCTGTGATTCCGCACCAGGTCGAAATAGAGGCGCTTGATCTGGCCCTGAATGGTCCGCTCCGGATATGAGGCGAAATAGCGCTCCATGGCGTTCAGTATCCCGCCGGTCGTCAACCCGGCAATCGCGGCGGCGTCGGGGATGCTCTCACCGGAAACGAGGTCGGACGTAAAAAGGGAGAACACCGACCGTTGCCAAAGCGTCGGCAGGCGATATGACCGGAGCCGCTCCCCGTGGAAGCCCATAAACAGCGCAGTCTTTCCGGTCACCAGTTCACGGCGTCGGGACATGTCCTGCCAGCATGAAAGCGTGGTGGTCCCATTCACGGTGCAGTCGGTCTGATAGATCAGGCTTCCCATCTTTTCCGGGGATACATCGTGCTCCGCCTCGATTACCGTAATATCCCTGCCGTAGAGCCCGGTCAGCGAACGCGCGATCCCGCTCTCGTCGCCGGTGATCAGGGTTGTTGTGAAGTAATCGGCGCGGGCGTCCGCTTTTTCAAGCCCCGCGATTACCGCCCGCGTGTCGAATCCTCCGCTCACATCGGCGGTGATCCGGTAGTCGCGCTCACGGCAGGTGTTGTACCGCGAGACAATGGAATCCATGAACAGCCCCGATGCCCGACGGGCCGCATCAGCGCGACCGGGCGGCGTATGCGCAGCCAAGTCGAAGGAATATTTCATCAGGGGAGTGTGAGTGACTCGAAGACTCCGCGCACCCCTTTCCACGGGGCGGTGAATCGTAATCAACTCTGCGGGAGGATGCTTCCGGATATTCCGGAAAAGAGTCTGACTTCCCAGACAGCAGTCGAAAAGCATGAATTGGGCGATACCCATCCGGTCCAGCACGATCTCCGGGATGGCATGCAGAATATACTTCATCTCCCGGGAGAAGACAAACCGCTCACCGTCCTCATAATAGTATGTGGGGAGTCTGCCCGCGCGATCATTGAACACCGCCGTGGTTCCACTCGCCCGATCCGCCAGGACACACACGAAATCCCCATCGCAACCCGTAACGAATCCGGCGACTTCCGTTTCCGGCAAACTCTCCGACCTCAGCGCATGAGCAAAATCGATGAGTTGACGCTGCGTCTCCGCCGGAGTCCGGTTGTAGATCATGCCTTCCATAAACACCATTACCGCGTCATCGGCATATTGCCAGTATGGGTAGTTCTGGTGCGTTGTCGCCATGATTTCCGAGAACTCGTCCCGTAAAAGAACTTCCTCCCTGTAATCCGGACCGTACCGGAGTTCTTCTCTCGCAGCGTCCGACGATCCGGGTCCGCCGGATGCCGTTACGGTTATACTCACTCCAGGCATATTCCCCGGCTCCTTTCATGCTCGAACAAATGTACCCTGCTGCCCGCCCTCTACCCCGTCCGATCCTCTACGGATGCACACACGCCCGTGACCGGCGTCGCCCCCGCCATCCCCTGCCGCAGCCCCCGTCGGGCGAGGTTACCGCGCTCATCGCTCCCGCGTAACGACAAGGGGCATGGAGGCTTGCAAACCTGCCCCAATATAGGGCAATTCGGGGTGGAATGAAACAGGAAAAGCGGCTCCCGCAACGGCCATACTTCCCGTGAGGAAGATGTGCTCATCGCGCTTTGATTTACACTCCGATATCCGGAAGAACCCGAGCGTTTCACTCGTGCTCTTTCCTTGACTCTCCCCTTCCGGTGATGTATATATCCGGAAACGCAAAATACCACCCGATATATCCCGGCAAGGAGACACAATCGCCATGAAGAGAAGAGACCTGTTGTTCGCCGGAGCGGCCGCCGCTTTCGGCACCCGCCTGTCCGCGAGCACCGCCGAAGCCCAGAGCGCGACACCCGCCCATCCCCTGTTCGGCCGTAACGACCCCTCGAAATATATGGACGCCAAACTCGGTCATGGCGGCGCGGGCTCGGTGCAGTACATGGAGATCACCCCCCGCGACCGGTTCAAGAGCCAGTTTTTGTTCATCCACCGCGGTTGGCTCATGCCGAAAAGCGGTCTCGGCGAGCATGTGCACCGGAGGATGGAGGAAATGTATTTCGTTCTCGACAATTCCCCCTGCGAATTCACGGTCAGCGGACGCACCGCGCTCCTCCCCGGACCGGCGCACGCGGTCTGCCCCATGGGCGCCTCCCACGGCATCTACAATCCCACGGACCACAAGGTGGAGTTCATGAACCTCGGGGTCGCTTTCGAAAACCGCCAGTACGACGCCGTGGATTTCTCCAAGGGAAACGATCTCACCTCCCGCACGCTGGAATCCCCGCCGCCGTTCCTCTGGAATCATATAGACAAAAACGCCTGCCGTGAGGTTCCCGCTTATTACAACGGGAAAGGAACCATGCGGGTGCGCCAGATCTGGCTCACCGAAAGTTTCCGCACCAACTGGGGATTCGTGAACCACTACTGCATCCCCACGGGGAACTCGATCGGCTATCACCGTCACGAAATCATGGAAGAAGTCTACTATATCTATTCCGGAACGGGAAAGATCACCATCGACAACACCACCATCCCGGTGAAAGCGGGCGACGCGGTATCCTGCCCCCTGGGCAGTTCCCACGGCTTTTTCAACAACTCCGGACAGGACACCGAAATTCTCTCCATCGCGGTCCCCATGGAAAAGGGAAAATACGACGGGATCACGCTGAACGATGATCTGACGAAGAGGTGAAAAAGGAATAGCGGGGAGGCTACCACGAATAACTTTCCTTGCAAAAAAGCTTGCACGCGCAGTGTTGATAGTATAACTTGTTATACACAACCATTCCGTACCTCAAGATAATTCCTTCAGGGGAAACATGGGGAAAACCATCGAAATTCGCGACCCGATTCATGGTTTCATCGTTCTTGATGAATGGGAAAGAGATATTGTCAATCACTGGGTTTTTCAACGGTTACGGCGGATTCGACAACTCGGACTCACCGACATGGTTTACCCGGGGGCCATGCACACCCGGTTTGAACATTCTCTCGGCGTAATGCATGTGGCGACATGCATGTTCGATGAAATAATTGGACGTAAAGAAAACAAAGAGGCATTGATTTCTGAGATGCGGTTTGATGAGCAGGGTTTGGAGCGAGACCGAAGAATCATACGTATTGCCTCACTGTTGCATGATATCGGACACGCCCCTTTTTCTCATGCCGCCGAAGAGGTGATGCCATCTGTGCCCGGCTTGTCAAAAAAGTATAAACATGAAGATTATTCGGCCGCGGCGATTATTTTTCTCATGAAAGATGTGATTGAAAACCATCCCAATAACGCCAATTATCACATTACCGCTCAGGAGGTGGCGGGGTTTATTTCCGGGAAAACGGATTTCAGAAGAACTTTGATTTGGCGGGATTTGCTTTCGGGACATCTGGATGCGGATCGGGCTGACTACCTCTTGCGCGATTCATATCATGCGGGGGTTGCGTATGGGGAATATGACCTTCCCCGTTTGCTCAAGACGCTCAGAGTCGCGTCCGATCCGGAGAATGAATCATTCCGAATCGCAATAGATGAAAGCGGCCTGCATACAGCCGAATCCCTCATTCTGGCAAGATACATGATGTTCACTCAGGTATATTTTCACCATACCCGACGCATCTATGATTATCACCTGGCCCAGGCTGTCCATTCCATTCTCTCGGAAAATGAATCGGAAAGCGAGGGTGTTTTTCCTCCACCCATTGACGAAATACAAACTGAAAAATACTTTCGCTGGAATGATTGGCGCGTTTTAGGTATAATTCAGGATGGAGGCGGTGGAAAACACGGTGGATTAATATCCCAAAGACATCACTTTCGAAGAGTGTGGGAAACACCTGAAGTTCCCAAGATCGCTGATATGAATAAAATCGAGCGTATCACCACCCTTCTCCAGGGCAACGAGCACTACCATGATAGTGCCGAAAAGTCCTGGTATAAGAAAGAAGATGGAGACATTCCCATTCTGTTGAATCCGGAGAGAGGTCCCCGAAAGCTCACTTCTCTTGCAAACTGCTCAAATGTCGTTAAGTGTCTAAAATCTGTCAAACAACAACGAATATATGTTCCGATTGAAGAACTATCTCGACACAGCACCAAAATAAAACGAATTTAAACGCTACGGGGGTGACCGAAATGCTATCGAAGACGGTAATACCCTGGGAGAGGTATGCACTCATCAGTGAGTTGGCCCTCCGTTATATGGAAAACACCAAAGTCCAATTTGGAAAGACTGTTCTTCAAAAAGTGATTTATATTCTTCAGGAAATTTATAAAATTCCTTTGGGGTATGATTTCAGCTTGTACACTTATGGACCATATACATCGGAAGTATTCCAGGATCTCGATGCAGTCGAGTCACTGGAAGGGGTACAGGTTCGCTCTATCGAAACCGGACATGGTGGATATGAAATCATCCCCGGATCGGGTAAAGGAAACACGATTATTCGCTCAAAAGGGAAAGCGTACCTAGAAAGTGATCCATTGAAAACGGCGTTGGACTCTTTGATAAAAGATTTCGGCGGGTTTACCGCCAGGGACCTTGAACTTCGCGCCACGCTTATTTTCATCGACCGTGATTTGAAGGGTACCTCTCAGCACACAATGGACAATCTTGCGGCCCTGCTTCATGAAATAAAACCCAAATTCCCTCTGCATGAGATAAATCAAGTCATTGAAGAAATGGAAAAGAACGGGTTTGTCCTGTCTCAATAGCCACCATGTTTTCCCTACATGTCACCGGAGTTTTTTTCGGCATACACTTCTTTGTATTGATAATGCAATATATCATGTCAAATTCATGGAAAATCCGCAAGAGCATTGCGGATTTCTCATATATGGGATATATTCATCCGCAGCATAAACTTTTTTGCGTCTGACACCAAGATGGCTTGCTATCAGGAGAAAGGGGTCACCTGTAATTCCAAGCTGACCTCGACTCCGCGCAACCAGCGTGCCAAGCCGCCTTTCAATCGGCAGAAGTATATTCTCCTGAATTTGAATTGACTTGGCATGACACCATAACCCTTTTCAAGGAGAACCGCCATGCAGGGAATCACCCGTGGTCTGTACGCCGGCGTTTTGGTTCTGTTTCTTGCCAGCAGCTTTGGATGCGCTCCGGACGAAGCGAAGATGGAACAGATCGCCCGGCGGGTGGCCAAGGAAGAAGCAAAGGCGGCGATCCAGGAATACGCCAAATCCTTCGCGCCGGTGAAGTTCGGGTTCGGCGGCGCGCTGGAAAAGGAGTGGTCCCACGCCCAGGCGGTCAAGACGGGGAACATGATTTTCATCTCCGGGCAGCAGCCCTACGACACCAATCTCAATGAAAAGGGCATGCCGAAGACCGATCTGGAAACCGGCCGTAATTTCGAGCAGCAGCTCACCACCGTACTGGAAAACATCCAGAAAGCGCTCGACAACTATGGCGCCACCATGGACGATGTGGTGTTCCTCCAGGCGTTCGTTGATGAAAAAGCGGGGAAGAATTCCGCGCAGTTCAACAACGCCGCCGCGGTCATCAAAAAGTTCTTCCCAAAGGCCCAGCAGTCCATGACCTTCATTTCGGTGGACAACCTGTTCGGTCCTGAACAGCTCATCGAGGCCAATGCCATCGCGGTGGTGTCGAAGTGAGGGGGAATATCCGGAATCATTTTCACCGGAGCCGAAAGGCCCGTTCTTTTCCCGTATAACCGGCGTAATCATCGCCATCAGCGGTTCAGACATTTTTTCCCGAAAGGATCCCGCATGCCCCGTATTTTCGCGTTCGCCCTGCTGCTCCTCGCGCTGGGCTCGCCCGTTTTCGCCCAGATCACCGCCCGGGACGTGAGCCGGGCTATCGACATCTCGAAACTCAAACACCCCTATCTCTATTTCAGCGAGGCGGACAAGCCCGCCATCCTGGAACGGATCAAGAACGACCCCGAATCGAAAGCCATCTACGACCGGCTGAAAACAAAAGCGGACGACCTTCTCGACGACACCGTGGAGATGGAGATTCCCAACGAAAAAAAACACCCCCGGTTCTGGACCGACGGCGTCCATGACCGGCTGGTGGGAACCGACCGCAACGCCGTGCAGACTCTCGCTTTCGTCTACCAGATGACCGGTGATGTAAAATACGCGCAGAAAGCGTACGAGTTCGCGGACGCGCTCTGCGACATGCGGCTCTGGCTTTACCGCGCCCACGAATTCCCCATCATTTATAGCCGGGTGTGGCCCTGGGGAGTGAAGGACGACCAGGTTTCGTTCAATTATGACATCCGCACCGGCGACATGGCCTCGGAACTCGGCACCGCGTACGACTGGCTCTACCCGGGGCTCACCAAAGCCCAGCGCGACCGTATCCGGGGGGCGCTCCTCTCCAACGCCGTCCTGCTCGTGCGCGGCAATTACGATTATCACTGGTGGGCCACTTCCTACCGCTGCAACTGGTGCGGCATCTGTTTCGGCGGATTCGGCGTGGCCTCCCTGGCGCTCCTCACCGAAAACCCGGAACTGGTGGACGGGATCGCGGAAACCTACAACCGTTTCGAAAAAATGTTCAATGAGTACGATCCCGACGGCGGCTGGCAGGAAGGCCGCAGTTACTGGGCATATGGCATGCGGGCCTGCATTTTCTATATGGAGGCCATGAACCGTCTGACCGGACGTCAGTACAATCTTTACAATCATCCGCGGATCAAGAACAACCCGGCCACGTTCGCCCTCTACGGTCTCACCGGGTATTTCGGCGACGGCTCCGGGGCGGCGGTCGGCTCTCCGCACCTGCTCAACAAGCTCATCGATGAAACGAAGGACACCGATGCCGCGTATTACCGGGCAAATCTGATCGGCGCGGGGAACGACATGTTCGACATCATCTGGCCCCGGAGCAATGTCGCCCCCGTGGAGCCCAAAATCAAATCGCGCCATTTCCGCGGCATCGACTGGGCGGTCATGCGCAGCGATTTCAAGGATCCCGAAACGGTCACCGTGGCCTGCAAGGCCGGCCTGAACGACGATCCCCATCACGGCCACCTGGATGTGGGACAGTACATGGTGAACTGGCGCGGACAGGCCTATATCTCCGATCTCGGCTCCGGGAAGTATTTCTATGACGAGAAGTACTTCGACGAAATCCGCTGGAAATACCCCATGGCCGGGAGCGAGGGGCACAATCTCATTTTCGTGAACGACGAATCCCAGCTCATCGCCAAGCGCAAGGACCAGCCCTGGTCCTCCGGCATCGGCGGGAAAATCCTAGAATTCCGCACCTCGGACTCCCGCGACTACACGCTCATGGACAACGCGAACGCCTATGCCCGAACCGACCTGAAAGGCTGGCGGCGTCACATCGTCCTCGACAAGCCCGTGGTGACCGTGGTGCTCGATGAGGTGATGTCCGCTCCGGGCGCCCGGATCGAATCGCGCTTCCACTCCGACGCCGATATCGACGCCCGGGAGAATTTCACCCTTCTCAAGGGATCCAAGGGCATCATGGCCATCATCCCGGTCTCCGATGGCAAGGTGGTGATGAAAGCGGGCAGCCACTCATACAATCCGGTGCGCAAGGACGCCGGAACCGTGGTGATCCCCTGCGTGGGCGCGTTCACCACCTCAAAAACCGGAACCACCCGCATCGCCGCGATCATTCTCCCGGTGGAGAACGAGAAGGAAGCCGCGGACATCGCCAAGTCGGTGAAGAAGAAATTCGGCGCCAAGTCGCTCGCCCTCTCCTTCAAGAAAGGCGGGAAGACCTGGTCCTATACGTTTGCCGGTGAAAACGGGCTGGCGCTGGCAAAGTAATCCACACGCTTCTTCAACTGGAAGAAGTTGTGTGACACTCGGTGACCCGCAGCCCCCTATCCGGCCTGCGGCCACCTTCCCCCCGTAAACGGCTGGGAAGGAAAGACATCCCACTCCGGGCGGGTATGGCAAGGAAAACACTTTTTAC
>CAYRTQ010000196.1:0-9083 GCA_964426865.1 uncultured bacterium
GAAGGCCGGAAAGGGGGCTGCCTTTGCTACGGAGATTGATTCAAATTTGGTATCACACCTGACCCGCGCCCCTTTTTTTCAGATCCTCCACCGCCTTGCGCACCTCCTGAACACGGTCGCGGGGGACAACCAGCACCGCGTCCCCGGATACGATGACCGCCAGTCCCTCCACCCCCACCACCGCCACCGCCATCCGTTCCGCGCCGGGCTCGTTGTAGACGATGGAATCGCGGGTGTCGACCAGCACGGGGTCCCCCACGGTCACATTCCCGTTCTCGTCGTGCGGCATGGTGCGATTCAGGGCGTCCCAGGCTCCCACGTCATCCCACCCGAAATCCGCCTCCACCACCAGCACCCGACGGGCCCGTTCCATGAGCGCGTAATCGATGGAGATATTCGGAAGGCACTCGAACGCGGCATGGGCGTCCCCGGGATTTCCGCCGGCAAGCGCCTCGGCCATGACGGTCAGAATGCGCCGCGATTCGGGGGCCGCCTCTTCCAGTTCACGGAGAAAGCGGGAAATCCGCCAGAAGAACATGCCGCTGTTCCAGAAAAAGCGCCCCGAGGCCACATATTCCGCGGCGGCGTCCCGGTTCGGCTTCTCGTGGAAACAGCCCACCGGAAACACGGGAATGTCTCCCGGAATGCCCGGCGTCTCCAGACGGTCGCCGCCGATCTCGATGTACCCGTAACCGGTTTCCGGACGATCCGGATCGATGCCCAGGGTCACCAGGGCGTCCTCGCGCTCCGCAACGGTCATGGCGGCTTCGAGCACCTGACGATAGCGCGCCGGGTTGGCGATGGTGTGATCCGCGGCCACCACCGCCATCACCACGTCGGTCCCGTCGCCGTACCGGGCGATAATATGCGCCGCGGTATACACCATGCACCCGGCGGTGTTCCGTCTGCAGGGTTCGGCGAGTATGTTCCCGGAGGGGATCGACGGTGCGGCGGCGGTGGTTATATCCACCAGATTGCCGCCGGTGGAGATGAGAATACGATCCGGGGGAAAGAGCGGGGCGATGTTGTCCAGAGCCTGCTCAAAAAGGGTGCGCTGCCGGTCGGCGAGCCGGAGAAACTGTTTCGGACGCAAACGCCGTGAAAGGGGCCAAAAACGTTCCCCCGAACCGCCCGCCATAACCACCGCCACCCGCTCAATCATGAAAACCCCTCAGAAGTGGAAAGTATGTGAAATGTGAACATCGCGCCGGGCAAGAGATTGCATCCGGCATGGAACGGATCCCGCCACCCGGAAAATCCCGGGCGTGCTCATGAAAGGAACGGGATACTCACGATTGGCACTGATATGCCCTGCCGCCGTTCACATGCTCCGCAACGCGAACTCGAAGAAATTCTGGGCTTTGCCGCCGCGAGGACCGTCCGGAAGGAAAAACAGCCATTCGCCGAATTCCGAGATGTACGTCTCGGAGCCGTCCGGGTTGAATAACGTATAGTAATCACGATTCGTGTTGGGCTTCGCCATGGGGGCGTCCTGACGGCTCTGGATGAAATAGGTGAGCGCCTCCATGGTCTGTTTACGGCCGCTGAAGCGAAGTTTCACCAGTGTCACGGTCGTGTCGCGGTCCAGGGTGTATTTTCCGGACACTCCTTCCGACGCGCCCGCCGCTCCCAGACTCTCGGCAAGTTCGGGAGAGAAGCGGGAGGCGAACGATTTCGCTCCCTTGAAGTAGAATTCGGACCCTTTCACCAGATTTTCCTTCGGGAGCGGCGCGAACAGCACGGGAACCAGTGTCGGCCCCGAAATATTCTTTTCGAGAAGCCGGGCGAGTTCCAGCGCGCCGGTCAGGTCCGCGCCGTCCGCGGGACGGACATCCACCAGGAAGTTTCCCTTGACGAATTCCACCGCGGAATTGTCCTTACGCCCGACAGATCCCAGTTTCAAGGATTCGGAGCCGGAAGGAGCGGTGAACGAGAACGCGCCGAGAGCCCCCTTGACGGTCAGGAAGGAAAGTACCTGCACCCGGTAGGCGCGGTTCCCGCTCCGCAGGCTGGCGGTCACGCAGGAATCCACGCCGAATTCCACGAAATACGGGCCGTTCGCGGGGGTTATCCGGTCGATGGAAAGGGCATCCGCGGCGTCGTTCACCTCCACCGCGTATTCTCCGCTTTTCTGAAAAACTCCCCGGATACTGTTGCTCCCGACCGCGGCGCAACCCGCGAGCAGAACGATGGTCAGACTGAAGATAAACCATTTCATCGCGAGCCTCCCTATCCCCGAAAATGAAAACCGTAGCCAGAGATGAACCCGAATCGATCTGTACATTCCCCGCATAAGGAAATTACACATTATTCGAGAGAAACGGCAACTATTTTTTCACGTATTATTTCCCCCGGACACCACCAGAATACAGTATCGATCTCTCATCCGGGCATCTCTTCCGCGCTCCGCGCGATGGCGGGGGAAAGAGCATTGCGGCGCAATCCACCGGCGCTTCCCGATTTGTCCACAGGCTCCGAGTTTCCTGTTGTTTTTCCCCGGAATAATCGATAGATTGGACAGCGGTGCTTTCCCGGAGGAATCGAAATCGCCGCTGTATCCCCGATCCATGCGCTTCGGCTTTACTGCGCGCGATTTTCTCGTGTTTCGTTTCCCGGCGTTCAGGCACGTTGGCATTCAGGCACTCTCTCACGGAGACATACATGCGGATCACCTTTTGGGGCGCGGCAAAAACGGTCACCGGGTCCATGCATCTGGTGGAAGCGAACGGATCGAAAATTCTCCTCGACTGCGGGCTCTACCAGGGCCGTCGCGAGGAATCACGGAAGATAAACAGCGAACTCCCGTTCAAACAGGAAGAAATCGATGCCCTGGTGCTTTCCCACGCCCACATCGATCATTCCGGGAACATTCCCTCCCTGGTGCGTCACGGGTTCGACCGCACCATCTTCTCCACCCACGCCACCCGCGATCTCTGCTCCGCCATGCTCGCGGATTCGGCCCACATCCAGGAGAAGGAAGCCGAATATCTGAATTTGAAACTCAAACGGAACGGGGAACGGCGCCGTATCGAACCCCTCTATTCCATGAAGGACGCGCTGGATTCCATCGGGCTTTTCCATTCGGTGAACTACGGGAAACGCATCCCGGTGGCCGATGGGATCGATGTGGTATTCCGCGACGCCGGACATATCATCGGCTCCTCGCTGGTCGAGCTGTTCATACGCGAGAACGGCACGGAGAAGAAACTGGTGTTCACCGGGGATGTTGGCCGCAAATTCCTCCCGGTGCTCCGCGACCCGGAGTACATCGAAGAAGCCGATGTACTCATCACTGAATCCACCTACGGCAACCGTCTGCATGACGACATCACCCATGCCAACGAAAAGCTGACCAGCGTGATAACCGAAACCTATGCCAAAGGCGGAAAAATCATCGTCCCGGCGTTCAGCGTGGGCCGCACCCAGGAACTGGTGTATGCCCTGCACGAACTCATCAACGCGAAAGCCATCCCGGATCTCCCGGTTTACGTGGACAGCCCGCTTTCGGTGAATGTCACCCAGATTTTCCGCATGCACCCGGAATGCTACGACAAGGAAACCCTCCAGTTCCTGTACAACGGCGGCGATCCTTTCGGGTTCAAACGCATGACCTATGTCCGCACCGTGGAGGAATCGCGTCACCTGAACGACCTGAAGATTCCCTGCATCATCATTTCCTCCTCCGGCATGTGCGAAGTGGGCCGTATCCTGCACCACCTGAAGAACAACGTGGAGAATGAGAACAACACCATCCTCATCACCGGGTTCCAGGCGGAACACACGCTCGGCAAACGGATTGTGGACCGCGATCCCCGCATCCGCATCTTCGGGGATTTCTATTCCCTGCGGGCCAAGGTCGTGGTGATGAACGAGTTCTCCGCCCATGCGGACCGTAACGAACTGATGGACTGGACCGCCGGGTTCAAGAAGCGGCCCCGTCTGAGCTGCGTGGTGCACGGCAACGAGGAGGCGACACGGGCGCACAAAACCAATCTGGAGTCCCTCGGGCTGGAGCAGGTGGTCATTCCCTCGCGGGGGGATTCGGTCACGTTTTAACGCAAAGGCCCCGTGGATGGAGCCGGTTCCGCGGAACCGGCTCCATCCACGGGAAGCCCGGAAATGTTCTCCCCGTCTTTTTATGCCTGCAA
The DNA here is from genome assembly GCA_964426865.1 of uncultured bacterium. Taxonomy (GTDB): domain Bacteria; phylum Latescibacterota; class Latescibacteria; order Latescibacterales; family Latescibacteraceae; genus JAWLHT01. The sequence continues at coordinate 4,149 of CAYRTQ010000196.1, forward strand.
GCGGCCTTTTTGCGTCCGCCCGTCCAAAATAGTGTTTGCGTTTCGCCGCGAAGTATGCATATTTTCGTGAATGGCGTCCCGGAAGGTGTTTTTTGCCCGTTCCATCCCTTATCCCCACGTGAAATACCATGAAAGAAATATCGGAAATCTTGACGGTCGACCGTATCCGCGATCTCACCGCCACCACCAAAAAGGAAGCGCTGGAGGAATTGTGCGCTCTCGCCGCAACCGCTCCGGAAGTAACCGATCCGGAATCGCTTCTCCGCGCCCTTCAGGCCCGTGAAACCGCCATGTCCACCGGCATCGGCATGGGCATCGCCATTCCCCACGCCAAAATCCCTTCAGTCACTGATCTGGTCATGGCGGTGGGAAGATCCCGGAGGGGGATCGATTTCGACTCCCTCGACGGCCTTCCTGCACACATTTTCATCCTCATGGGCGCTTCCGACCGTCAAAACCTCGAATTTCTCAAACTGATCGGGAAAGTGGGCGCGCTCTTCAACCAGACCGGATTCGCCGAACGGTTCCTCCGGGCCAAAACCCCCGAAGAGATGTACACACTGATGAGTGAGCAGGTATAACTCCCCCCGTGATTTTTCCGTCTATTCCCCCGATATACACGTTTGATTTCCCGGTCCGCAGAGCAGGCCGTCTGTATCCCTGCTACCACTCTGTCAAATTGATAGTATGGGGTAAACGTGTTTCCAATGTGCCGGCGTCGACAAGCTCAGCCAGCGGCGGGCGTTGAGCCTGTCGAAGCCGGTTGATCGGATGGATTCAACCCAATGCTATCCACTTGACAATCCGCTACTGCTTTTTCAACTGGAAGAAGCTGTGTGACCCGCGGCCCCCTATCCGGCCTGCGGCCACCTTCCCCCCGTAAACGGCTTGGAAGGAAAGACATCCCACTCCGGACAGGTATGGCAAGGAAAACACTTTTTACCTGCCCCCGGTCACGGGGGAAGGTGGCGCGAGCCAAAGCGAGGGCCGGAAGGGGGCTTCCGGCAGTCGGAACCCAATACTATCCAGTTGAAAAAGGACGGCTCCGTGGAGACGCATCACGCTGGTGAGGGATGCAGCTTCCCCCAAATCTCCCCCAGCGTTTCCACCGCGCCGGCGGGAATTTTGAAATCGACCAGTCCGGAGACCTCCGAGTCGCCGGGGTTGATTTCCACCGTGGGATTGCCGTTGTATTTCGCCACGACCACCGGCTCGGCGATGTAGGGGAAAACGCTGGTGGTCCCGATGGTGAACACGATGTCGAATCCACGGTCCATTTCACGGTAGAGCATCGCGGTTCTGTCGTAGGGGAGCCGTTCGCCGAAAAGCACCACCGCGGGCCGTATGACCCGCCCGCACTTCGGGCAGAGCGGGGCGCGCTCGATTTCACGGTAATCCGCCACCGTTTCCCGGTAATCTCCGGCGGGGCAGTACAGGTCGTGAATATCGCCGTGGATGTCGATGATATTGCGCGAGCCGGCGTCACGATGAAAGCCGTCGATGTTCTGGGTCAGCACCCAGACCCGGGGATACTCCCGCTCGAACGCGGCGATGATCTCGTGGGCGCGGTTGAACCGTGCGCCACGGCAGGCTTTCTCGATTTCGAGGAGATATTTCCAGGTGATGTGCGGACGGGTGCGCATCATTTCCCCGGAAAGGGCGTCCTCTATACGGAGGCCCTCGGCGGTGGCGGCGTTGTTGTACAGCCCCCCGATGCCGCGGTAGGTGGGGAGGCCGGATTCCGCCGAAATACCCGCGCCGGTGATGAACAGGATGCTCTCCACCTCGCGGAGAATGGAAACGATATCGTCGATTTTCTCATGGTCATGGTCGGTCAGGAACATAAATACCTCGAAAGAAAAAAAGAGGGGAGTCGGGAGAAAAGAACACGCATTCCATTGATTATAACCATATAATTATAACATAATTGTTTTTTGCGGGGAACGGGTTGGCTTTTCCGGCGGGATGCATTATACTGTACTCCATTCCGGAATGGATAGAGAAAAAGGAGCCTGCATGAAACTTTTCGTCCCCGGCCGCATCTGCCTCTTCGGCGAGCACAGCGATTGGGCGGGCGGATACCGTCGCATCAACGCTGAACTGGAAAAGGGATACACCCTCATCGTGGGAACCAACCAGGGCATCCACGCCGAGGTGAAAGCTCATCCCAACAAACTCATACTCACCACGACGCTCAACGACGGAACTCGACGGGGTCCCCGCGAGATTTCCATGAACACCGGCGATCTGCTGGCCGAGGCCCAGCGTGGCGGATTCTTCAGCTATGCCGCCGGAGTGGCCTACCAGATCATGACCCATTACCGGGTGCATGGTCTGGAGATCGACAATTATCTCACCGATCTCCCCATCAAGAAAGGCCTGTCCTCCAGCGCGGCCATCTGCGTGCTGGTGGCGCGGGCGTTCAACCGCATCTACGATCTGAAAATGACCGTACGGGGCGAAATGGAATACGCCTATCTGGGCGAGATCACCACTCCCTCCCGCTGCGGACGCATGGACCAGGGCTGCGCCTATGGCAACCGCCCGGTGATGATGGTATTCGACGGCGACCGGATCGACGTGGAGGAAGTCACCGTTCCGCGCGATCTGCACTATGTCATCGTGGACCTCGGCGCCGCGAAGGACACCCGTGAAATCCTGGCCGGTCTGAACCGGTGCTATCCTTTCGCGGAAAACGGGATGCAGAAGAATGTCCAGAACTACCTGGGCGCGGTCAGCGCGGGAATCACCCGCGATGCCTTCGAGGCGCTCCGTCAAGGCGACACGGAGCGTCTCGGGACTCTCATGAATACCGCCCAGGCCGAATTCGACCGTAACCTGCAGCCCGCCTGCCCATCCCAGCTCACCGCCCCGGCGCTGCACCGGGTGCTCGCCCATCCCCCCTTGCAGCAGTATATCCACGGCGGCAAGGGAGTCGGCTCCCAAGGCGACGGCGCCGCCCAATTCATTGCGCGCGACGCCGAAAGCCAGAGCAGGGCCATCGAGATCATCGAACGCGATCTCGGGATGAACTGCATGCGGCTCACCATTCAGTCCGGAAGGGGAGTGCGCAAGGCGCTCATTCCCGCCGCGGGATTCGGCACGCGCCTCTTTCCCGCCACCAAGGCCATCAAGAAAGAACTTTTCCCGGTCATCGACCGGGAGGGACGGGTCAAACCCGCCATCCTCGCCATCATCGAGGAAGCCCTGAGCGCCGGGATCGAGGAGGTCGGCATCATCGTCCAGTCCGCCGACCGGGAGATGTTCGCGGATTTCCTCCACACTCCGCCGCGCATCGAGAATTTCCAGAAACTTTCCCGCGAACACCAGGAATACTCCCGTTACCTGCTGGATATCGGCCACCGGGTGACCTTTCTCACCCAGGACATCCAGGAGGGATTCGGGCACGCGGTCTATTGCGCACGGGAATGGGTGAACGGCGAACCCTTCCTGCTGCTTCTCGGCGACCATCTCTACACCTCGGAGAGCGGCTCCTCCTGCGCCCGTCAACTGCTGGATGTCTATGAGCGGTTCAACCGCAGTGTCGTGGGGCTGAAAGTCTCCCCGGTGGAGGATATCCGTCATTTCGGCTGTGTCACCGGAATGTGGGAAGAGCCGCAATCCATCCTGGATCTCACCGAGGTGACGGAAAAGCCGGAGCCGGAGTACGCCCGGGAGCATCTCCAGGTGGAAGGACTCGAAAACGACCGCTTTCTCACCCTTTTCGGACAATATATCCTCAAACCCCGCATTTTCGATTACCTGGAGGAGAATATCACCCACAACCTGCGGGAGTGGGGCGAGTTCCAGCTCACCTCCTGCATCGACCGCCTGCGCCGTGAGGACGGCCTTTCCGGGTACCTGGTAAAAGGCCGCGCCTACGACATCGGCAACCCGGAGGCCTATCTCCGGACACTGAACGAGTTCCGGAACGGCGGGGGGAGAGAAGAAGGATGAAGCGTGAGGCATGAGGGATGAAGGGATTCATCCCTTGACCGCCAATCGGGATTCGGGCAGAAGCGGCGCTTCGGAGGGGAGAAAACCGTTCGGCGGGGAAACGGCTTCGGAAATTATCCCGGCGTGGCTTTGCACTTGTCATTTCCGGGGAATTCGTGTATTTTTATATGTCCTGTTATTTACGTTTTCCCTGTTCACGCGTCATCACCCGCGGGAGTTTTTCATGCGATATCCCGTTCCCGTTCTCTTCGCGCTCCTTGCGATGCTGGCGTTCTCCTGCGGTTCACGGGACGACGCGCCTTTGGCGGACCCGCACCCGGTGGTGGTGGTGAAGACCACACTGGGAACGATGGAGATCACGCTCGAAGGCGAAAAGGCCCCGCGGACGGTCCGGAACTTCCTTGCGTATGCAAATGAGGGATTCTACAACAATACCGTCTTCCACCGGGTGATTCCCGGTTCCCTGATTCAGGGCGGCGGATTGACCCGTTCCATGGAGGAGAAGAAAACCGGACGCGCCATAAAGAGTGAGGCGGCGAACGGTCTCCGAAACCTGCGGGGGGCCATCGCCATGGCCCGTCTGGACAAGCCGAATTCCGCGACGGCCCAGTTCTTCATCAATCTCAAGGACAATCCCGATTTCGACCACAAGGACGACACGGACCGCGGCTACGGCTACACGGTGTTCGGGCGGGTCACCGCGGGCATGGAGATTGCGGACAAGATCGCCGCGATGGAGGTGGACGCCGGGAGCAAACCGGTGGTTCCGATGGTGATTTTCTCCGTGCAGGTGAAGAAGTGAGGAACGGAAGACAGGGGATGGAAGTCAGAAGACGGGAGAAGGCTTTCCGTGGGTAACCAGTACTGATGCGGTTTTTACCTGTCCTGGAAAAGCCCCCCGGGTACGGTATGGATTCCGGGGTATTGGACCGCTGCTGTTTGAGCGACAGCGAGTTCAGCGGTCCCCGGAAGCCATGC
>CAYRTQ010000197.1:0-9083 GCA_964426865.1 uncultured bacterium
AAGGACTCCCCGTGTACGGCATGGCTTCCGGGGACCGCTGAACTCGCTATCGCTCAAACAGCAGCGGTCCACTACCCCGGAATCCATACCGTACACGGGGGGCTTTTCCAAGACAGGCGAAAACCGCATCAGTACCGTTTACCCATACCAGACTGCGGAGATCCCTTTTCATATTCCCCCGACGATCTGCAGGGGAATCCGGGAGGGATTGCGCTCCAGGAGGCGGGCGACCGCGCGGCCCCCGCTGATCTTGTAGGAAACCCGTATGGTGCTGATCCCCAGCTTTTCCAAGGCCTCGCGCTGGCGCGGGAAATCCTCCGCCCGGAAGGTCCGGCTGCCGGACGGGAAATCGGCGAGGAATTCCGCGAATCCCAGCTTGCCCTCATAGGCGCGGGTGAGTTTCAAATCGGTGAACAGGATGGTGAGGACAACCTCCCCGCATTTGTCCGGCATCCACTCGAAAACCTGCTTCTGCGGATAATTATAGTTCTCCAGGGCGGTGTTCTTTTCCGCGCACTGGAGGGTGAACACGCAACCGTAGGGTTTCACACGGGCCCCGGAATTCACCTCGACCGGCAGGGTTTCCATGGTCACCACATAGGACGGTTCATAGGTCACGATGGACTTGGGACCGGTGTTCAGGAAACCGAAGAATTCCTCCCGGAGCGGTATGCGCGCCTCGGACTCCGCGGGCGCGCAGAATCCGAGCTGGTTGCTGGAGATGAACGGTTTCCCCGTTCCGGCCACGAATTTCCAAACCAGCCCCTCTTTCTCGTCGAAGAGGACGCGGGGAAGCGCGTCCTTGTCCACTCCGCGGGTTCCGCTCAGCACTTCCTCTTCCCACCGTTGCTGGAGGACTCCCGCGGCCTGGGCGGTGGCATATTCCAGCAGGAACCGCTGCGGGCCGATGATCAGGTCCCAGATGAAAGGCGCGTCCTCGTGCCGGAGAAGCCCCTGAAGCCGTACGAACCGGTTGTACGCCACGGTGAACGGCGAGGCGGCCTTCCCGGCGTCGGTGTTGTAATCCGAAACGGCCTTGAAACACGCGTCCGGAGCGGACAGGACCGAAGCGATCTGGTCCAGCGCGACAATGTACTCGTTCCAGATTTTTCCGGCGGCCTGGATGCGCTTGTTTTCCCTCGCCTGCGCCTTGTCCGCCTTGCCCACCGTTTTCTGGACGAGCTGGTCTTTCCGGTTCCCGAGCTTCTCCATGAGCGTCAGGTCGTTCTTGTGGCTGACCATGTACGCCGCCTTGCGGGCCTCGCTCAATTCCCTCACCAGCGACACCCAGGAGGGTTCCTGCGCGACGATGGGAACGGTTTTCATCTCCTCGGCCATCCTGTCCAGCAGGTCGAAATAGGGGTTCTCCTCCGAGGTCATCGAGGCGATCATCTGACGGGAGTCGGAAGCGCCCCGCAGATTCGCCCCGTCTTCCGGGAAGGAAAGGGAGAAATTGCTCCAGGCCTCATAATACTGTCCCTGATACCACTCGCGGAAATCCTGACGCGCCCGGGTCAGCCCCTTGACATCCGACACCGTGTTCTGGAGAACATCGAAGAAAGCGTCCATCTGGGCGCTGCTTTCGGCGGTGTAGATGCCGGGGACGGTGATGCTTTCGTCGTATTCGCTCGCGCCCAGGTCTCCCCAGTAGTCTTTCAGGAGCACGGGATCGGATTCCTCGATCCAGTTCAGCGCAGCCCAGCGCAGGTCCTCCTCGTTCCGCATCTGCTTGTCGAGCATTCTCTGGAGCACGGCCAACTCGCGACGCGCCTCCGGGATGTCCCCGCTCCAGCGCAGATAATCGAGATAGGAGTCGCCGAACAGGGAGGCCACTCCCGTGGTCAGGCTGGAATCCGCGGAAACGAGCAACCCCCCGGCGAGATCGCGGAATTTCTCGAAAGACTGGAATTCCTTTTTCCCCACATACTCCTGCAGGAATCCGATGCGCGCCACCAGACACCCGAAGCTGTTCAGCCGGGTTTCGTCCAGAGAATCGAGAGGAACGGCGGCCAGACCGGAAACGAGCCGCGATTCGAACGGTTGGAGCAGGTTTTCCCGGAAACGTCGGGCATACTGGTCCTTGAGCCGGGATTCCGCCTCGCGGCCCTGCCCGAAACCGGCCACCGGCAAGGGCCAGCGATGATTGATCCGCTCCACGGTCTTGATGCGTTCGCTCAGTTGCTCGATGGCCAGCAGGTCCTGCGGCAGACGACCGGTCATCACCGGAGGACGCCAGGCGTTTCCCCCGGCGGCGGCCAGCGCGCCTTTCGCGGTGAAATAGGAGAAACTGAGCACCCCGCAGAGACAGATCCAGAGCAGCGCCCAAGCCAGAATACCCGTGTTGCGCACCACGTTCCGGGAGCGCAGGAATTCCGGGATGGGGATGAACAGGTTACGGTCACGGGGCAGGATGGTTTTGAAAAAATCCCGGAGAAACAGCCCGCTGTGACGGATGACGCTCTGTTCTTCCGTTTCCCCGTCGCCGATGAAACTGGTGAATTCGGCGCGGGCCTTTCCCTCCTGAATGGCGCTGGAGAAAAATACGCCCCGGAGCATGGGAGTGGCCTGGTAGGGATTGGACTCGAAGATGGAACGGGTGAATATCCGCAGCCCCTGCCGAAGTCGCTCGAAAGCCGGCGGGAACAGGAAAATTTCCGGTTCCGGGTTTTCCCCCCGGTGCACGAGAATGAACTGGAGATCCTTCAGCCGTTCGGAAACCGCGGACACCGAGTCGTCAAGAACCTTTTTCCATCCGGTGTCGAAGTCCTCGCTGACAAATCCCATGGCCTGGTCGCGTCCCTCCGGCGGGAGAAGGGCGCTGAACTCCAGCATCCCGGGAATCAGGTCGATCTTGGTGACCAGAACATAAATGGGAATCCGCGCTCCCAGGGTGCGCATGATCTGGTCGACACGCATGCGGACGCTCTGCCCCTCGTCGCCCAGCTTCGCCTCGTCCATCTCCTGCAGCTTGTCCGCGGCGATGGTGACGATGATGCCGTTGATGGGTTCGCGCCGACGGTATTTCGCCAGGAGCGCCAGAAACCGCTCCCATTCCTCGCGGTCCACTCCCGCATCCACCGGAATGGTGTATCGTCCGGCGGTGTCGAGAATAATCGCTTCCTCGAAGAACCACCAGTCGCAGTTTCGGGTCACCGAGATGCCGGCGGTGAGATTCTCTTCTCCGATGGGGGAATGCAGACGGGTGTTACGCACCGCGGAGGTTTTTCCCGCTCCCGATTCGCCGATGATGAGGAACCAGGGCAGGACATACAGGGGGTTCCCCTGCTTGCGGAGGTAGGAATTGCGGAGGAGTTCCACCGATTCCTTCCACTTCGCCTGCAAATCCATGAGCTGGGGTTTTTCCTCCGGGGGAGCGGCCTTGATGAATTCCTCGTCCTGGGAAATCACCCGCCGCACGAACTCCTTCTCGTTCCGGCGCTGGAGATACCGCCGCAGGAACACGATCCCCAGCCATATCCCGCACAGCCCCAACGCCAGCGCCGCGCCCACCCACCAGGGATAGTTCCGGACCAGCACCATCCAGACTATTCCGGCGGCGATCGCCAGAAGCAGCAGCGTGAGAAGCAATATTTTCAGAAACTTTATCATCAGGGAATATGCGGGACGAAAGATGAAGGATATAATCCGAAAAGCCGGAGGAGAAGGGAACGATGCCCGTTCTCAGCCGCTTTCAGAAACGAATTCCTCGAAAAAATCAAATACAGAGAAATACCGGGAAAAGCGTAAAGGAGGAAACCGCCGCATCGGATACGATGTATGCAAAAAAAGGACCAGATTTTTCCCGGCTCGCGAAAGGAAGGCTCTTTTCCCCGCGCCACATGTTTATCTCAGAATCCCGCGGTGAGGAACGCGGCGACCGCGGTTCCCAGGGTGTGCTCATAGTGAAGCAGGAGCAGCACGAACGCGGCGACCGGCAGGATGAAACCGGCCAGGGTCAGCGGCGAGACCTGGAACGCCGATGGACGTCGCGTCCGGTGTTCCCCGGTCCAGGCGTAGGCTTCCGGGAAATAGACCCTCGGGAGTTCCAGACCGTTGTTGCCGGTGATGCAGTCCAGGTTGGCGCGGGCGATCTCACGAATGGTTTCATCGTCCTTTGGCTGGAAATATTTGCCCCGGTATCCCATGGTGAGACAGTAGTCATAGACTTCCCGCACATCGCGGGCGTCACGGTCCAGCGCGTTGAGGCGGGAGTAAAATTCCTCTCCGGCGTTCATGGTTTTGAAGAATACCATCTGGAGCGGGCTCTGCTGCCATTTTTCACGGTCGGACCAGTCGGAGCAGAGCACGGTTTCATCCACCCAGGCGCACACCGGAAAGAGTCCGTTGCCCCAGTCCTTGTCCGTATAGCCCGCGCGTTTTGCGGAATTCAGGGAATTGGAGAGTATCTGCTTGTACCGTTTCGCCACGCTCTCATAGGGAAGCTGGCTGAAATCCAGGCTCTGCAGAAAAGAGGTGTAGTAAAAGACCTCGAAAAAGTGTTCCACAAGGCGCATGGAGAAATCCCGGAAAGGAGTGCCAGGGTGTCAGGATACACGTTTAAAAGTGTCACGGCGTTTGAATCTCGAACTGCCAGAATGTCCATCGGGGATGGTCCTCTCCCCGTCTTTCCCGCTGTCTTCTTTTTACTTCCGAATCACCACGAACTCCACTTTCACGTCCTTGGGCGCCTGGTCCCAATAGAGACAGATGCTTTCGTTCTTCTGGATTTCCGTCCATTGCGGGCTGCTCAGATCGAGCCGGAAGTGGTAGGAGTTGGGACGATTGGGCAGTCCGGGCGGCGGCAGCAGGCTGAACTCCAGCGGGATACCGGGAAGCGCCCGTCCGATGAGCGTCCGCATGTATTCGACACTGCTCACCTTGGCAATGTGCTGCATAATCTCCATGACATTTCCCCGGCTTTCCGCGGTGCGGAGCACGAGATAGAAAGCGTGCCTTCCCTCGAAAGCCTCCGCGGGAACCTGGGCGGTGAAATAGCCGCCGTTGCGATCCAGATGAATGACCCGCTCTGGGCCGATGACGATTGCTCCGAGGAGTTCGGTGATCAGCATCTGGGCCTCGGAGAAGCAGGTGAGGAGCGCGGTGTGCTGGTATTTCGGGAGCAGTTCCGTGCCATCGGCGAGCTGTCCGAGAGCGTTGACCCGGTCGGTGAAGGCGCTCAGTTCCCCCACCATCTGACGGAGCATGCCGTATACGGTCCAGGGATGCGGATGGGGCGCTTCCAGCAGGTGACAGAGCGCGGGGGCGTACCGGTTCAGCGTGCGCAGGGCCAGCAGGAACAGGAGATATCCGGCGTCCACCTCGGTGTTCTGGGTGTCGCGGGGGACTTTGTACTCCTCCAGACGGTGGCAGTGGGAAATCACCTGCTCGCGGATGTTCTGGACGATCTGACGGATGGAGTCGGAGGCCGTGATGGTGACCAGCGGCGGCACGAAGGAGCGTGAGGGCTTGAGTTCATTGCCGTCGTACTCCACTTCCGCCACGGGAATGACCTGGTATTCCGGCGCTTCTCCCCGTTCCTTTTCCAGCAGCACCCGGAGAGAGTATTCCATGAGGTTCACCGGCGCGGCAGGTCCCCCCCGGTGGGTGTCCTTCATTTCTTCGTGGTCCGGGGGCGAAACATACCGGGTATCCGCGGAAAGGAGGTCCGCCGTGCCGCGGACGACAGTGACATTCCCGCCGCCGTCGTTATGGTTCCGCAGGCCCAGGTACAGGGTGAACGGCCGTCCCGCTTCCAGTTCTTCCTTGCGAAAGGTGCGCGGCGCGATACGGGCGTTCCCCGGGACGCTCGCCCAGGAGCCGTCGGGGAAGATGAACTCGCCTCCGGCGAGATCGAACGAAAGACCCTGCAAGGCATCGGGGCGGATTTCCATCCGGCATACCCCCCAGTTCCAGGGCTGACCGTATTCGTGGATGGGGGAAAGCAGGGATTGTGTCCAGGCATCGGATTGCTGGAAATGCTGGGGATGGAGAAAGAGTCCCTGGTACCACAGGACGGGTTTGACCGGTTTCATCAGAGTGTACCTACCTTGTATATGGCGCGGGTTCCGAGTGTCAGATCGATGAGCAGCGGATTCACCCGGGCGATCTTTTTCTTCCTGATTTTCCCGGTTTCCCGGATATCGTATGATATGCCGACCGTACGATCCACTTGTCCGGGAACGAGGTCGTAGTATCCGGCGACGATGCCCACCCATCGGGCCTGTTCCGCGCGGTCGAGCCGGAGACCGCTTTCCTCTCCCGGCTGCACGATGATCTTGTCCGTCCCCACCACACCCGGGTCGAACCGTCGGGCCTCCAGGAGCGTCCGGATACCCTCCTCGCTTTTGGTCAGGCTCCCGAATGCATCCAGAGATGTGAGCTGATAGATCACGAGGACGACCGTGTGCGCTTCGCCGTTGAATGCGTTGAGCATGGCGTCGGCGCGGTACTGAACGCTGATTTCCCCCTGCGCGAACGACCAGGACGGCTGCGGATCGGGCATTCGGGCGCACGAAAGGAACATGAGCCACAGAATGGGCGTGATATGGGCAAGCCGACGGAGGTAACGCCGTGCGTTCATGAATAAAACACCTGTTAGCTGGAGGAATTCGGGAATATCAGCAGGACTATATAAACACGGGAAGAGGCATTTTGTCAAGGATTATTATCGCCGGAGAGCCGATTTACAGGGGGGTTGGGCCTTTTCCACGCGGGAGGGGAATGCCCCGCGGACAGGGGACGAAAGGAGGGATCGGGCGGGCTGGAATCGGTTATGATCCCGGCCCGCTCATCGTGCCGGGGTCACTCGCTGAGTTTTTCCCGGGTCAGGGCGATGATTTTCGGGCAGCAGCCGGTCACATCGAAGGAGAGATTTTCCAGGCTGTCTCCGGAGCAGGTGATGGTGGGCGCCTTGCCGTGATCGGGGCAGCGCAGGTCTCCCACCCGTTCCTCGATGAAAGCCGAGATTTTTCTGCGGGTTGCCTCGTCGATGACGTTGGGGTCTCCCGCCCGGCCATCGAAAACCATTCCCAGTTCCATGTACATACCTCCGCGGTGGCAAATCATGAGAATGCGGCAGCACGGTCCGTGAACCGTCGCGCCGGGGTGTAACCGCGCCGCGACAGGGGCGCGCGGGAATTGCGGACGCGCCGCCGGGAGCGCTCCCCGGAAAATGTCCGGGGTAAGGTAATGCATGGATCACCGTATGCAAACGGTTTTTTCCGGGTCACGTTTCGCGGGGTGCATTTCAGGGTTTCCTTTCCGGAGCTTCGGGAGTATCTTTACCCCAAAGAAATCATTCCCGTCCCGGGGAAAGGAACGGCCATCCGCCGTTTCTCAGCGCCTCCGGAATTTCATTCGCGGATACCCATTTGCAGAAGGAGAGAGACGATACCATGCTGAACATTTCCGAGACGAAGAAAGGCTCCGCGCTGGTGGTGAGCGTATCCGGGCGAGTCGATTCCGCCACCTCCCCCGACCTGGACCGTCGTTTGGGCGAACTCATTCAGGGGGGCGAGCGGACGCTGGTGCTCAACCTCTCCCAACTCGGCTATATCAGCAGCGCCGGTCTGCGGGTTTTCCTGTCCGGAGCCAAGAAACTGCGGGCTTCCGGCGGCAAGCTCCTGCTCTGCTCCCTGACCGGCATGGTCAAGGAAGTCTTCACGATGTCCGGCTTTTATGACATCATGGCCATCTACGAATCAGAAGACAAGGCGCTGAACGATGTGTGAGCCGCTGGGCGGGCTGGAACTCTCCGCCGAACCGGAAAACCTCGGCCCCCTTCTGGAGTTCACCCGGAAACGGGTGATGGAACGGGGATTCGATGAGGGGGCCGCCGACCGTATCGAACTGGCGATGGAAGAGGTGCTGGTCAATGTCATCAACTACGCCTATCCGGAAACACCGGGAGTTATCGAGTTGCGTTTCTTGAAAGCGGACGGGCGCGGACTGAGCATCGAGGTCGGGGACCGCGGGATTCCCTTCGATCCGCTCGCCGCACCGGAGGCGGACACCACTGCCGCGCTCGAGGACCGTAACATCGGCGGACTGGGAATCTTCTTTGTGCGGCGGATCATGGACCGGGTGGAATACCGCCGTGAGGAGGGCCGGAACATTCTCACCCTGACGGTGTACCCCAAAACGGATGTGAAGGGCGATGCCGCGCCGGAAGAATGAAAAGCCGCCTCTGTCCCGCGGCGGCTTCCGGTTGCGGTCGATCTGACTGGGCGATGCCCGGCATTTCTACCCCAGCGACGATTTGCTTCTCGTCCATTGCAGTTCATGGCCGGGGACCCGGCGTTCGAGGTAATCGAGAGAGAGGTCGATGACCTCGCGCGCCTCGTCCGGGGTGGTGGTCCCGATGGTGACCATGTCCCGGTCGCGGATGGTATTCCAGACAAACGCCAGTCCCACCGCGGGGAGGAGCCTTCCCGCCGCCAGCGGTTTGATGGTCATGACCGGCTTCTTCGCCCGGGAGATGACCCGCATGATCCAGTCCGCCTCCACCTGCATGAGGAATCCGGCGGCGTTGTATATCTGGATGTAGGTTTCCACATCGGCTCCGGTTTTGTCCGCGATGACCACCGCCTCGGGCATGTGGGTGGAAAGTCCCGGGATCATGCCCCGCTCGCGGATGAGCGCGGTGTAACGTCCGATATCCCGTATCTCTCCGTGCATGCGGTCCAGGAGGGCGTCGGTGACACACTGGTGCGGGAAACAGAACGTGGCTCCGGCCTCACGGCACTGGTCGAACATCCGCTCCGGCTCTTTTTCCGGGGGTCCGTCCGGAAGGATGTTGAACGCGGGAGTGAGAATGCGTATGGTACGGCGGCCGGTGCGGTCCTCGGCGTCCCGGAGCGCCTCGGTGAGCAGGGGATGGAGCGGCCCCATGATGGTGTCCACGCCGCGTTCCAGAAAAATCGAAATGGTATCCGCGATGCTCTTGCGGGTCTGGTAGGATTTGATGAAGGCATCCTTCGCCGCGCTGGTATGGGACCAGCCGAGCAGCCAGTTCGTACCCACGATGAGGCGGGAAACGGAAACGCCGCCGACCAGGGTGCGGGGAAAATCGGGCATGGTGTGTT
>CAYRTQ010000198.1:0-9050 GCA_964426865.1 uncultured bacterium
CCGGCTCATGCAGATGGAAGAGAACGGGGGAGCGGACCTTACCGCCAAACTCCGGAGCCTGGCCGATTCCACCGTGGATCGCGGAGTGGCGTTCGAGGCCTGGATTCTCCTCGGGGAGCGGTATCTTCGCAAGGGAGCGGAGGAGGAGGCCGGAAAGGCGCTCGATCAGGCCCGCCTGAAAGCCCGTTCGAGGGAGGAAATTCAAAGCGCCGCTTCGCAGTACGCCCTGGTCCATTTTTTCACCGGCAGGTACGACGAAATGACCGGAGATATCGAATCCTGCGTGGCCAACGCCCCGGACGACCATGTTTCCAACGACCTCTTGTCCCTGCGGGTCCTGTTCCTCCGTTCCTCGACCCCGAAGGAGCGCCGTGATTTCGACCTCTTCGCCCACGGACGGTATGCGCTCTTCCGGGGGGCGGATGCCGAGGGACTTGACAGTCTCGCGGTGGCGGCCTCGGACACCTCCTCCGCGGTGGCTCCCGCGGCGGCCAGCGCTCTCGGGGCCTACTGGCGAGTCAAGGGAGAAACCTCCCGGGCGCTGGAATGGTACGACAAGGCCATCACCGCCGCCCGGGATACCACGGTATGCGTGAGCGCCATAATGGATGCCGCGGAAATCCATCTCGCCGATCTCCGGGACAGCGATGGCGCGCGGGGACTCTATGTTCGGGCGCTCACCGCTTATCCCGGCTCCGTGTTCGAGGCGGAATTGCGAAACCGGTTGAGGAGCATCGTGGAAAAATGAGAAAAGAAAATATGCAAAGGCGCAAAGGTTTGGAAGCACAGAGGGGAAATACACTGTCCGTGCGGAATGACGATGCGGGGGCGCACGGTATGCGCACGGCGGAACGTTTGCTTCTTGCCGCGCTGGTTTTCCTCCTGGCCGTCCCGCCCGCGTTCGCGGAGAAGATGCTCATCCCCATGGATTTCAAGCAGGCGGATCACCTGAAAGCCTATGGGGTCGCCTATCACGCCCTTTCCGGCGGCAGGAACGTGGAATGGCTGCTGAACTACCGCGGCGGATCCTTCCTCCTGGAAAGCGACGGCGAGATTGTCGAATATGCGCTCACCCGGGGAGTGTCCTACGAACTACCGGGGCCCTCGGCTCTTGCGAAGATCGACGAGACCATCCAGAACTCCAACATGTCACGGGAACTCCTGGAGAAGGCCCCCAAGGTCGCCATATACACTCCGCCGAATCTCAAACCCTGGGATGACGCGGTGACCCTGGCCCTGACCTACGCCGAAATTCCCTATGACACGGTCTGGGATGCCGAGGTTATGGGCGGAAATCTGAAGAAGTACGACTGGCTCCATCTCCACCATGAGGATTTCACCGGCCAGTACGGCAAATTCTATGGCGCGTTCCGCGGTGCGGACTGGTATGTCCAGCAGCAGATGGAGTTCGAGAAAATGGCGCGGCAGCTCGGATTCACCAAGGTTTCCGAGGAAAAGAAGGCGGTGGCGGAGCGGGTCCGGGAGTACATCGAGGGCGGCGGATTCATGTTCGCCATGTGCTCGGCCACCGATTCCTTCGATATCGCGCTCGCGGCGCACGGGACGGATATCGCGGGACCGGAATTCGACGGCGACGCCATGGACCCGGACTGCCAGTCGAAGCTGGACTTCTCCCGCACCCTCGCTTTCGAGAATTTCCGGCTGGTGACCGATCCCTATGTCTATGAATTCTCGGATATCGATGTCACTCCCCCCTCGACATTCGCCAACAGCGCGGCAGAGGCCATGGACTATTTTGAACTTTTCGAGTTCAGCGCCAAGTACGATCCCGTGCCCACCATGCTCACCCAGTGCCACGAAAACCCTGTGGGCGGGTTCATGGGGCAGACCTCGGAGTTCAGGAAGAGCATCATCAAGAAGAACGTGGTGGTCATGGGCGAAAGCAAACAGCACGACACCGCCCGGTATATCCACGGCAACCTGGGCAAGGGTACCTGGACCTTCTACGGCGGCCACGACCCGGAGGATTACCGTCACAATGTGGGCGATCCCCCGACCCAGCTCTTCCTACACAAGAATTCCGCGGGATACCGGCTGATACTGAATAACGTCCTCTTCCCGGGGGCGAAGAAGAAGGAATTGAAGACGTAAGGAAAGGGACAAAGGGACAAAGGAGCAGAGGGGCAAAGGGGAAAGAATATTTTCGGGCGGTAACCCTCATGTATGGATCCTTTTCAGGTTTTTTTACCCTTTGCCACCATCTTTCATATAACAAAAAGGACCGTTCATGCCGGACAACAAGAAAATCGATGACGGAGCGTTGCTGGAGCGCCTGGCGGACTCGCGGCGCAGAATAAAACAGGAAATCGGTCGGGTGATCGTTGGACAGGATGCGGTGATCGACAGCCTCATTATTTCACTCCTCTGTCGCGGGCATTCGCTCCTGGTGGGTGTTCCGGGGTTGGCCAAAACGCTCATGATCTCCTCGCTGGCGAGGGCGCTGGATCTTTCCTTCTCCCGTATCCAGTTCACCCCGGATCTCATGCCCTCGGACATCGTGGGAACGGAAGTGATCGAGGAGGACCCCCAGAGCGGAAGCCGTAATTTCCGCTTTGTCAAGGGGCCGGTCTTCGCCAATATCGTGCTCGCCGACGAGATCAACCGCACGCCGCCCAAAACGCAGTCCGCGCTCCTGGAGGCCATGCAGGAACACTCGGTGACCACCCAGGGCCAGACCATGCGTCTCTCCGAACCATTCTTCGTCCTTGCCACGCAGAATCCCATCGAGCAGGAAGGGACCTATCCGCTTCCGGAAGCGCAGTTGGACCGGTTCATGTTCAATCTCTGGATCGACTATCCCTCCCGCGAGGAGGAAGTTGAAATCGTCCGCCGCACCACCGGCGCGGCGGATGTCGTCCCGAACCGGGTGTTGAGCGCCGAGGAGATTGTCGCCCTGCAAAATCTGGTGCGAAGGGTCCCCGCAGCGGATGATGTGGTCTGCTACGCGGTGGACCTGGTGCGGAAATCACGCCCGACCGAGAGCGACGCACCGGCGTTCATCAAGGAGTGGGTGAAATGGGGCGCGGGACCCCGGGCCTCGCAGTATCTCATTCTCGGAGCCAAGGCCCGTGCGGCGCTCGACGGCCGGTTCACGCCCTCCCGCGACGATGTGCGTGCGGCGGCCATGCTCGTTCTCCGTCACCGCATCCTGACCACCTTTGCCGCGGAGGCGGAGGGAGTGTCCGCCCCGGACATCGTGAACCGTCTCATCGAGGAGAAGCGGTGAAAGATTCCCATCGGGAATTCCTCTCTCCCGAAATCGTGAGCGGCATCGCGCGGCTGGATCTCATTGCCCGCTTCGTGGTGGAAGGGTTTATCACCGGGCTGCACAAAAGTCCCTATCACGGGTTCTCCGCGGAATTCTCCGAACACCGTCAGTACATGGCGGGCGATTCCCTGCGCTACCTGGACTGGAAGGTTTTTGCCCGCAGCGACCGCATGTACGTCAAACGGTTCGAGGAGGAAACCAACCTCAAAGCCCACATCATTCTCGACACCAGCGGCTCCATGGGGTTCAAGGGGCGGGGCGCCATGACCAAGCTCCGCTATGGGAGCGTCATCGCCGCCGCGCTCACCTTTCTCATGCTCCGCCAACGGGATAGCGTGGGGTTGGTGACTTTTTCCGAGGGTATCGGGGCGCATGTCCCGCCCCGCTCGGTTCAGTCCCAGCTCGCCGAGATCATCGCCGTGCTCGGCGCCAGCCAACCCAAGGGCCGTACGGTTACCGGGGAGGTGCTTCATACCATGGCGGAGCGCATTTCCTCCCGGGGGCTGGTCATCCTCATCAGCGATCTGATGACCGAACCCTCGGCGCTCATCCGGGGGCTGAAACATTTCCGTCACAACGGCCACGAGGTGCTGGCGCTCCACATTCTCGATCCCCTGGAACTGGAATTCGACTACGACGGCGAGGTGCGGTTCACCGACATGGAAACCGGGGCGATGCTCACCACCCAGCCGCGTCACATTCGGGAAAATTATATTGCCCTGATGCATGAGCGCCTCCGCTTTCTGGTCCGCTCCCTGCACGAAATCAACGTGGACTATGCCCGGTTCACCACCGATACCGGGTTTGACCGCGCGCTTTCCGAGTATCTCTCCAAGCGGAAGAGGCTGCACTGATGCAATTCCTGAATTCCCTCATCCTTCTCGGTCTCGGGGCGGCCATTCTTCCCCTGCTCATCCACCTCTTCTCCCGGCGTCGGGCGAAGGAAGTGGCGTTCCCCAGCCTGGAATTCCTGGAACGCATGAAAACCGACCGCATGCGGCGGCTCCGTTTCCGTCAGTTGCTGGCGCTCCTCATCCGCACCCTCATCGTGACCGCGGTGGTCCTCGCGTTCGCCCGTCCCGCGCTCCGCAGCATGTTCCAGAAAGACGCCCGCACCACGGCGGTGATGGTCATCGATTCCTCCGCGAGCATGGGATATGTTGATAATGGCGAAGCGCTTTTCGATACCGCGCTGCGCAAGGCACGGGAGGTCGTCTCCCTCCTCGGGGAGGAAGACCGCGCCGCGATTATTCTGGCGGGGCGGGAACCCGTGGTTCTGGGCGAGGGACTCACCGCCAATCGCGCGGAACTGGAGAAATCCCTCCGCTCGGCCGAGCGTCCACGGGGAACGGGAAACATCACCGCGGCGTTCGCCCGGGCGCTCGATCTCCTGAAGTCCTCTCCCACTCCGAACCGTGAACTGTACTTTATCACCGACGGCGCGGTCAACGCTCTGCCGGAGTCCCTGGCATCGGTGGAGCGTGTCCGCTGCTACACCGCGCCGGTCGGGCCGGAAAAACACGGGGGAGCGGTGCTCGACGACATTCGTCTCGCGGAACGGCTCCTCTCTCCGGGGCGCAGGATAACCGTCCGGGTCACCGGGTTCGCCGGTTCCGACGCGGACCGGACGGGAGTGGAATTCTTTGTCAACGGCGAGCGGAAAGGGCGTACGGAGGCGGTGAGCCGCGGCGGCCGCTTCGAGGCGCAGTTTGAATACCTGCCGGAGAACCCGGGGTGGTACTCCGTGTACGCTACGGTGCACGACGGCCGTTTCGAGGCGGGGGAGACCCGCCGCCTGACATTCCGGGTCCCCGGAATTCGGAATATCCTCCTCTGCGGAGATTCTCCGGAGAACCTGTATTTCCCCTCGCGGGCGCTGAATCCCGATCC
Organism: uncultured bacterium; assembly: GCA_964426865.1. Classification (GTDB taxonomy): domain Bacteria; phylum Latescibacterota; class Latescibacteria; order Latescibacterales; family Latescibacteraceae; genus JAWLHT01. Next base: position 5,180 of record CAYRTQ010000198.1, read on the forward strand.
CTCGGAGCCGATGGTTACGGTCAGGACCGCCGCGGTTTCCGGATTGAGCGCAGCGGATTTTGAGTCCGCGGATGTCATCGTTCTCTCCGGAGTCCGCGCCCTGCCCGAGAGCCTGTACCGCAAGCTCCTGGCCGCGGTGGCAGATCGCGGCGCAGGGCTGGTGGTTTTCCCTCCCCGGGATGCGGACCCCGCGCTGTATGACCGGGGTGTTTTCCGCGACCTGTTCCCCTCGGATGCTCCGGTTCGGGTGGCTCTCGATTCCAAATCCGGAAATGCGGTGCATATCGACTGGTTCAATTACGGCCATCCCATACTCCAAGGGATCACCAGCGGCGGAGAATTCCGCAAGCCCGCGGTCACCGCGTACCTGAAACTGGCTCCACGGGGCAACAGCTCGGTTCTGGCGCGACTCACCGACGGCTCCCCGGCCATCGCGAGCGCCGTTTGCGGCAAGGGGCGGGTGGTGGTGTTCGCCATGGCTGCCGATCCCGAATCCAGCGATCTGCCGCTCACCGGCCTTTTCCTGCCGTTGTTCGTGCGCACCGTCCAGTTTGTCTCCGGCGATGCCGTGCTTGGGGGACGATATGAATCCGGAGAGCCGCTCCGGGAAGCCGTGGCCGAGTCGTTCGCGAACATCGCGATCACCCTGAAGCCGGAGGACGGTCCCGCGCGTGTTGTGGAACTGACTCCCGGCGACAACGGACCCGTTCTCAAGGGCGAGACGGCGGGGCTTCCGGGATTCTGCTCCCTTTCCGCGGGAGGAAGCGAACTCTCGCGGTTCACCGTGGATGTTCCCCGGACCGAGGTGCGTTTCGAGCGCGCAAGCACCCGCAAGATGGCGCAGGCGTTCCGGAAGGTGGAATGGAAGCCGCTGAAGGAATCCGGGAATATTGCGGAAACGGTGCGGAAGGAGCGCTACGGCAAGGAGTTGTTCGGGTGGTTCATCCTGCTCGCCGCGGCGCTGCTGGCGGTGGAGATGGCGGTGTCGAGAAAGGTGTGATACCGGGGTTTCGATCAATCCCGGAAGAATTCGATACCTTCTGAATGCCTGTTCTGGTGATGCGCGTGATGAACATGATGAAAAGCTGAGTCTTTTCAATCATCGGGCTTTGACAGGCTTAACGCCTGCCGCTGGCTGAGCTTGTCGAAGCGAGTGAAAAGACAATGCAATCATCGTGCGAACGGCGCCTTGGGAAAACTGAGATATTGATCGTCATGATTACGGTTGTCTCGGACAAGGGCGTCGCACGACATATACTGTATCGTGAACACATAATCCGCTCAGGCATTCCGGTCTAACCGCCCACCACATCCAAATCCGAATGTCCCACGGATAATCGCTCGTAACAACTGAGAAGTATTTGCCGTTGCATGTCGCCTTCCTGGAGCAACTCTCTCTTCCTTTCCCATTTTCCAGAGGAGGTCAGTCCTTTGGTCGTTTTTATCCCTCCTCATGGATTGTAAAGAAGGGTGCCATTCCAAGAAGAGCCGGGATTGGGAATACCAGAATGACATCTCTGGATCGAAGCCGTTGAATTTCCATACAGCAGTAAGTTGGCATCCTGCTGCAAATTATCACGGCATATACATGTATACAATTAAATATATAATTACTTATGATCTATAATTATACTATTTTATCTCAACACGTTGCCTCAAGGCTAAATGGTGGATTATGGTGCCCGTCACTTTGGAGTATCCCTTCGTTGGGACAAGGGACAATGACCGGAACAGGCCAATCGAGTCTCCGCATGGAGGAGTACGGATTCGTACCGGAATAATCAGCAGATGGAGGAATGGCTCGATGGTCTTACGGTTAGCGACGACATTGTATCTCTATGCGGAGAAGTCCTTCCGTCGCACCATAGGCTATGAGGACTTCCGGATGAAAAAGCACAGATGGATGCACATAATGAGAAAAAAGATTGACAATCGGAAAAAGGTAGCATAAATTCGACCTGTAGATCGAGTCGCTACCGACCTTCAGCTATGGATAGGACACCCTCGGTCGAAAAGGGAAACGAGTTTAAAAAGACGCACTCGTTTTGCATACGTATTCATAAGCACGGCAAGATGTATGTTGTACTTTTTCTGGATGCTGATTTTGGGTGGTTTTGCTTGTTCTGGGGTATATTGGAGGAAAGGATATCAACCAGCATCTCCAAGCGAGCATTTACTAACATTCCACAAATAGTCATGCACACATTAATTCAACATAAATATACCACTTGATTTCTAAACGATTATGTTATCAATAATAACAAAAGTCAATCAGGAGTTGATATGAAAAAAATAGGATTATTATTGATCATTTTCCTTTCATTATCAACAGTTCTGAATGCTCAAGTTCGAAATGTTATAATCGATGCAGACACTGATAATGAGCTTGATGATGTGCTTGCTATTACAGCAGCATTTAAGTCTGATAAAATTCCAATCATTGGGCTGACAGCAGCACAGTTTGATGTGGATGGAAGAAATCAGACGGAAGGAGGGGGAAATCAACCATGCTTGAATAAAAATTCTGCATATAGAAGCTGGTTGGTAAACGTAAAAATTTTGCAGATGTTAAACCGGGGAGAAACCCCGGCATTAAAGGGAAGCGAAATAAAAATACTTTATAAAAGAGATGGGGCAAATAATATCCCCCGGAAAAGTGATGCTTCAGATTTTATAATAAAGAAGGCTCTGGAAATCCCTCATAATCAAAAGTTGACGATTATAAGCCTTGGTTCTTTAACCAATATTGCTTCAGCAGTATTATTGAGGCCTGAGATTTCAAAAAGAATATCGTTATATTGGTTAGGCCAAACATATGATTTTGACAAGAATTTGTGGATAGGAGAGGGGGAGTTCAATGTGGCCAATGATTTAGATGCTTTTGATGTACTTTGTGATGCAACAGATTTAGAGTTTCATATCATGCCCAATAATGTAAGCGGATTGCTGAAATTCCACAGTAAAAGTTCTATTGCCAGGCTGGGACGCGAAAAAGGAATAGGTGCTTTTATCCGAGAAAGATGGATGGACGGTTATTATGACGGCAAACCGGATAGTTATTGGACGATGTGGGATGTGGCGCTTGTGTACGCAGTCATCAACCCGGAATGGGCCCGGGAAAAGATGGTTGACACGCCACCTTGGACTCTAAAAAGAAAGGTAAGTGTCTATACAAGTATTGACGTGAAAAAGATGGAGGAAGAGTTCTGGAGTTATTTTAAATTATGAGCAAAACCCGAAAAAAGGTTTTCAGTGCAAAGAATTGAGGCTTTCTTCCCCCCCCCCCTCCCTATGCCCCGGAGTATAATCCGGATGAATATTTCAGCGGTGACTTGAAAACACAATCCGCTCAGGCATTCCGGCCCGATCCAGGGACGATCTGGAAAAGTAAACCCGTTCCTTTATGCAAACTCTTCAAACACGTTAACACCATGTGCGGAATTACCTCAAACATTCTTCGGTGACCTATGCCGCCAACGTCAACGTTCAATTGCCGGAGCAATTTCACCATGAGGCCATTATCGTCAGTGTTTGCATTATTGGGTAGTCGTTTCCAGATTCATTTGTGTGCGCTCATTACACTCTTGGTAATAGCGCCTGTCAAACAGGTTTTGCCGTATGAAAACGAGAGCCACACATTTGTGGTCTCACCTCAAGGTTCGGATAATAATACGGGCAGCATTACCAGTCCTTTGGCAACACTCGAAGCCGCCCGCGATTTGGCGCGAAAATCTGGTGCAGGGAAAAAACGAATACTGGTAATGTCAGGGAACTACTTTCTTTCAAAAACGCTTGAACTTGATCATAGGGACAATGGTTTGACGATTGAAGCGGACTCTTGTGAAACAGCGACAGTATATGGAGGCTTGTC
>CAYRTQ010000199.1:0-9006 GCA_964426865.1 uncultured bacterium
TATACCCTTCTCGGGGGGCAGTGGGCGGTGCTGGTGACCGACTTTTTCCAGGCAATCATCCTGCTTGTGGCGATTGTCGCGGTGGTTCCCCTTTCACTCGCGGCGGTCGGCGGCATCGGAAGTTTCGTCGCCCAGGCGCCGGAAGGGTTCTTCCGCCCGTTCGCTCCTTCCTATGGGTTTTTCGACTGGTTCGCGTTCGCGGTGATGACCCTGGTTTCCTACAATGCGAGCTGGGGTCTCGTGCAGAAATACAACTGCGTGGCAACCGAGAAGGACGCCCGTAAAGTGGCCGTGACCATGGGTATTCTTACCTTCATCGGCCCGCTCCTCTTCTTCATCCCCGCAATGGCCGCGCGGGTTGCCATTCCCGAACTCATGGACAAGCCCGGGGGAACCGCCGAGGCGTATGTGGCGATGTGTCTGAAAGTGCTTCCCGTGGGCGTCATGGGACTCATGATCGCCGGGATGTTCAGCGCCACGCTTTCCACGCTCGGCAACGAGTACAACGTCCTTTCCGGCATTCTCACCAAGGATTTCTACGGCCGTAAAATACGCCCGGAGGCAAGCGATAAGGAACTCCTGATGTGGGGGAAGATCAATACCGCCCTGGTCGGAGGTCTCACCATTCTTTTCGCGCTCGGCATCAACTACATCAAGGGCTTCAATCTCTGGGACATCATGGTGAAAGCCTTCGGGGCGCTCGGCCCGGCCATCATGCTGCCGCTCCTCGCGGGGCTGTTCGTCCGTCGGATCAATTCCCGCGGCGCCCTGTGGGGCATCGTGATCGGCATGATCTCCGGAGCGACGCTGGTCGTGCTGAACACCGTTCTCCTCCAGGTGTTCAAGGATCAGATCGCCATCGATCCCTCGCTCGACTACTGGCTCAAGCAGGGATACAATTCCGTGTCCATTTTCGCCAACATGATCATCACGTCGGCTGCCATGTGGATCGGTTCGATGGTCGGGAAAACCGATCCCGAGGAACGGAAGCGGACGGACGCTTTCCTCGCCCGCATGGATGTGCCGAGCGATATGAAGCTCAGTCAGACCGCCGGGGAGAAGCAGTCGCCCTTCATGGCGGTCGGCATCGCGCTGTTCATTTTCGGCCTGGTGTTCCTGCCCATCGGATTCATTGTCGGGGGAAGCGGGATGATTGTCGATCTTGTCGTCGGTTTCACCATGATCGCCATCGGTCTGCTCCTGTGGCTTCCGAACCGTACCCGCGCAACTGCCGGGACAACCGCCGTGTAAATCGTCGGGATGGTCTGATCTCGATTCCGTTGGAATTGAGCGTGGAACTGGATAAATACGTCCGGGGGAATTCTCCGCGCGATTCATTGAGGGCGGGCTTTCGCGCCCGCCTTCGAATGGATCCGCGCAAGGGGATGAATTTTCTCCGGACGCGCCTTCTTCGGGTTATATCCCGCGTGCGGAAAAAACGTTCGATACACCCGAAAGACCGTTTGGCCTGAAAGGAAAATCGATATCGGCGTGATATGGCGAGCGCCCCGGCGGAACGCTTGCCCGAACTCTTTCCCTCGCCCGGTCCGTCCGGCTGATTGAGGGGAACGGCCCGCGCGCCGGGGTTTCACTGCGGCCGGCGGTATCGATGGAAACACCCCCGCATCCCCTCCGACCGGGTGGAGGAGAAACGGGGCGCGGTATCGTTTTGCAATGCTTGACCCCCTAATGTACAATAAAAAATGCCGATATATTGACGGAAAGTGACACGGGAAACATTCTTTGCCGGTGTGGTGGATTATTATGCCATAACGGGCGGGGGTGCTGTTTCCCTGATCGCGCTTGTTGCGGGATAAAGACAGGGTTCAAGGAAAGCGGCGGGGCCTTTCCGCTGGCTGGGCGGGGTCGAACCCGGTTTCGCGAAGGTGGATGCGCTTTCTTTGCGTTTTACGCCAACCTGGTATGACATATTCGTAAAAAACCATAGAGAGAATCGAATTCGGGGGCTTCCCGACGAGAAGGACCGCCGGGGCGGTCGAGCATGCCCCGCGGGCGGGATTTTTTTCACCGCGCCCCCATCCACGGAGAGTGAAATACGGACCGTCATCGAGCTACGGGATGCGGCCCAGGAACATGCGGCACGGAAGCTGAGTTTTACAAGTTTTTTTGGTTTGTTTTCCACGGGAGGAATCACCATGAAAATGGTTGCAAAGCTCATCGCCCCGGCTTTGCTGGCGGTCCTGCTCATCGGAACGCCGGAGGTGACGCAGGCGCGGGTAATGATGACCGGTATAGTCAACCAGTCGACCGGATTCGGCTTCGGCATTCTCGAGAGCGCCATGTTCTCGGTCGACGACTGGCTCTCCACTCCCAACCTTTGGTGGCTGACCATCGAAAATGCCGCCACGGGGGACAGCCTGACGGTCGTCGATGCCGAGATAGCGGTAAACATCGATTCCGGGCGGTATCCCGGCATCATCCGGAACGGCACAGTGTATCTGGTCGGACGGAGTTCCAAATACCTGCGCTCCAGCCTTCTTCCCGGGGAAAAGCTCCTGGTGGACAACGTTCTCGTCTCCGGAGGCTCCCATATGTCCGGCAACTGGAGCGAGGAGTTCAAGAACGAGGTGCTCCGCATCGGCTCCCTCCCGGAAGGGACCTACACCCTGAGCTTCGTCCTCCGCGGGAAATACAGCAACGGCCAGACATTCGACGCGAGTGACGTCGATCCCATCGAGGCCGAGATCGAGATTCGCAATCCCCGTCCGCCTGAACTGGTGGCCCCGGACAACGGGGCCGATGACACGGTCGCGGTTCCACGGTTCACATGGCAGGCCTCCTCGGTTTCCGACCTTTCCCAGTTGAACAAGAATATCCGCGTATTCTACACCCTCACCCTCTGGAAAATGTTCTCCGACACCGGCGCCGCGCTCACCCGGGAAGAGGCCATCCGTCGTATTCCCATCTGGCGGAAAACCGGGCTGACCGCGCCGTTCGTGAACTTCGATCCGGGGTCCGCGCGCGAGGAACTGGTCAGTGGGCGCAGGTACTGCTGGCAGGTGCAGGGTTTCGACGCCACCGGGCGGTCCATCAGCGTGACCAACGAGGGAAAGAGCGATATCTGGGAGTTCTCGGTCCGCTTCACTCCCGCGATCCTCAACGAGCCCGTCCTGTTTTTCCCGCTCCGGTTCAGTTGGATTGCGGCGCAGGCGGGCGGCGGCGCCCTCCTCTACGACGTCTCCGTGGCCGACAACCCGGATTTCGCCCGGGCGTACACCGTCCGCGGACAGGTGCTGACCACCTTTTCCTATCCCGCCGACGCCCCTGTACTCGAACCGGGGAAGGTCCATTATATCCGGATTCAGCCCACGGACGACAAGGGTATTCCCACCGGCAGCCCGACTCAGGGCGCATTCACGCTTCCTCTCAACGAAATCGCCCTTTCCTCCCCGGAAGACGCCGCGGTGCTGGCTTCCCTCACCCCCGCATTCCGCTGGCAGGGGGCCGGAAAAGCGTATGTCGTGACAGTCAGCCGGGATGACGGCCGGATCGTCCAGACCTCCGGACGGGTGGACGGGACTTCCTGGGAGTATGACGGCGAGCAATTGAAGCGCGGAGAGACGTATGTTTGGAAAGTCGCTCCCTCGGACGACCGGGGCGAACCCGCCGGAACCGCTTCGGAGGCGTGGCGGTTCACCATTCCCGATGTCAGCCGGGCGGCCCTGGTCAGCCCGGTGAACATGAACGTCGATTCCGCCTTCCCCACGTTCACCTGGAATCCCTATTCCGGGAGCGACGCCGAAATCACCTATGCCATCTCGATCGCCGGCGAGGACGGGGCGGAGGTGCATTCCGCCAAGGTCGCCGGGACTTCCTACCGGTATCCGGAAACCGCGGCTCCCCTGAAATTCGGCGTTCGCTACTTCTGGAGCGTCGGGGCCGAGCGTAACGGCGCTCCCATCGGCGCTGTCAGTTCCAGGGCCTGGTTCACCACTCCCTATGTGGCCAGCGCGGGAACCGAGGCCTCGCTCGCCGATATCGAAGCGGCGGTCAAACAGGTCCTGGGCGATCATCCCGAATTCGCGCAGTTCAAGGACATGAATATTTCCTCCATACGGGATGCGAACGGTCCGGTTACCCCCTCCCGGTTCATGGAGTTCCTTGAGAAATACCGCATCATATCCCTGGGTGTGAGGTAAGCCATGAACAGGGAACCCATACGGACAACCGAAACTTACGGAAAAGGATCCATGAAAACCGGAACGCTCCTGATGAACGGCCTGATTCTGCTGTTCGTGTTTCTGGCGTTTCTGCCTGGTTACGCCGCCGCCCAGAAGGGAGATGTGGTGGCCACGGTCGTGCTCATCAACGGCCATGTGGATTTCCGGGAGAACGCCAGCGCGAACTGGAAACCGGCGAAGAAATTCGAGGCCCTGTACGAGGGCTGCCAACTGCGGGCAGAGACCGGCAACAAAGCCAAGATAATTTACAACGCCACCGGCGCGAGCGTTCTCATCAACGAAAACACCCAGATCGAAGTCCACTCCCAGGCTGGCGCCAAGCCCAAGCTGTCCAAGGACCGCACGAAGCTGATCATGGGCGAGATTTATAACCGCATCAAGCCCGGCTCCAAGTACGAGGTCGAGACCCCGTCGTCCGTGGCCTCCGTCCGTGGAACGGTATTCGACTCGCAGTACGATCCCGAAAGCGACGAGGCGACCTTCCTGGTGCTGGAAAGCACCGTGGAACTCATGAACCAGTTGGGAACGGTGCTTCTCAACCAGTATCAGACCTCCACGGTGAAGACCGGATCGGCGCCTCCCGATCCGACCACCCTCTCTTCTTCCGACGCGAAGAAGAAGACCGCCTGGAAAGACGGTGTGGAACCCCGGTGGAGGCTGAACATGGTTCCGGAAGGCGGCGCCGATCACGAGGTCGGCGCGGCGTTCACCATCGGTCTGGCTGTCCTGAACACCGGAACGCTCTCACTCGACAACAGCGCCTCTTTCGCCCTGAAATCGTTTGCCGCTCTCGGAGACGCTTTCGAGTTCTCCATCGATGGCGGGAAGACCTGGACGGGCGAACCCCGGGTCACTATCGTGAACGGTCTGGCCAGTTTCCAGGCCCGGGCCAAAGCGGTGGGCGGAACGGAACTCACCGCCTCGGTGAACGACGCGGAACCGGCGACCATCGCCCTCAACGGGACCAAGCCCAAGGACCGCAAGAGCATCGACATCCAGTTCACCGATCCGGATGGAAAAACCCAGAAAACCCTGAAACTGGAGCTTGAGGAAAAATGATGACGCAGACCTTTTCTGATCGGAAAAAGGGAGCGGGCTTCGGACATTCCGGGAGCTCCCTCCTGAAAACGACGTCCCTGGCCTTTCTGGCGGCGCTGTGGTGCGCCGGGGCGGCGGCGGATTCCCTCCCGCCCCGCATCCAGATGGACGCCATCGCCGAATCCCGCGAGGCGGGAGTGGTCAAGGCCATGATCATGGACGACAGCGAGGTGTCCCGGGCCACCCTGTTTTACCGCAAGCCCGGCGAAATACGGTACAACTCCATCGAGATGAAGGAGCGCAACGATATCTGGTATCGTGAGCTCAAGCGCGATCTGGGCCTCGAAGGCGTGGTGGAGTACTATATCCTGGCGCAGGACAAGTCCGGGAACGAATCCACCGAACCCGCGGTCAGTCCCACCGAGCGGCCCCTGCGGACCGCCATGGACCCTTTGGTGAACCAGGCCGCCGATGAGGTGGTCCTCTCCAGCCCGGAAGCGGGAACGCAGATCGTTTCCGGAGACCAGATGGTCATTGTCACCTTCTACAAAACCGACCGCGAGGTGGATATGAGCACGGTGCGGGTCAAGGTCGACGACCGCGACCGTACCCGCGAGGCGGAGTTCAAGGGGAACATGGTTCTCTGGCAGCCCAAACGCGCGCTTCCCGACGGCCAGCATGTCATCGAGGTCATCGCTCTCGACACCGACGGGAACAACGTGGGGCCGAACATCTGGACTTTCCAGGTCAAAAGCAGGATGCAGCTTCCCATCGGTGCGAAAGGAAACTTCTACATGGGGTTGCAGCGCGACGACCGTTCCAGCGACAACGCCGGGACGGTTCCGCTCTGGAACAACAAGATAGACATGGGGCTCAGCGGTGAACGGGGTTCGCTCACCTGGGAGGCGGGAGTCATGCTCACCAGCGAGGAGAGCGGATTCCTCACCAGCGAAAAACTGGACAAGGTCCAGCCGGTGAACCGGTACTACGCTACCCTGCGCTCCCGTAATTTCCGGGTGCATCTCGGCGACGACAACCCCAATTTCAGCGACCTTTCCATGAAAGGCATCCTGGTCCGGGGTCTCAGCGCCTCATACAAGTCCAACCGTTTCAACGCCGATCTGGTCTATGGGTACAACAAGCGCGACATCGGCGAGGAAGTGGAAGTGGTGCGGGGCATTTCCCAGGTGACCGCCACCGGATACTACGATGACGACAACAACTTTGTGGACATCAGCGCCAAGCCCTACCAGCGCATCGCGCGGGACGCCTCGGGGGAATACCGCGTCTACGAGTTCAGCCCCGGAACGTTCCGGCGCAATGTCACTGCCCTGAAACTGGATGTCGCTCCGGTGCGGAACAAGTTCGCCACCTGGAACCTGGGAGTGAACCTCTTCTCCGCAGAGGACGATACCACCACGCTCTCCTATGACTACAATCCGGTCGACCAGTCGCGCGTATTCACCGGGCCGGGAAACCAGCAGTTCACCACCGGGTACAACCCCAAGAAGAACTGGGTCGGCACGCTGGAGACCTCGGTGAAATTCAACAACAACCGCACGGTCCTTTCCGCGGAACTGGGCGGGACGGTGGTTACGGACAACATGTTCGGCGTGGTCACCGACGACATCAGGGACGAGCTGCCGGACCAGATCGACGACAGTCTCTTCCGCTTCAACGGGTCCACCCAGACTTCCTTCGACAAGATGAAGCTGAAGGACAACATCGGTTCGGGACTGGCGGATGCGCTTACCTCGGTGTACCTGGTACGGCTGGTCACGCCGATTCCCGTGCCGAAGCTGAACAGCCGCGTCAAGGCCGAGGTCTACCGTATCCCGACCCACTATGTCTCGCTGGGCAACCCGCATCAGCGCACCGATATGGGTGGATACAAGCTGGATCTCAAAAATCAGTTCCTCAAGGATCGGGTGTCGCTCGATCTCGGGTACGAGGCCTACTCCGACAACCTGAATCACGAGCGCAGGCAGTACGCCGACACCACGAAAACGGCGGAGAGCGATCTGACCAAGGACACGAAGGTGGCGAGCGCTACGGTGACCTATCGTCCGCAGTTCCTGCCGGAATACGCCCCCAATGTCTCTCTCGGCTACCGCACCTATACCACGGTCAACAATCTCGACCTGGCGTTCAACCCGGTCGGCCAGCAGATGGACATGTTCACCAACACGCTCATGCTCAATCTCGGGGCGACTCTTCCCACCGGGCTCCAGCGCCACACCGGAACCCTGAGCATCTCCAGCATGAGCATCGGGGACAACCGCGACATTCCCGCCTATGATCGGAACGAATCCGACAACGCCACCGTGGTCCTGAATGTGAACTCGCTCCTCAACCCCTTGCCGCTGACAGTGAACACCACCATCGGAATAACCGGGAACAAGAACTACTACCGGTTCCAGAACGCCGACAACTCCTATTATCGCAAGGGAGTCACCACCGACATCACCATGCTGAATCTGGCCGCGACCTACAAAATGCTGCGGGACAAGCGGCTCAGCACCACGGCGGGAATCGGGTATATCGGCTCCTCCAACGGACGGTCCGGGGTAGGCAAGGTGGACAACACCAAGACCACGCTCCGCGCGGAAGCCGAATACAAGCTCAACGAGGTAACTGTAATCGGGGCGAATCTCCGGTTCATCCGCTATTCCGACCAGGCAAATTCCGTGATGGAATACACGGAACCCATATTCGGGATGACCCTGAAATCGAATTTCTGAGCGGACGATTGCACCGAAACGCAGAACGGGGCCGGGAAATATTCCCGACCCCGTTTTTCGCATGTATGGCGCATGCGGTTGGAGCGAATGAGTGATAAAACTGGTAAGAAAGTATTTGAACCCTGTCTGAACGCCTGTTCTGGTGATGCGCGTGATGAAAATGAAAAAGGATGATGAAAAGAAATGCCCTTATCAGCTTTTCATCAGTTCAATCATTCGAATCACCAGAACAGGCGTTCAGACAATCAGTTGACTCGCTGTACCGTATACTCATCTCACGGAACCATTCTTACTCGCTTGAATTGATGTATGACACGAATATTTTTAAAAAAGGTCGCGCCCTTCCCGGTTGCCGCTATTCTTTCCCCCTTTGTTCCTCTGCTTCTTTGCCCCTCTGCCCCTTCTTTTCCGCTCCTTCAGTTTCAGATCCATGGCACACCTCCGCGGTTATGGTACGGTTACACGCCCGATGACGCCGCCGCGGCCCGAGCCCGTTTCATGCGCGTGGCGACCACCGAGGCAAGGCACCCCACGATAGCGATATTGATGACGAATACCAGCACCCGGACAAGGGTGATTCCATGCAGGAGTTCGATGATCTCCATGGGAATGAAGATCGAGTCCGAAACAATGGCCAGCCATTCCGCCCAAACGCATCCCGCCCATAATCCGGCCGCTTCCACCGAACGGATGAGGAAATAGCCCATGGCGGTGAAACTGAGCATCAGGAGTTGCGGGTCCTCGATGCGCGAAAGCGTGTCGATGAAAATTTTCTGGATGTGGTGGCTGGAATTCAGATTGAAAAACTGGGCGACGTATTCCGCTTCCGCAATGGTATCACGGTAAAGGAAGGTGAGCAGCCCAAGTCCCACGAGGAGGACGAGGAGTCCTTTGCCGGCCTCCACCACCGCGAGCGCCCGCAACACGTTCGTGCCGCCCTTTTTCTTGTATCCCTGCCGTACTTCCCGTGGTGAAGCCATTTTTCCGTGAAGCTCCGATCTTATGAATCCGGGTGTATCTTCTTG
>CAYRTQ010000200.1:0-8928 GCA_964426865.1 uncultured bacterium
CTTCTCCCCTCGCCCGCGCGTCTTCTTGCGTGGGAGAGGGGCAGGGGTGAGGGAACAGGCGCGCGGAGCGGCAAGGGATCCAAGGTCAGGGGACCGGGAGCTCGCGAATCATACGATTTCCTTATGTATGGACAGGCGCTTACTCCCCCCGATCGTTTCACCCCGTGAATTCCGGTTCGAATCTTCTCTGGGAGGTTCTTTTGAAATTCTCGTCATCCTTCCTCATCCTCGCCCTTCTCGCGAGCGCCCCGCTTTCCGCGCAGGTCAAATACACGGTTACGCCCGCGCCGGAAGTCCTGCCCAACTGCACCGTAGAGATGAACACCCCGGCGTTCTGGATTTCGCGTCTGGAAGGCGACCCGGACCAGGTTCTGCTCACCCCTTCCCGCATCGCGGCGCGCAACGCGGAATACCGCTCCATGCCGTTCGACTCCGTGGATATCGAGGGCGACCCCTATACCATCCGGGATTTCGTGGATACCTACGACCGGTTCGGGATTCAGCCGGTCACCGGGGACCCGCTGGAGATGCGGACCTTCCCCGGAGACAGCCTGCGCGCCCGTCTGGATATGGCCCGCCGATGGGTCCTCGACCGTGAGATGTGGGATCGCAGACAGCTTCCGTTCACCGCGGAAAAGAAGGAATCGCTGTTCGCGGAAACCGGCTCCGAGTCCATTCCCCCGGTCATCCATCCCCGGTACGGCGTCCTGGTGCGGCATACCCTGGTACGCATCCTTCCCACCGATGTGCAGACATTCTGGAGCCAGTACGCCTGGCAGGACCTCATGCAGACCGCCGGGCTGGAAACCGGAACGCCGGTGGCCATCCTGCACCGCTCGAAAAAGGGCGACTGGCTGTTTGTCAAGGCCCCCACGTCGTTCGGGTGGGTTCCGCGGGAGAACGTGGCCTTCGCCCCCATTGCCCGGATACGCGAAATCGCCGGGCCGCGCTCGTTCGTCGTGTCCCTCGACCATCGGGTTCCGGTGTATCGCGACGCCGGCTGCACCGACTGGGTGAACGATTTCTTCCTCGGCGAAAAACTGCCGCTTGCCGGAAAAACACCACGGGGATACCGGGTGAAAGTCCCGGTGTGCGGCCCGGATGGTTCGCTCGCGGTGATCGAGGGCTGGATACGGCCCGAGGCGACCGTGAGCGTGGGATACCAGCCTTTCACGCGGCGCAACCTCATCGAAACCGCCTTCCGCCTGCTGGGCCGTCCCTATGGCTGGGCCGGGTCCAACCATGAGCGGAGCTGCTCCGAACTGGTCCGGACGGTACTGAAGACATTCGGCATTCAGGTCACCCGCAACATGCTCACGGAAGCCAGGTACGCGGACACGGTATACGCGATGAAAGAGAAAACCTCCCCGGAGGTGAAATATCGCGTGCTCGACACGTGCGGCGGCGGCGCGACCCTCTGCGCCAATCGTCAGCACATCATGTTCTATCTCGGGAAGGTGGATGGACGGCATTATGTCATCCACTCCAACGGGTACAGTTATCACGATGATCAGGGCGGCGAAATCCGCATCGGGCGGGTCTCGGTCAACGACATGGAACTGGAGGGCGGGTCGGATATCCGGATAATCACGGATATCTCCACGTTCGCGCCGAAATCGGTCTTCCGGGGACGATAGACCCGATTGACGGAATGGAACTTTACGTGTGGCGCGGTTTTTTTTGCCTCCCGCCGCTTTTGACGCCTCGGGACGCGCATTCTGTCTTGTTTTTTTGGGGAAAGCCCGCATATTCTATCTGGAGCTGTAATTGAGGCGTCCGGAGCTTCCTTTGTCCTTTCAGGCTGTTCAAACATATTGTCAAAGGAGCAATCGCATGAACGGAAACAGATCATCCCGCCGTACCTTCCTCAAAACCGCCGCGGCGACCGCGGGCGCTCTCGGGATCGGGGGACTCACCCCCTCCTCCGTGCTCGGCGCGAACGATCGTATCAATTTTGGTGTCATCGGTACCGGCGGCATGGGTACCGGCCACCTCCGGAGTCTTCTGGGACGGAGTTCGGAGGACAATATCACGGTCGGAGCGGTATGCGATGTGTATAAAAAGCGGGTGAGCGCCTCCGAGCAGCTCTGCCGCGATGCCGGACAGACCGCCATCGGGACCATGGATTACCGCAAGGTGCTGGACAACAAGGATATCGATGCCGTGCTCATCGCCACCCCCGACCACTGGCATTCCAAACTCTCCATCGATGCCATGGACGCCGGAAAGCACGTCTACTGCGAAAAGCCGCTCACTCTCACCTGTGAACAGGCCATCGAGGTCCGCAACGCCGTCCGTAAATACAAGAAAGTCCTCCAGGTTGGCCCGCAGCGCACCGGGCAGGACCGTTGGTGGAACGCCCAGGAAATGATCCGCGCCGGAAGGGTGGGCAAGGTCACCTGGGCCCAGGGCAGTTGGAACCGTAACAACCGCGGCGGCGATGTTTTCGGGACCTCCAGCCGTCGGGACGACCCGGTGGGCCCGCACGCCAGCGGAGAGGATTTCATCGACTGGGACATGTGGCTCGGCTGGAAGGAAAACCGCGCTCCGCGCATTCCCTGGAATCCCAACCGGTTCTTCTACTTCCGCGGTTACTGGGACTACAACGGCGGAGTGGCGACCGATCTGCTCTACCACTTCCTCGCGCCGATTCTCCTCGCTGTCGCGGGAGAGAACGGCGAATACCCGCACCGGGTGAGCGCGGGCGGCGGTCTTTTCGACAACGCCGATGGTCGTGAGGTCCCCGATGTGTTCATGATGACCGTGGATTACGCCAGCAAGTTCTCCGTGTACCTGGAGAGCACGGTCACCAACGAGTTCACCACGCCGCCCCGTATCCACGGCCGGTACGGCACCATGGAAATGGCGGAGGACACCTCCCACATCCTCATGAGCACCACCGATTCCTACCGCGACAAGTTCCGGGAAGCCAACAACGGCTATGACCGGCTCATCGTTCCGGCCACCGGGACCCATCGCGACATGGAGGGGAATTTCATCGATGTCATCCGCAAGGGCGGAAAGCTGAACTGCAACGTGGACCTCGGAGCTTCCACCATGGTGGCCATCAAGATGGCGGTGGAATCCTACCGTCAGAGCAAAACCTTCCTCTGGGACGCGGAGAAGGAGAAGATGGTGACCGCGCTGGATACGAAGAGCGTGCAGAAGAAATCCTGATCTTGACCCGGAGAGGACGGATGGGATTGCCCCCGCCGTTGCGGACGGGATATCTGTCCCGATGGATGCAGCGCCTTGTCAACCGGATAGTTTCGAGTGGATTGCGCTTCGACAAGCTCAGCGCCCGGCCGCTGGCTGAGCGTGTCGAAGCCAGCCAACCAAAGCCCCTGCATTTTGGGTTGACAGGGTAGGAGTAGACCCGCTGTCCGTTAAGTCCGGCCGCTCACCCTCGCCATTCGTTCCGGAAGGTGACGGGGAGGCCGGAAGGGCCGGTATCTCCGGGCTGAAACTGAAATTGAAGACCTGACGTTCACTTCCTGCCATCCTTCGTTTTGGAAAGGAGCATGTTCGATGGGCTTTCATGATATCTCACGACGATCTTTTCTCCAGACCGCAGCCGTCGCGGTTACCGGCGCGATCGGTCTCGGCGGTCTCACCCCCTCCACCGTTCTGGGGGCGAACGACCGTGTCCGCTTCGGCATGATCGGAGTGGGTGGCATGGGATTCGGCCATGTGGGCAGTCTCCTGGGCCGCAGCAAGGACGACAATATCCAGATCGGCGGTATCAGCGATGTCTACCAGCGGCGGGTGAACCGCTCGCTCGCCTCCTGCGAGGCCGCCGGGCACCAGGCTCAGGGATACCTCGATTATCGCAAACTGCTGGACAACAAGGATATCGATGCCGTGCTCATCGCCACTCCCGACCATTGGCACTCGAAAATCTCCATCGACGCCATGGATGCCGGGAAGCATGTCTACTGCGAAAAGCCCATGACGCTCACCGTGGAGCAGGCCATCGAGGTCCGCAACGCCGTCCGCAAATACAAGAAGGTTTTCCAGGTGGGGCCGAACTTCACCGCCGAGGACCAGTTCTGGAAAGCGCGGGACATCATACAGCAAGGGCGCATCGGCAAGGTGACCTGGGCGCAGGGGAGCTACAACCGCAATCCCCGGCGCGACGGCGCGTTCGGGACGCTCGGGACGGTCAATGAAACCGCGGGGCCGCAGCAGACCGGTGAGGATTACGTGGACTGGGACACCTGGCTGGGCTGGAAACTCGGGCTGGCGCCGCGCATTCCCTGGAATCCCGATCATTTCTTCCGTTTCCGGCGCTATTTCAACTACAACGGCGGAGTGGCCACCGATCTCCTCTACCATCGTCTGGCGCCGCTGCTCATCGCGCTCGGGGGGGAGAACGGCGTGTATCCCCGCCGGGTCACCGCCAATGGCGGCCTCTATGTGGAAAAGGACGGCCGCGATGTGCCGGATGTGTTCATGATGACCGTGGACTATCCCAACGAGGTCACCGTTTCCCTGGAGAGCGTGCTCACCAACAACACCCAGATTTCAACCAAAATCTACGGCAAGTACGGCACCATCGATTTCAACGGCAATCCGGTTCTCACCGGGCAGGACGAGTACATTTCCGAGTTCCGGGAGAAGAACGACAACTATGACTATGTGGTAGTCCACGCCGAGAACGGGCGCGACCTGGAGGGAAACTTCATCGATGTCATCCGTCAGGGCGGACGGCTCCACTGCAATGTGGACCTGGGCTGCACCACCATGGTGGCCATCAAGATGGCGGTGGAATCCTACCGTCAGAGCAAAACCTTCCTCTGGGACGCGGAGAAGGAGAAGATGGTGACCGCGGCGGACGGAAAAACGGCGAAGAAGGGATAAAAAAACGAAACGAGGGAACGCCGGTTTCCGGCCTTCCTCGCATCCCGCGGCAAAAAAAGGCGCTCCCGTAAATGGGAACGCCTTTTTTTCGTGGTGCGGGATACTTCCGTTACTTGAGCAGGGTCATCTTCATGGTCTTGGAGAAGGAGCCGCTCCTGACCGTGTAGAAGTACACGCCAGCGGAGACATTGGAGGCGTTCCACACCACGGAGTGGGAACCGGCGCTCATGGAACCGTCGACCAGGGTGCTGATCTTCTGCCCGGCGACATTGTACACCTCGACCGTGGTCTTTCCAGCCTTGGCCAGGGTGAACGTGATCGTGGTGGTCGGGTTGAAGGGGTTCGGGCTGTTCTGCGCCACGGTGAACGCGGACGGGGAAGCGTCGGCCACACCGACCTGGTTGCTGATGGTGCCTTTGATCGAGTCGTGCGCCAGATACCCGATGCCCTGGCCGGTTACCGAAGTCGTTTGCGAGGCAAGGTCGGTGTAGATGCCGTCGTAGGGAGAGCCATAGTCGCAGTAAATGTTGCCCTGCTTGAAGTTGGCGGTTTCTCCGGCATAGGCGTAGTAACCGAGGCCGGTACCGTCCGGGCCGATGAGTCCAAAGGAAACCGCGCCCATGTCATATGCGCCGAAAGTCGAGAACAGGTTCGCGTCGGCATCGGTCACATAGGCATAGGGCGACACATTGTAATCGAAGCAAAGCCACGGACGGGGAGAATTCGGCTCGAAATTGTGGTCTCCTGTGCCGTCTCCGTTGCCATTGCCCCACAGCACGTATTCGTCCAGTTCCTGAATCGTGGGATCGATCATTTCGCGATAGCAGGCATTGTATGTCGAGAGGAACACCATGCCGTTCCTGCTGCACAGTTCTCCGGGGCCGCCAACCATCTGGCCGCCTTTCTTGTTGTCCTCGACATTCGCCCAACGGGAGGAAAGATTGACCGTTTTTACCAGACTTCCGTCGACCATATCGAGATAGCACAACACGGTATTGGCGTCGGCGCTGTCCCGGTCATAGATGCCGCAAATAATCTGGCCCCCGACAATGGTCATGCCGCCGGTGCTGTCTCCGATTCCACCGCCGGTCAGGTCGTCGCCGGAGTGGAAAAAGGACATGCCGGAATCGGTTCCCCATTCCGTAACAAGGGTGGATGCGCCGTTCGGCACCCATTTGTACTTCGCAACCTCTCCCTTTTCCGGGCGCAGGACCTGGATAAAGAAGCTGCTGTGGTCGTCCGGCTGCAGGATGAACTGACGGTTTGTCGGGAGTGCAGTCGTTTCAATCTGGGTGGCATCGGCGGGATCGGATCCGATGACCCATTTCTGGGAACCGTTCGCCTTGTAAAAAATCGGTTGGGTCAAAGGCGAGCCATCGGCGCCGTGGGTAACGATGGTCGAGTGCTGACGGTGATCCATGGTGACAACGCTCGTCATCACGGTCTTTGCGTTTCTGGCGTCATATCCCCAAAGATAATACGTGTAGGCTCCGGGGGCGACCGGGGCGCCCGACTGATCGTTTCCGTCCCAGGCCACGGTGTTGACGCCTTTCTCGAAATTATACGGCCTCGAGAAATAGATGCAGGTATCGATCTTGTTCATGTAATGCCAGCCCAAATACCCGTTGCGAATTTTGCTGATGGTTTCCCCTTTGTTTTTCGTGTAAATGAAGAATATCACGTCCGAGGGAGCGCCGGTGGCGGTCACCTGCATGGAAAGGGTCTTGCCGTCGAACGCGTAAAACACGTCGGAGGCCGCGGAAAGCACCAGCGGCGAGGGGCTGAACGGACCGCAGAATGCGGAGGTGACCAGCGCGGTCATGGCGAGGACAACAATCAGGAATGTCTTTTTCATTGCTTGTAATCCCTGTATGAGGTTTGGGAAGCCGGAAGAGCAAGAAATAGAAGCAGTGTACTACTGCTTGTCAAGTCGATACAGGTGGATTGCATCCATCCAGTCCGCTGGCTTCGACAAGCTCAGCCGTCGGGCGCTCGGCCAGTGAGGGCGCTGAGTCTGTCGAAGCGCGGACCACCCGTTTTATATTGACTTGACATGCGACTAACTACTCGCAATAGATCCATTCCCGGGATGGTTTTGCGGGACAATATGGCTTTCGCGGAAGCTTTCCCGGCGGGCCGCGCCGCAATTCCGAAACCAGGAGTTCCGGCGTATTCGGGAATCAATGGGAGTCCATATTGCCCGGATGTTTGATGCTCCCTCCTCTCCTTTGGGGAACCAGCCGTGTCTGCCCGTACGCGTCGAATCGGGACGCATGCCTTATGACTGTTGACTGCGGGACATGCGGAATACTCCGAATGCTCCCGGGGGAAACGCATGCCCTGCCGTTGAATGACGAATGTGATGAAAACCGCGCGGGCGTCAGCCGGGCGCGGGTCGGAAAAGTCCCTATTATTCGGTTTCCGGGGACGTTCTGTTCTCTTCTCCCCGATGCATCAGGGTATGGAGCATTTTTGCGGGTATCTTCAGACCAAGATTGTCGATGACCATGAACGTCTCGATACGGTCCACACCCTGAATGGCCGCAATCTGGCGGTTGAACTTCGACAGTTCCTTACGGGCCTTGATGACGATCAACGCCATCGCCTCGTATCTCCCGGTAACCGAGGTGACATATATCACCGCCGGCAGTTCCGAAATCTTCTTCAGGTCGATGTTCGGGTCCCCGTAAATCGCGGAAAACGCGAGATACACTTCCGGAAAAACCTCGGCGTCAAAAAGCATGGAATGGCTGATCGCTCCGCTCTCGGCCATCTGAGATAACCGGTTCCGCACCGTTTTCTCATTAATGCCGAGAATCTGGGCGATCTCCGCGTACGATTTCTTATCGTTGGAATCTAATATTGCCGCAATCTGGATATCAATGTGGTCCATAATTCCGAAATCCTCCATATTTACGGTAATAATATCCTTTAATCGGGAATTGTCAAGGATATTTTGGCCCAAAAGTGAACTCCGGTAAAACTTTGTCGGGATCTGGTTCATGGGCTTGTGGAACCGCCGCGAAGGAAAGACCGGACGGAAACCCATGGAAAGGCCCGGGAACCGGGGGATCCCGGCATGGGAAAGTCCTCGGGAGAAGGGATGCCGCAGTACGCGGGGGCAGGTCTCCCCCGTGTCCGGAAAATGAGGGGCGGCCTTGAGCGATCATACCGATTTTCGTCCAGAATCGGAGGAATGCGAAATGCGCCGGAAATCGTACAAATCTGTCCGGAGGATACAGAAAAGGCCCCGCTCTCGTGAGAACGACGCCTTTTCTTCGGTTTGGGTATATCTGTGACGGGCGGCACCGCGCGGTCAGGGTTCGTTTCGCAGGAGCCGGAAAAAGAATCCTTCCGGGCTGCGGATAAGGAACACCACATTCCCTTTCAAGGACTTGTACATATCCTTGTACTGCGTGACAGAGTTCACCGGTTTGCCGTTCATTTCGAGGATGATGTCTCCGGGGTTGAATCCTCCGATATCGGCGGCGCTGGCCGGTTCAACCTCCACCACGACCACCTTGCCCTGCACCTCGTTCGGCACTCCGATCTGACGGCGGAGGTCGCCGCTCAGTTCCGCCACCTGTATTCCTCCGGGTTTCAGCCGAAGTGTCGTCATGACCTTCTGTTCCCGGATATCTTCGCTCACCGTGGCGTTCAGGACCCCTTGCTTTCCGCTCCGCAATACGGTAAGACGTATTTTCGCGCCGGGAGACGTGAATGCGACCCGGTTGCGGAACTGATTGCGGCGGAGTATTTCCTCATCGTTCACTTTCAGAATCACATCCCCCCGTTGCAGGCCGGCGCGTTCGGCCGCGCTTCCATTTGCCACATGGGTGACAATCACGCCTTTATCCGTTGCCAGGTGGAAGGCGTCGATGATATCCTGGTCGACTTTCTGAATGGCCACCCCAAGTGTGCCGTGGCGAATTTTCCCGATCTTGAGAATGCTGTCCACCACCTGACGAACCATGTTGGAGGGAATGGCGAAGGCGATTCCCACCGATCCCCCTGTCTGGCTGAGAATGGCGGAGTTGATGCCGATGAGTTCTCCGCGCATGTTCACCA
>CAYRTQ010000201.1:0-268 GCA_964426865.1 uncultured bacterium
AAGCCAGCACATCGGAAACACGTTTACCCAATAGTATCGACTTGACAGAGCACAAGTGCTCTGTCAACTCAACATTGTGGGGTTGAGCCTTTTCGATCAGCCGGCTTCGACAAGTTCAGCCAGCGTGGTCGCTGAGCCTGTCGAAGCGACCTCCCCGCGCAAAGTGACTCGTATTGCCCCTTCCAATCCGGCGCTGGGTTACGTTATCTCTGTATCCCCGGTATCACCGCCGGTTTTGGCTGGGACCTGAAAAGCGACGGCTCCAGTC
>CAYRTQ010000201.1:278-6807 GCA_964426865.1 uncultured bacterium
GTGAGCGAATCGCATTTCTCCACCGGATAGTCTTTCACGGTAATCCGCTTCCCGGCGGCGGATTCGATTTCGAATCCGGTTTCTCCGGCCAGGAGGTATCGGCCGGTGAGATCGGCGACGGAGGGCGGGGCGCTCTTCACCCGGAAGGTGCGGTTTTCCACCCCGTCGACCGGAAGCGGGAACCGGGCTTGTGTCAGGGTGAGCGCCGCCTTGCCGCACCGCAGTTCCGTTCCGTCCGTGAGGTACATCTGCGTCGCTTTCCCGCGCGCATCGGTGGAAACCACCCCGAAGCTCCCCCGGATGGTCACCGGGCCGCAGATATGGCGCGCGCCGTCCGGCGCGGAGATGATGTAATCCGTTCGCCCCTCCATTTCCACCGCGACGGCCATGGTTCCGGTGACCGGATCGTCGAGGATCAGCCGGGCGGATTTGACCGGGGATTTTCCCCCCGAATAAGGTACCGCGATGACCGCGAACCGGCTCACCGCCCTGGAGGCGTCGTTTCGCTCGGCAATGATTTCCTGAATGGGCGGAGCCTTGAGTTCGGCGCCCTTGTTGCTCCGCCAGCCGGGGGCGTCGGCGAGAATGAAACGATCCGCGGCGTTCAGCATGGTCATGTCCAGACGCACGCCCTCATGTTCCCATGTGGCGGTGAAAGGCGATGATGAGGGGAGTGTCCGGAGATTGGAGAGCCAGTTGATCTCCTCGGCCAGCGGACGGGCCGCGTCTCCGGAAGCGCCGACCAGTCTGCCGTTGCAGTGGAGCGAGTACCAGTGCTTTTTCCCACCGCTCACCCGGAAGAAATCCACCATGTACGTGGCGCCCCCGCCCGCCTGCACGAGCGCGGTGGTGCGACGGTATTGTTCGCACTGGAGATAGGCGTTGGCGGAAGCCTGGACAACCTCGGCCAGAGGGGAGGTCCCGAACAGTTCCAGCGTGGAATGGCATGTCTCCACGTTCTGGCTGACCCCGTCCACGGTCACGATATTGTGGGCGAGCGTGCTCCGGGTCCAGGCGTTGCGTGGGTCATCCCAGATGTATCCCCGGTCGGATATGAGTTCCTTGCCCAGTGCGCTGTACATGATGCCGAGCGTGTCGAAATGACGGTGTCCGCCGCGGGCATACCCATTGAAATAGAGAGCGGTCCGGTCCGGTTCCTGGCCGCGCATCACCGCCACGCGCCAGCCCGGGAACCACTCCGAGCGCAAGGGGAGTTTCGCTCCGGCATCGGCTTTCATCTCCGGCGGACGATTCCACAACGCGTACTCGCTCCCCTTGTCCGCGAGCGGCGCTCCCTGTACCGTTTCCAGAAGCCCGGCATAGCGCGGGCTGTACCGGTCCGCCAGTATTTCGGCGTAGATGGGGCTGATTCCTTCGCCGTAATGGGTATCTCCGATGACCGGGTACTTGCGGTTGAAATCGAGCATGCGCACCATGCTCTCCTGGGCCAGACGGTATCGCACGATGCTTTGGAAGGGATCGAAGTTTTTCATCGGATTCCCGTCAGCGGGACGGTATCCCGGCGGATCGGAATAGCCAAGCAGGATTTCCGGGATTTCCTGCATGAGGTTCAGGTGCATTCCGGAATAGGAGGGCGATTCCTCGCAGAAGCCGTCGAAATGGAAACTGCCGTTCATGAGCGCCTCGAACCCCTGCAGGGCGCGCCGCACGCTTTCCGGTCGTTCGAAGAGAATGCCCGCCGCCGCGCTGAGCGCCCGGGAGGGGCCGCACTTGTTGTTGATCTCCGCCCAGTTCTCCGAGTCCTCGCACCCCGGCAGGATGAGATCCCGCACGATACGGCGGTCCATTTCCGGGGTGAGCGCGGGGGAGCCGTCGGCGCGTTTCGCCTCGTGGATGAGATCGTATGCGATCGCCATATCCAGAACCATCCCGGCGTCCGATCCGCTGCACCCGAACCGTCCCGCCCCCCAGAACCCGTTGTTCAGCTCGGCATACCCATCCTGGGTGTGCAGGCCCGGGAAGGCGGTGATGATGGTTTCCACCGGGAAACGCCCGCCGCGCGGGTTTTGTCCCAGAGCGCGCGCCGCCTCGCCGCCGGGGCAATCCGCGTATGTGCCGTTGTAGGAGTGGTAGAGCCAGTTCGGGAAGCGTTGCGCCACCCGGTCCATGATGAACGCGGCCCGTTCCGCGTATCGGGTCTCTCCGGTCAGGGCGTAGAGCTTGGCCAGGGGGAGAATCTGCCCGACGCACCATGCGGCCCGTTTATACCGGAGAATGCCGCTCCAACTGGTATGCACCGGCCAGGCGGCCCAATGGAACGCGTATTTCCCGCTCCGGTCCTCCGGGTGTTCCCGTTCCTCCTTCGTGAGATAGAAGGTGAAGGTCTGTCCCATTTTCGGGGCGGTGATCGATCCCTGTTCCGGGTACTCCGGATTGGGGTATATCGTGCCGCAGTACCGGCATTTCAGGTGATCGGGATCCCGTACGCTCCAGAGATATATCCCGGTTTCTCCCATGGTGGAGAGCCTTCCCACACAGGCCGGGCAGCTCTGGCCGTATTCCGGCCAGGGGGTGAGGGGAGCGAGCATGTCATCGAAGAATCGCTCGTCCTTGCGCATGGTGAACTCCAGGTCCGTCTGCCAGCCCTTGACCATGTCCCGTGCCCAGGCGTACCGTTCGATATTCGCACGGGCGATATCGATGTTCTTCTGCTTGTAGAGCGTGGATGGTCCGGAAGCGTATGCCGCGGAAGCGGAAAGAACGAGGACGACCGCCGCGGAGAGAAACGGGCGGAGCAGACTATCCGGCATAAGGGCCGCCTTTCGCAGAGGGGAATTCCTGTTGTGATATTCAGATAGATTAGGGCGCACAGATCGGAAATTCAAGGGAAATGTGCGGAAGAATGGGGAAAAAGAGCGGTTCTCGCGATATTCCGTGGATCGTGCGGTAATCGATGCGGTTTTCGTCTGAAACGTCGATGGAAAGCTCTCTTTGGGGGGTACACCAGAAATGTGCGAACGATATTGGAAGGGAGCGAACCTTCCTTTTCGCGGGAAAGGGTTCTTGTGACCTTCACATACGCCGGATGTCCGGTTATACGCAGCCCCCACGGAAAAACGCGAAGCGTCGTTCGATTTACCCCGTTAATTGTACGGAGCGCCAAAAATAATTCTTGATATGGGCGTTTTTTATTGGTATGATTCACGATAACGAATTATCATGGCACGACCATCAGGAGACCACGGCACTATGGCGCGACGAAAATCACCGACCCTCACCGAAGTTGAACTGGAATTCATGCAGATCGTGTGGAGCCTCGACGAGGTCACCACCGAGGATATCCAGAATACCCTCGCGAAAAAGAACCGTCACCTTACCGATGGCGCCATTCGACGGGTGCTCGCCATTCTCATGGAAAAAGGGTATCTCACCCGCCGTCGCCAGGGAGTCGGCTTTTTCTACAAGGCGAAGGTACAAAAGGATTGCGCCTACGGGTCCATATTCCGGGACCTGCTCAACCGGGCTTTCGGTGGCTCCGGTTCTCTTATGATTGCCTCTTTTCTCGACACTGTGGATATCAAGCGGGATGAGCTTGACCGGATAAAACGCCTCATTGAGGATCGGGAAAGAGGTGAGGAGGATGGCAAGCATTGAGGTTTTATCCGCACTGGATCGGTTCGGGTTCTACTTCTTTCAATGCCTGATCTCGTTCCTGTGGCAATCTTCGCTCATACTGCTGCCGGTGCTGATTCTCCTGTGGATTTTACGCCGGCGCAGTCCGGTAATACGGAATATCATCGTCCTGACCGGGTTTATGACCATTCCGGTCATTTTGGCGTATTCCTGGTTCCTGGGAATGCCGGGCGGGACGAGCCATCCCCTTCCGGTCATGCCGGATTACCGTGCTTCCGGAAGGTCGATCCCCTCGGATGGCATGAACGCCGGAGCGTCCGGATCCTTACTGCCTCGGGAAAGATATTCCGGGACATCGGCGAAGCTCCATGAACGCTCCGGGACGAAAACCGTAAACGGATCGCTGCCGGGCCGTGAACATGCCGTGTTCGCTCCTTTCTCTTCCTGGAAGGTTTTTTCCTATCCCTGGGTTCTGGCGCTGACGGCGTATTTTCTCGTCCAGGGGTACCTTGTCCTGAAATTCCTGCTTGAATGGTGGATCGTCCGCTGGTGGATCTGGCGTTCCCGTACAGTGGAAGACTCCGCGGTCTGCCGGGTGTTCTGGAGAGCGGCGTTCTTTCTGGAGGTGAGGACAAGCCAGTTCGGGGTTATGGAATGTCCCTTCCTGACCATGCCGGTCACCGTTGGGACCATCGCCCCGCGGGTCATTCTTCCGGCCGGGTTTCCCTCGAAGTGCAGTCCGGACGATTTCCGGGCGGTGGTATACCACGAGATGGCGCATGTTCAGCGACGCGACCCGCTGGTGCTCACCTTCATCTCTTTCCTTCGCACCCTGCTCTTTTTTCATCCCCTGGTTCAGCTCGCGGCGCGTGAATACACCCTGATCGCGGAACAGGCCTCCGATGCGGTGGTTATCGAGGAATCCGGCATCTCTCCGGTTTCCTATGCCCGGTCGCTCACCCGGGTGGCGGAGATACTGGCTCCCCAGGCGCTGAAATCGGCGCTGGCGCTCGGAATATTTCGGCAGCGGAGCTTTCTTTTCCACCGGCTCGAACTGATTCTCTCCGACTCCGGCCATTCCCACCAACGGTTCCGTTCCCTCTTCTCCACCGCCGCGATCGCCGGTCTCGCGCTCTTTCTCACCGTATCGATTTCGCTCCCTCTCGTGGAGCGGGACCCCGGTTCCGTGGAAACCACGGTTCTCCGGGAAAGCGGCGTTTCCCCGGTGGTATCGCTCGCTCCCCCGTACACCGCGTGCGCCATCCCGGTTTCGAACATCCGGGTCGATGGGGATCTCAGCGACTGGCCGAAAGACATGGTCCGGTATTCCATTCCCAACCGTATCCCCCTCTCCGGCATTCGGGGCGATGCTCGCGGAACGGGTCCGCAGATGATGGTCGGTTACGGTCCGGAGGACGGGCTTCTCTATGTCGCGGTCACCGTGCCCGATGAACGGGTGGTGACCATGGCTGATCCGGAATGGGCCACGCCGGAGCGGACGGACGCCTGCGAGGTCTATGTGGATGGTATGCATCTCGCCCGGAACGCCGGTGAGGGACGGGGAGCGTTGAGCGCCTGGGATCTTCCGGCGCAACAGTACGTGATGTGCCCGGAGGGCGGGGCGTACGACCGCGGGTCCTGGCTTCACGATCCCCCGTATACACCGGCGCTTTTCCGCGGGAACATCCGTCAGACCGGCAGTATGTGCGCTTCCCTGCGCCAGGGAGATGTTACCACGTATGAATGGGCGGTGCGGGTGTATACCCGGTATCCCGTGCAGCCGTTGCGGCTCACGCCGGGCCGCGTGCTCGGGTTCGACGCGGCGGTGAGGGACTGCGATAATCCCTCGGAGCTTTCCACCTGGAATACCTGGGGGCCGAATTCGCCGGCCAAGGTGTTCGATACCTCGCTGCTCGGCGACTTGGTGCTCGCCGAACGGTACGAGGACCTGGGATTCGTATCCGGGACGGTTACCCGGTGCCGTGACCCCTATGCCGACCATACCCTGCACGTGTACCGGGGAAACGAATGGGTGGGTGAATTCACCACCGACCGGTCGGGGCGTTTCCGTCTGATGCTCCCTCCGGGGAATTATACGGTGCGGTCCGGGGAATCCAGCGAGGTGGACCGTTTCTACCTGGATACGTTCACGGTGGTCTCCGGAAGTCTGGTCAAACCCAGGCTCCATATCGCCATGAACGGGTTTTTCCGGCTGCGGTATGAAACCGTGGCGTTTTTCCACAAGCTTACGAACCCGCCCGCGCATACTCCGTGACAACGCGGCGTGACGCCAAGTTTGATTCAATTTCCGTAGCAAAGGCAGCCCCCTTTTCGACCTTCGGCCACCTTTCCCCCGATGGGGGCAAGGAAAGACACCGATTCCTTTCTCCTGATCTTGAAGGGGAATTGGCGTGACGCGCGGAGGACCCGGATGAATACGGGGAAACTCGGGCGAAACAGGATGCGGGGCAAGAGAAAAGGGGTAACGCTGATGCGTTGCCCCTTTTCGTTGCCGCTCTGATCCGGAAAACGGATGATCAGCCGTTCTTTGCCACCGCGAATTTCTCGGAGAAGGTGGTCAGGGCCTCGCGGATGACCGCCACATCGCCGGGAGCCTTGCGTTCGGCGACGATCTGCAACGGGGCGCTCATACCGAGAACCGGGAAGTATCCGGCCTTGGAAATGGCCTTGATGTACTCGGGACCCGTGGTGTAGTCCACCGCGCCGGTGGGCATGACAATACGGCCGTTGTGACGCTCGCGGACGTAGGGGGCGAGCAGGTCGGCGACACCCTTGGGGCCGTGGGAACGCGCCGGGAACACCTTGATGGCGTCGGGCTCGTTGCCGTCTTCACGCTCGATGAAGTAGTTCAGTTCGCTCGGGGTGAACACCGCCGGGGCGCAGAAACGGTTCGCGGCATGGGCGATTTTCACGA
>CAYRTQ010000201.1:6817-8589 GCA_964426865.1 uncultured bacterium
CCGCCCATGACATTCGCGGGCGCGACGATCATATCGAAGCCCATCTCGATCGCCATATCCAGTTCTTTCGGGTTGATGATGGAGCCGACACCGAGCACGAACGGATTGTCCGAGGGGGATTCCGCGCGGCGCTTCACCAGTTCCTGCATACCCTCTTTCAGAAGCCCGGGATCGATGCGGAAGGTGCACTCGCTCACATATCCGGCCTTGTACACTTCCCACATGGTGTCCACCAGATGCTGCGGAGCCTGGATGTGGCTCTTGTTCATCACCACCACCACGCCGCTCTTCCGCAGCGCGGAATCCACGCGCTTCACATCGTATTTCCATTCCGCCATGACTGATCTCCCAAAAAGAAAAAAATGAAAAATGGTTTCACCCGGCGTTCCGGTGGGAGAAAAGAAAGGAATCGATACCGGTTCTTTTCTCCCCGCGTCTCCGCGTGAAATATCCTTTGCGGTTTATCTCAGAGCGCTCACGCCGCCGCCGCTCTTGGCGCGCTTGATTTCCTTCTCGATCATGCCCATCGTGGCCATGGTGGTATCGCCCGGGAACTCCTGGACGATGACACCGTGCGCCGCGCCGTAATCCACCGCTTCCGCCGTGGTCTTGCCCATCATCAGCGCGCAGGCCACGCCGTTGCAGAAGGAGTCGCCGCCGCCGGTGCGATCGGCGATCTCCACGCTCTCCCGGACCACCGCCTGGTAGATGGTGTCCTCGGCTACGTCGTACAGAACCGCGCCCCAGTTGATGAGGTCGGCGGAACGAGCGCTGCGGAGCTGGGTGCCGATGATCTTCAGGTTCGGATAATCCTTCGCCACCTGGTGCAGCATGTCGGTATAGGCGGCCATGAACACTTCCATGGGCTCTTCCTTGCCGACCTTGCGGGTCTCATATCCGAGCGCGTCGAAGAAGTCGCCCTGGTTGCCCACCAGGAATTCCACGTTGGCCACGATCTTGCGGTTGTTGGCGCGGGCCTTTTCCTTGTCCGGCTCCACCTTGGAACGGTAGTTCAAATCATAGGAGCGGAAGGTGCCGTTTTTTCCGGCGGCGATCATGGCTTCCAGCGCGAAATCCGCGGTCTGCGGCCCGATGAGGGCGAAAATCCCGCCCGTGTTGAACCAGCGCACGCCCTGCTTGAAGAAGGCGTCCCAGTCGAAATCGCCGGGCTTGAGCGTGGAGGCCGGGGTGTGCGAACGGTAGTACTCGGTCACGCTCGGCAGGACGCCCTTGCCCTTCCAGGTGAAATTGATGCCGTTGTGCAGGGTTCCCTTGGCGTCGGTGGAGAACTTGCCTTTGCCGGAGGTGTTGAACCAGATGATGTTCGAGGTGTCAACCCCCGCTTCCTTCAACTGGCATTCAATGTTCCGCCCGATGCCGTCATCCACCAGCGCGGTCACCACGGAACTCCGCAGCCCGAACGCGTACGCCGCGCCCTCGGCAACGTTGGT
The DNA here is from genome assembly GCA_964426865.1 of uncultured bacterium. Lineage (GTDB taxonomy): Bacteria > Latescibacterota > Latescibacteria > Latescibacterales > Latescibacteraceae > JAWLHT01. Next base: position 8,269 of record CAYRTQ010000201.1, read on the forward strand.
CTCGCCGCCCCCGTGCCAGATACGGGCGTTACGGGCGCGGGCGATGGTGGTGTCGCCGGGGTCGAGCCGCATCATCACTTCACCGCAGGATACAAGATCATACTTGGTCTGTTCGACCGGTTTGAAGGTAAACGTGCTTGCCATGCGTGGTTCCTCCTGTGAGGGTTTTATTCAGGGTAAGCAATGCGGATAATATTCCGAGTACCGCTTTTAAACCATATATAAGATAATAAATGGGGGAGAAAATGCAAGGGAAGTTGGGGAAAAGGAAAGAAAGCTGAACCGCCTTCGCTCTCCGGGGAAAGCGGGTCCGAGAGCGCG
>CAYRTQ010000201.1:8599-8871 GCA_964426865.1 uncultured bacterium
GCGCGTCGCTGCCCAGGAGGGGCAGCTATGCGAGGGCGTCCTCGCGCAGACGCCTCGCTCCATCGGCGGTCAGATCTTTATGAACGTTTTGTTCCGGTACATCCAGTACAAAATCAGCCACACCACGGCGAATCCGGCGCAGGCCTGCACGAAGAAGAACCAGTCGCCGGTCCACTTGTCCAGCCCGCCGACGAAGATATTGCCGATATTACGGAAATCGTAGAGGTGGGTGGCCATGTACACGGCGATGGCGTTCATGCCGATAACCTTCA
>CAYRTQ010000202.1:0-3928 GCA_964426865.1 uncultured bacterium
CGACTTCAGCAGGCGGTGCGCACCGGCGATTACGCTCTCTATAAGGAATACGCGCGCGTGATCGACGACCAGGACACCGGGCATGTCACGCTCCGGAGCCTTCTGGATTTTCGGGCGGGGACGCCCGTGCCCATCGAGGAAGTGGAGCCGGTGGAGAGCATCGTGAAACGCTTCGCCACCTCCGCCATGTCCATGGGATCGCTGAGCCGCGAGGCCCACGAAACCCTGGCCATCGCCATGAACCGTCTCGGCGGGCGGAGCAATTCCGGCGAGGGCGGCGAGGACCCGGCGCGGTATATCCCGCTTCCCGACGGCGACAGCCTGCGTTCGGCCATCAAACAGGTGGCCTCCGCCCGGTTCGGGGTGACCACGAATTATCTGGTCAACGCCGGGGAATTGCAGATCAAGATCGCCCAGGGCGCCAAGCCGGGCGAAGGCGGCCAGCTTCCCGGCCACAAGGTTTCCCGTGAAATTGCCCGGGTGCGTCATTCCACTCCGGGGGTGACCCTGATTTCCCCGCCGCCGCACCATGACATCTATTCCATCGAGGATCTTGCGCAGCTCATCCATGACCTCAAGGCGGTCAATCCCCGGGCGCGGGTTTCCGTGAAACTGGTCTCCGAGGCCGGGGTGGGGACCATCGCCGCGGGTGTGGTGAAAGGACGCGCGGACACCGTGGTGATCTCGGGCGGCGATGGCGGTACCGGAGCTTCCCCGCTCACCTCGATCCGCCATGCCGGGCTTCCCTGGGAACTGGGGCTTGCGGAAACTCGTCAGACACTGGAACTGAACGGTTTGCGGGAGCAGGTGCGTATCCATGTGGACGGCCAGCTCCGGACCGGGCGCGATCTGGCGGTGGCGGCTCTTCTCGGCGCGGACGAGTTCGGGTTCGGTACGGTGGCGCTCGTATCGCTCGGGTGTGTGCTCCTGCGGAAGTGCCACATGAATTCCTGCTCGGTGGGCGTGGCGACCCAGGATCCCAAACTGCGGGAGAATTTCGCCGGAAAACCGGAGCATGTCATGAACCTCATGCGCTTTCTTGCCCGTGATCTGCGGGAGCGCATGGCGGCGCTGGGGTTCCGTACGGTGGACGAAATGGTGGGACATGCGGAACGTCTGATGCCGCGCACCGGAATATCCCATTACAAGGCGCGGAAACTGGATCTTGGCCCCATCCTGTATGCCGGCCCGGAATGCGCCGGGAGCGCGTGCGGTCTGGGCGAATCCTCCCGTCCGGAGCGTTCGCCGCTGGAAGAGGCGGTGCTCGCGGCCTCGTCTCCCGCGCTGGAACGCGGGGAAAAGGTGGTGTTCTCCGGGACCATCCGCAATGTGCACCGCACGGTGGGAACCCATGTGAGCGGCGAAATCACCCGCCGGTACGGTGACGCGGGTCTGCCCGAGGGGACTGTCGAGATACGGCTTACCGGAACCGCGGGCCAGAGCTTCGGGGCCTTTCTCGCGCCGGGGGTCTTCCTCCGTCTGGAGGGAAATGCCAACGATTACCTGGGCAAGGGCATGTCCGGCGGGTGCATCGTGGTGACCCCGCCGGAGGGCGCGCGGTTCGCGGCGCACGAGAATGTCATTGCCGGGAACACCATCCTCTATGGAGCCACCGGGGGCGAGGTGTTCCTTCGGGGGACCGCGGGAGAGAGGTTCGCGGTGCGCAACAGCGGCGCGGTCGCGGTGGTGGAGGGATTGGGCGATCACGGCTGCGAGTACATGACCGGCGGAATCGTGGTGGCGCTCGGCGAGACGGGCAACAATTTCGCGGCGGGCATGAGCGGCGGGATCGCTTTCGTCTACAATGAATCCGGACTGTTCGACACCCGGTGCAATCTCGACATGGTGGACCTGGAGAGCGTGGTCACCGTGGAGGATGAACTGCTGCTCCGCCGTCTGGTGGAGCGCCACCTGGAGTTCACCGGAAGCGCGCGGGCCCGTGAAATCCTCGACAACTGGGATGCCGCACTGCCTTTTTTCGCCAAGGTCATGCCGGTGGATTACCGCTTGTCGCTCCAGCGGCTGCGCTCCGATGAGGACCCGGACCGCGAAACCCTCTCGGCGACCGAGGAGGTTTTCCTTCCGCCCTATATGGAGCATGTCCGGAAGAATCCCCCGCGACGGCCGGTGCGGGAGCGCATCCACGATTATCGCGAAGTGGAGCGCCGTCTTCCCGCGCGCCAGGTGGAGACCCAAGCCACGCGATGCCGCGACTGCGGCGTTCCGTTCTGCCACAGTTACGGCTGCCCGCTGGGGAACCGTATCCCGGATTGGAATCTCATGGTTTCCGGGAAATCCTGGCGTCAGGCGCTGGATATTCTCCACTCCACGAGCAATTTCCCGGAGATCACCGGACGGGTGTGTCCGGCGCTCTGCGAGTCCGCCTGCACGCTCTCCATCAACATGCCGCCGGTCGCCATCCGCCACATCGAATTGCAGATTGTGGAACGCGGCTGGGAAAAGAGATGGATCACCCCGCGTCCGCCGCTGAGGAAGACCGGCAAGCGGATCGCGATTGTCGGCTCCGGCCCGGCCGGACTGTCCGCGGCGCAACAGCTCGCCCGTGCGGGACACACGGTCACCGTGTTCGAGCGCGATGACCGGATCGGGGGCATGCTGCGGTATGGCATCCCGGATTTCAAGCTGGAAAAACGGGTGATTGACCGCCGTCTCGCGCAGCTTTGCGCGGAAGGGGTGGTGTTCGAAACCGGGGTCAATGTGGGCGTGGATCTCTCCGCGGGGTATCTCCGGCGCACATTCGACGCCATTCTCATCGCCTCGGGTTCGCGGGTCCCCCGCGACTTCGCCGTTCCGGGCCGCGACCTGGGGGGTGTTCACTTCGCGCTGGATTTTCTCTCGCGCCAGAACCGGATGAACGCGGGCGATTCCCTTTCCCCGGACGACACCGTTTCCGCTCTCGGGAAAGACGTGCTGGTCATCGGGGGCGGGGACACCGGCTCGGACTGTGTGGGAACCAGTCGCCGTCAGGGCGCGAACCGTATTTATCAGGTGGAAATCCTGCCCCAGCCGCCGGAAACCCGTGCCGGGGACAATCCGTGGCCCTCGTGGCCGGTGGTGCTGCGCACTTCCAGTTCCCACGAGGAGGGCTGCGAGCGTATCTGGGCGGCGACTGTGAAGGAGTTCTCCGGGGATGAACGCGGCATACGATCTGCCCGTCTGGTCCGGGTGGAATGGCGTCGGGAGAACGGACGCATGTTGTTCCGCGAGGTTCCCGGATCGGAATTCGAGATCAAGGCGGAACTGGCGCTCATCGCCATGGGATTCGTTCACCCCGAGCACGGTTCGCTGGTGCGTGAGTTCGCGCTCGCGACCGGCCCACGGGGCAATCTGAATGTGGATGAACGGTTCATGACTTCCACGCCGGGGGTGTTCGCCGCGGGAGACAGCGTTCTCGGGGCCTCGCTTGTGGTGCGGGCCATGGATCAGGGGAGACGCGCGGCGGAATCGATCGACCGGTATTTGCAATAAGCGAATATGGATGACGTTTTCTTTGCGTGAGAAACGAACCGGACGGGGAAACGGTCTCCCCGTGGGCGGGGCTCATTCGAGGGGGCGGGCGTGACAGCTTGTCCCCTTTGGTTTTTTGGGAAAATATTCGGGACATAAGCTGTCCGCCCCTGCAATTCAGTCATTTACCCACCGGAGCGATGGTTCCTGGAGAGCCGGTCTGATACGAATGAGTGATAGACCTGGTAAGAACAGGCGTTCAGACACAATACGGTTTGTTTTAACCGAAAAGCGAAAAGCCCTCTCTACCACGAAAGACATGAACGGTATTGTGTTCAGACAGGTAGTCCATTTTCTCCCAGGCTTGAGCGTAAATTCGAAGGAAACATTCGGTGCGATGGGGCGTATATGTACTATATCGAATATAGATAAAATATGATCTCTGCTTCGTTTCTCCATG
>CAYRTQ010000202.1:3938-8781 GCA_964426865.1 uncultured bacterium
GTCGTTTTTATGGTATATTATCAACTGCTGAATATGTAAAACATGATCAACCGGAGAATCCCCGCGCTGTTTCTTGACATGCATCCTGTTTCGAATGTAATTCGAGATGGCGCCGACGCGGATCTCGGCCGGTCTGAACAGGAGACCAATGTCCGCTGACAGTTTCAAAAAGTTTTCGCTTCATCCCGCCATTCTTCGCGCCCTCGTTGAAAAGGGATACCAGGAACCCACCCCCGTACAGGCTGCCGCCATCCCGCTGGTTCTGGAGGGCAAGGACCTTCTCGCCACCGCGCAGACCGGCACCGGCAAGACCGCCGCTTTCGCTTTGCCCATCCTCCACATGCTCCACAAACGGAAAAAGAGCGGCGCTCCAGCGATCCGCGCCCTCGTTTTGGCTCCGACCCGTGAATTGGCGCTCCAGGTCGAGGAAAATTTCCGCGCCTATGGGCGGTTTCTTCCCCTGCGCGTGGTCGCGGTGATCGGTGGATCTCCGACGGCCTCACAGATCAAGGCGCTCGGCAAGACGCCCCATATTCTCGTGGCGACTCCGGGACGGCTGCTCGATCTCTATGGGCAGGGATTCATCACGCTGGACGATGTGGAGACGCTCGTTCTGGATGAGGCGGACCGTATGCTCGACATGGGGTTCATGCCCGATGTTTACCGGATTCTCTCCTATCTGCCCGATGATCGTCAGACCATACTCTGTTCGGCCACCATTCCCCTGGAAGTGGGGGACCTCGCCGCGCAGATGCTGCGCGATCCGGTGAGGGTGAATGTGGCTCCTCCGGACGCGCTGGCGGACAATATCGAGCAGAAGGTGCTGTTCGTTCCACAGGGCAACAAGCATCACATCATTGTCGGACTCCTCCGGAAAGAGAATATAAGGAAGGCGCTCATTTTCACCCGGACCAAGCGACGGGCGGACCGTCTCTCGCAGCAGCTTTCAGATGAGGGGATTCCCGCCGACGCCATCCATTCCAGCAAAACCCAGAACGCGCGTCAGGAAGCGCTCGCGGCGTTCGAAGGGGGACGGATCGAGGTCCTGGTCGGCACCGACCTGGTGGCGCGCGGCATCGATGTGGACGGTATATCGCATGTGATCAATTACGACCTGCCGGACGAACCGGGAAACTATGTCCACCGGGTGGGGCGCACCGCCCGCGCCGGCGCTTCGGGAGTGGCGTTTTCCCTGTGTTATCCCAGAGAACTGGAAATGCTCCGTGATATCGAACAGCTCACCCGGAGCACCCTGATCGCGGTAGAGGAAGAGCCCTACTACCCACCCAATTTCTCCGCCGAGGATGCCGCGCGTCGCGAGGGAAAACGGTCGCACACGGTTGCCACGGCATGCGGGGCCGTTTCTTCCCCGAAGCCGGAAACGGTAAGCGCCCCGGCTCCGGAAACCCGCTACGGACGCCGCCCGGTCCGTCGCTTGGCGCGTTGACGGAGGTTCAGCGGATCGTCTTGTGAAAGGAACCGTTACGCGCTGATTTCATTCCGATCCTTTTCCTGCGGCGTCCGGTTCCTCTGATAATCCCCCTTTTGTCCTTGCTGATGGGCCGATGGTCTCGACGGATTCGGCCCGGGATCGAGTTTCCCACCCTGTTCATCCCGCTTCGCGTCCCCGCCGGAAGGGAATTCCTCCGATGAGCGACCGCGTTGGCGCTCCGGCACTATCTTCTTGAATCTGTATCGCTTTCTCCCTATATTACCAATCACTTGACAGTTTCTTCCCCCATATGGACTCCCGATAATGATACGGAAAATGAAACTGGCGCGGATCGGTCTTCTGTCCGCGGTGAAAATCGGTTTCTTTCTCTCGGCGGCTGGAGGATTTCTCATCGGGCTTTTCTGGGGAGTTGTCCTCGCCCTGTTCTCCTCCCTGGTGGCAATGGCGGTTCATGCGCGCCCACCCGGCATGGGACCGGGAGCGCTGGTGGTCCTGCCGGTATTTTTCGCGATCTTTTGCGGCTTCCTCGGGGCGGCGGTCTCCTTCCTGGGAGCGCTGGTGTACAATCTCGCGGCGGGAGCGTCCGGAGGATTGGAGGTGGAGGCGGATTGGGACAGTGGGATGGAGCGGCCGGTTGCAGCGCCGGATCCCCCGTCAACACTGGAGCCAACCCCTGTGGCCGCAATTTCGGGTGAGCGTCCCGTTCCACGCCGTTCCTCTTTCCGGTCGGTTTCAGAACGGCCCCGCCTGATCGGGCTCCGGCGGGCGATGCGGAAGAGCCGGTGAGCGTCGGGAAAATCGGCGGAAAGCAAAGCCGGTTTTTACATGGAGAGGTAAAGAAAGGGAAAAGATGTCTGGACCCTGATTGGTGGACAGGGGATTTACGGGATAAAAGACCCGGGATCAGGGTAATCCCCCAATCATGCAAATCAAGGTTCAGACCGGGAGAGGGCGGGCCTTCGGCTCCGCTCACGCGACGGGTATGTGCATCCGTCGCCTTTCCTCGTAGAGGAGCAGAGAAAATATTCGCCTGGAATTGAATTGGTCCGGCATGAAAAAGATACTGATGAACGTATATAACACAACAAGGTAGAAAAAATGAGCGCGCTGAATCCGGAAAGCAAGAACGAAGTGAGCGCAGCGGAAGCGGCCGGGGACGCCGGACGGGAATCCGCTCCCACCAATTTCATTCGGGAAATCATCGACGAGGATATCCGTAACAACAAGAACGGCGGCCAGGTCCACACCCGGTTTCCGCCCGAGCCCAACGGCTACCTGCATATCGGCCACGCCAAGTCCATCTGCCTGAATTTCGGTCTGGCGCGGGATTACAACGGACTCTGCAACCTTCGTCTGGATGATACGAACCCCACCAAGGAGGATGTGGAGTATGTGGACTCCATTGTCGAGGATGTACGCTGGCTGGGATTCGACTGGGGCGACAGGATGTTTTATGCCTCGAACTATTTCCCTGCCCTGTACAATTACGCTCTTGACCTGATCAAGGCGGGCAAGGCCTATGTCTGCGATCTGAACGCCGAGCAGATGCGGGAATATCGCGGCACCCTGACCGAACCGGGAAAGAACAGTCCCTATCGCGATCGCACCGTGGAAGAGAACCTGGATCTCTTCGAGCGCATGCGGAGCGGGGAATTCCCCAATGGCTCCCGCGTCCTCCGGGCAAAAATCGACATGGCCTCCCCCAATCTCAACATGCGGGACCCGGTAATCTATCGCATTCTGCATGCCGAGCATCACCGTACGGGGAACGAGTGGTGCATCTATCCCATGTACGATTTTGCCCACGGGCTTTCGGACGCGATGGAGGGGATCACCCATTCCATCTGCACCCTGGAATTCGAGGATCATCGCCCCCTGTACGACTGGTTCCTGGACCAGGTGGTGACCCCCAGCCGTCCGCGCCAGATCGAGTTCGCCCGCCTCAATCTCACCTATACCGTGCTGAGCAAGCGCCGTCTACTGCATCTCGTGCAGGGGGGCCATGTCAGCGGGTGGGACGATCCGCGGATGCCCACCATCAGCGGAATCCGTCGCCGGGGGTACACCCCGGAGTCCATCCGCAACTTCGCGGACCGTATCGGGGTGGCCAAGCGCGACAGTATGGTGGATGTGGCGCTCCTGGAGCACTGCATCCGGGAAGACCTGAATCGTACCGCGCCTCGGGTGATGGCGGTGCTCCGTCCCTTGAAGGTGGTGATCGAGAATTATCCGGAAGGCAGGGTGGAGTATCTGGAAGCGGTCAACAATCCCGAAGATCCCTCCGCGGGAACGCGGGAAGTGCCATTCTCCCGGGAACTCTACATTGAACGCGACGACTTCATGGAAAATCCGCCGCCCAAGTACTATCGTCTGACGCCCGGCCGTGAAGTGCGGCTCCGCTACGGCTATTTCATCAAGTGTGTCGGCGTGGTGAAGGACGAGAGCGGCGAGGTGACCGAACTCCGTTGTACGTATGACCCGGAAACCCGCGGCGGCAATTCCCCGGACGGCCGCAAGGTGAAAGCCACCCTGCACTGGGTGTCCGCCGCGCACGCTGTTCCCGCCGAGGTGCGTCTCTACGACCGTCTGTTTACCGTGGAGAATCCCTCCGGGCAGGAAGGCGATTTCAAGGATTACCTCAATCCGCACTCCCTTGAGGCGCTCAAAGGCGCCCGGCTGGAACCGGGGCTGGCCAACGCCGCTCCCGGCAGCCGTTGGCAGTTCGAGCGGCTCGGATACTTCTGCGTGGACACCGTGGAGTCCACCCCGGAGCGGCTGGTGTTCAACCGGACGGTGACGCTGAAGGACGAGTGGGAGAAGTTGAAAAAATCCGGAAACGTGTAAAGGTATGAAAGGGAGAATGCGCGGGATCGGCTTTTCTTTCGTTCAACCGGGTTCTTCTCCTTTGTGATGATGCGGCACAATGTTTTTACATACGGTGATTCGCGCCGAATACTTATCATGATGACAACGACAGGTGACAGAAGATAATGAACAAGGTTGAAGTTCTGCGTTTCGCTCCCTCCCCCACCGGCGATCTGCATGTCGGCGGAGCGCGGGCGGCATTGTTCAACTGGCTGTACGCCCGCAAGGTGGGCGGCCAGTTTCGGCTTCGGATCGAGGATACCGATACGGAGCGATCCACGGAGAAATCGCTGCACTCCATACTCGACAGTCTTCGGTGGCTCGGGCTTGACTGGGACGGGGAATTGGTGTACCAGTCGAAGCGGAGCGAGCTGTACCGTGCGGCGGTGGAGAAGCTGATCGCCAGCGGTGCGGCCTACCGGTGCTACTGCACGAAAGAGGAACTTGAGGCCGAGCGTGAGCATGCGGTGGCGGAAAAGCTGGACTATCACTACTCCGGGCTGATAGGAACTCTCGGGATGCTCT
>CAYRTQ010000203.1:0-8685 GCA_964426865.1 uncultured bacterium
AAAGCCAAGGACTCCCCGGGTACGGCATGGCTTCCGGGGACCGCTGAACTCGCTGGCGCTCAAACAGACCTCGGTCCACTACCCCGGAATCCATGCCATACCCGGGGGGCTTTTCCAGGACAAGGTGAAAACCGCACAGCCCATACCCGGCTTCACCAGTGATTCAGGCAGAAACCGCATCAGTACCGTTTACATCCAGATAACCGCGAAGAAACATTTTTTTCATGGTGTAAATATACGGAAACCCCACAGGGGAAAAAAGTTTTTTCCCGAGCGCGGTGCGAGACAGGCGCTCCGACCCTAACAGACGCGCCGGACCGCGGTACGTTCCCGGAAGATGCGGGTGGATTTCCCGGAGTACCATCTATTGCGTCATTTCACGCCGGGACGGGAAAAGAACCGGGAATTCGGCCACTCGCCGCTTGTCTTTCCGGGAAAGAATGGTATACTATGCAAAAACGATTTTTCCCGTGAAAATGATCCCATTCCAAAGGAGCATGATTCATGTCCATATCGCGAAAGGTACGTTTTGGTTCGCGACTGCCGCGATTTTTGGCTGTTCTGGCCGCGACCGCCATGCTGATCCCGTCCGCCTCCGCCCGTGAAAAGGCCGCGAAACCCGCTTCCAACGTCCTCGCTGCCGAAATCGACCGGCTCACGGAGCAGGTGACGCCGAAAGTTGTCACCTGGCGGCGCGACATCCACGAGCACCCCGAACTCTCCAATCGTGAGGTGCGCACCGCAAAGCTGGTGGCGGATCACCTGACCGCGCTGGGCCTGGAAGTGAAAACGGGCGTGGCGCACACCGGCGTGGTCGGCGTGCTCAAGGGCGGCAAGCCGGGACCCTGCGTGGCGCTCCGCGCCGACATGGACGCGCTCCCGGTGACCGAGGACACCGGCCTGCCGTTCGCCTCGACAGTGAAGGCGGAGTACAACGGGCAGCGGGTCGGGGTGATGCACGCCTGCGGCCATGACGTGCATACCTCCGTGCTCATGGGGGTGGCCGAGGTGCTCGCCGGAATGCGCAAGGATATCCCCGGTACGGTGAAATTCATTTTCCAGCCGGACGAGGAAGGAGCCCCCAACGGGGAGGACGGCGGCGCGGGACTCATGATCCGGGAAGGCGTCCTGGAGAATCCCAGGCCGGAAGCGATTTTCGGACTCCATGTCTTTCCGGAAGCCGAGGCGGGGAAGATCACCTATCGGCCGGGGGGAACCATGGCCAGTGTGGACGGCCTGCGGATCACGGTCAGGGGAGTTCAGACACACGGCGCCGTGCCTTGGGGCGGAGTGGATCCCGTGGTGGCGTCCGCCCAGATCATTCTCGGCCTCCAGACCGTTGTGAGCCGTCAGACCGACATCACCAAGGCTCCGGCGGTGCTGACCATCGGGATCATCCGGGGCGGAGTGCGCTCCAACATCATTCCGGACGTCGTGGAATTGACCGGCACCATCCGCATGCTCGACCCCTCGATGCGGGAAGACTTCCACGCCAAAGTGAAACGCACCGCCGAGCAGATCGCCGCCAGCGCGGGGGCGGTCGCGGAAGTCGTCATCAGCGCCGGTCTCCCGGTGACCTACAACGACCCGGATCTCACCGCGCGCATGGTCCCCACCCTGGAGCGGGTGGCGGGCAGGGACAATCTCCTGCTCGTTCCCCCGAAAACCGGCGGGGAGGACTTCGCCCTCTTCGCGGAAAAGATTCCCGGTTTGTATATCAATATCGGCTCCCGGTCACGGGGATCGGATCTCGCCAAGACCGCCCGCAACCACTCTCCACGGTTCGTCGTGGACGAAAGCGCCATTCCGGTGGGGATCAAAGCTCTGGCGAATCTGGCGGTGGATTATCTGGAGCATGGTCCGAAGAATATCCAAAGCAGAAAATGAAAGCGGGGCGCCTCACCGATTCGGGATAATCTCTGTATGAGTCCCGGCTCTTTTTGTCTGGACGCCTGTTCTTGTGATGCGAGTGATAAAAGATGATGAAAAGAAATGCCTTTCTCAGTCCCTCATCAGTTCAATCATGCGCATCACTGAAACAGGCGTTCAGACAATCAGTTGACTCGCTGGGCCGCATGTTCATCCCGCGGAACCATGAATTATTTTTAACCACGAAAGGCACGAAAGACACGAAAAATGAGTGTTTCACAGGGAAATTTCGTGATTTTCGTGCCTTTCGTGGTTTACTTGCTTGAATCGTTTTTGTATCAAGCGAATCCCGGTTCAGGCAAGCGAGATAAAAAAATCCCGGCATCCATCACGGACACCGGGATTTTTTTGTTTTCCCCGTGGGCGCTTACTTTTTCCCCAGCGAAATTCCCATCTCCGTTCCCTGAATGTCCACGGTCTCGGAATGGATCGCGTCCGGAACCTCGCCAATGGTCATCTCTTCCGCGAGCACCTCGGACCGGATGAAGCCGGAATGCCGCTCCACCGCTTCCTTCAGGTCGCCTTCCACCCGGAGGCCCAGGCGGATGCGATCGTCGGGGATGAGGTTGGCCTTGCGACGGGCATCCTGCACCATGCGGATGACATCGCGGGCCAGCCCCTCCAGTTCCAGGGCGCGGTCGATGTGCAGATCGAGGCAGGCGAACAGTCCGCCATCGGACATGCAGGCATGGCCCTCCTCCGCGATGATGCGCAGGGTGAACTCGGAAGCCTCGATCCGTTCCCCCACGGCGAGCAGGGAACCATCGGGCTGGATCACCGCGTTTCCGGATTTCACCGCGGCGAGCACTTCCTTCATCTTCTTCCCGAACCGTGGACCGAGCGCCCGCGAATCGAGAGCGATTTCCTGACGCCCCATCGCGCCGACATCCTGGGTGAAACTGACCGTTTTCACATTCAGTTCGTCCTCGATGATGTCCTCGTAGCCGTGGGCCAGACGAGCTTCGCCGCCCGCGATGATGGCTCCGGGCAGCGGTTGACGCACCCGTATGCGGACCTGGTTGCGGACGGAGTGTCCCAGCGAGCAGATTCTCCGCACCACATCCATGCGCCGCAGCACGTTCTCGTCCATCACCAGGTCCCCGGAATCCGGCCAGTCCGCCAGATGCACCGAGCGCTCCCCGGTGAGATTACGGTAGATCGCTTCCGCGGTGAACGGCAGCAGCGGGGCGAGCACCTTGGTCACAGTCACCAGCGCGGTGTAGAGGGTGTTGTACGCCTGCTTCTTGTCCTCGTCCGATTCGCTCTTCCAGAAACGGCGGCGGTTACGCCGGATATACCAGTTGGTGAGGATATCCATGAACTCCGCGATGGTTCCGCAGGCTGCGGGAATGTCATAGGCGTCCATGGACGCGGTGACTTTCCCGATGGTCTCCGAGAGCTTGGAGAGGATGTAGACGTCCATCTCGTTCGTGGAGGCCGCGCTGAGCGCCGGACGATAGCCGTCGATATTGGCGTAGAGCACCAGGAAGTAGTACGAGTTCCAGAGCGGGGCCAGCGCTTCCTTCTGCGCCTGGGCGATGGCTTTGCCCTCACGGTCCATCTGGAGGTTTCCGCCCCGGAGGATGGGATTGTTCATGAGGAACCAGCGCAGGGTGTCCGAACCGGAGGAATCGAACACATCGTCCAGCGGCGGATAATTGCGGAGCCGCTTGGAGAGTTTCTGGCCGTTCTCGTCCAGCACCACGCCGTGGCAGATGCTGTTCAGGAACGCCGGCTTGTCGAAGAGTCCGGTGGAAAGCACGGTCAGGGTATTGAACCACCCGCGGGTCTGCGCGATATACTCCACAATGAAGTCCGCCGGGAACGTGTCCTCGAAGGTCTTCCGGTTCTCGAAGGGATAATGCACCTGGGCATAGGGCATGGAGCCGGACTCGAACCAGCAGTCCAGCACATCCTCGATGCGACGCATGGTCCCCCGTCCGCACTCCGGGCAGGGGCGGACGAGTTCGTCCACGTAGGGCCGGTGCAGGTCGGTGATCTTCTTTCCGAAATCCTTTTCCATGTCCGCGATGGAACCGTAGACATCGGTGTGATGGCAGGAGGGGTTATCGCAGATCCACACCGGCAGCGGGGTGCCCCAGAACCGGTTGCGGGAAATGGACCAATCCCGGGATTCGGCGACCCATCGTCCGAACTGGCCATCCCGGATATGCTCCGGAATCCAGTTGATCTGCTGGTTCAGTTCCAGCATCCGTTCCTTGATGGCGGTGACATAGACATACCACGACGGGAACGCCCGGTAGATGAGCGGCGTATCGCACCGCCAGCAGAAGGGGTAGTTGTGCTCGATAGTGTCGTGACGGACCAGTTTCCCCTCATCGCGGAGACGCCGGATAATGTCCTTGTTGGTATCGAAGACGTGACGGCCCTGGTAGTCCGGCACCCGCTCGTCGAACTTGCCCTGGGAATCCACCGGCGCGATGGTGGGAATGCCGTTGGCCTCGCACAATTTCTGGTCGTCCTCGCCGAAACCCGGAGCCATGTGCACGATTCCGGAGCCGTCCTCGATGGTCACGAAATCGCCGGTCATGACCTTGAACGCGTTCGGGGTATCCTTGAAATAATCGAACAGCGGTTCGTAGGTGAGCCCCGCCAGGTCGGCGCCTTTCAACGTGCCGATTTGCTCGGCACCCTCCAGTTGCTTCTTGTAGGACTCCACCCGCGCGGAGGCGAGAATGTAGTGACGGTCACCCTCGCGGAAGAGCGCGTACTCGATGTCCTTTCCCACCGCAATGCCGAGATTGGAGGGCAGCGTCCAGGGCGTGGTGGTCCAGACCATGAGGAAGGTGTTCTTCGGCAGACGATCCGAATCGCGCAGTTTGAAAAGCACGGTCACCGCCGGGTCCTGCTTGGGACGGGTGGAATTGTCAAGGCGGGTCTCGAAATTGGAAAGCGGGGTCTCGCAGCGTGAGCAGTAGGCCAGCACCCGCGATCCCTGGTACATCAGCCCCTTGTCGTAGAGCTGTTTGAACGCCCAGATCACGCTCTCCATGAAATCTATGTCCATGGTCTTGTAATCGTGCTTAAAATCCACCCAGCGTCCCTGGCGGGTGACAATGCGCTCCCACTCATCCACATATTTCAGCACCAGCGACTTGCATCCCTCGTTGAAACGATCGATGCCGTACTCCTGGATCTGGAAGCGGCCGTGGATATGCGCCACCTTTTCCATCTCCAGCTCCGCGGGAAGGCCGTGGCAGTCCCACCCGAACCGCCGTCCCACATGATACCCCCGCATGGTCTTGTACCGAGGGACCACGTCCTTCACGAACCCGGTCAGCACATGGCCGTAATGCGGCAGCCCATTGGCGAACGGCGGTCCATCATAGAACACGAAATCCCGGCCCCGCCCTTTCCGGATGCGGAGCGATTCCTCGAACGTGCGATCCGTTTCCCAGAACTTGAGGATATTTTCCTCCAGCCTCGGGAAGTCCGGCTTGGGCGATACCGGTTCGAATACGGTATCGGAATCTTTCCCGTCACTCACGGTGTCCATATCTCCTGAATGTATGTAAATGGTTGTGTTGCCGTATGAAAAGTACAGAACGGTAATATAGGGATTTTTCAATGAAATTGCAAGGGGGGAGGGGGAAATTTGGCCGGTCCGAAAGTCCGGGGAAGGGATGAAAGGTGAAACTGTTTCAGTCCCCGGGAGGCTGAAAAACAAATGTGTTTGACTGAAACCGATGCGGTTCTATATTATTCACGATACGGTTCGATGCATATCTTCAAAAAGAGATTACTCATGGCCCGAACAGAAACAACTTCTGAGCAGCACCGTGTGAATATGCGCGAAATCCTTGATGCCGTTCAGGTTATTGTGAAGAAATTCCGACCTTGCAAGGTGATTCTGTTCGGGTCCCATGCGAAAGGGACTGCCGGCTCCGACAGCGATGTCGATTTACTCGTGGTCGTGGACACGGAACAATCGACATGGGACTTTGCGGTGAAAATTTCCCTGGCGCTCAAGCACTCGTTTCCCATGGATATTATTGTCCGGACGCCTGAAGAGATTGCGAAAAGGCTGAAAATGGGCGATTTCTTCATGAAAGATATCGTGGAGAACGGGAAGGTTCTGTATGAACGAACTGGTTGATGAGTGGATTCAAAAGGCGGAGGGCGACTTTGTCAGCGGATTGCGCGAATTTCGGGCGGCCTCTTCCTTCGAAATTTCCTCGCCATCCGGCTCTCGCACTCCATACAATTGGAGAAACATCCGGTATCCGTCCACTCCCGCCTGAGCAATCGCCTCGCTAATCGCCCGGGTTACTTCTTCCGCCAACTCCGGGGTCAACTCCGAAAGATCACGATTTTCACCCAAGGACTCTATCTTATTCCGGATTGGACCTGTCATCGCCTGTATCATTTTGGGGTCTGCCATTGTGGACTTTTTCCTTTCGTGGCGCTCAAGGTTTACACACCTTAGACTACCGCGACGGGCTTTGGGGTCCAGTTGTTTCCTCTCTGTCACCTCCGGGTAAAATCAAGTCTGCAACCGATAATTTCCTCAAAGTACGGGAAGTCCGGCTTGGATGATACCGGTTCGAATACGGTATCGGAATCTTTCCCGTCACTCACGGTGTCCATATCTCCTGAATGTATGTAAATGGGTGTGTTGCCGTACGAAAAGCGCAAACGGTAATAGGGGATTTTTAGAGGGGGATGCAAGCGTGTGGGTGGGGCGATGCTTCTTTTCCGGGATTCCTCATGCCGGCGTGGACCGCACCCAGAGGGTTTCCGGCGCAATGTCGATATTTCCGGGCCAGACAACCGTCCCGTACCGTACCGAAGCTTTAAAAAAGAGCAGGGAATCGCGGAGTTTGGCAAAAGGCTTATGATTGAAAAAGGGCTTCATATCAAAATTTCTTTTCTCGCCATTATCAAAAACAAGCTCCAGCGTATAGTCTTCAAGGGGTTTTACACTGATGACATCGAGGAGTTTTTCCATATCTTCCTCCTTATTGCAGCGGCGCAATGTGAAACGGTTCTTCACCGGCAACAGCGAGTTCCCAGTCTGTCAGCAATTCTTCCCGGTGAAGATCAATCCAGACCAGCGCTGTCCGGCTTGAGATAACATACCTATAATGACAGAACATTCAACGTAAACAGAAAGTGCAGGTTTTTGAAATGATACAGGTTGAAAAAATATGAGGCCGAACGGCTTGCAAGTTTTTGTAACTCTTATCGCAACAAATGAGTACCGGATATACGGCATCTCGTCCGGCCCCAAGTTGTTTTACGGAATTCAGCCACATTTACCCGTTTTCTGGAACCGCTGAACACCGTTTCTTCCCCGCTAACTCCCCGTGTCTCCACGAGCATCATCCGCTTTCCCTTGCCTTATACCCTGTGTCCTGCACCCGCTTTTCTTGTTCAGCCGTGCATAATCCTGATCTGACAACGCAGATATTTCCAATATGAATCACCCCCCGCCCATTGAGAGGCGAGGGGTGTGGATGGGTGAGTTTTACCGGGAACGGGGCAAGCGGTTATTTGTATCTCTGGTCCCGATACGTTTCCAGCATGCGGAAGAAGTTTTCCATGCCGCCCTTGAGCGCGCCGGAGTAGAATACGCCGGGGATGTCGCCGCCGGTGCGGGTGATGAACTGTTCCGCCACTTCCATCATGGTGACCCAGAAGAGGTGGTCGAGCACCACTCCCGAGGTCGGGCAGATGCGCTGGTCGAAGCCTTTCACCGCGAAGAGGCCGTAGGTGTCGCACATGCGCCCGGCGTGATAATCGGTTTCCTTGGGAACCGTGCGTCCCTTGGGGACCTGGATACTGCGGGTCATGGGGCCGATCGAGGCGATTTTCATGCCGCGCGACTTGAACAGGTCGAGCATGGCGAGATCGACCTCGTCATCCGGCTTGGTGATGCCCATGATCACGCAGTCGTTGGCGTTCCCGGGGAATTTCTTTTTCTGGTCCTCGTTGGTGAACCGGGATCCATAACAGCCCTGGGTGATGGAAAGCCCGCTGCGTCGGGTATCCGCTTCCCCCGCCACCGAGTTGTACCGGCTGTACCCATAGATATGCCCGCCCTTGAGGACGGAATCGACCGCCATGGCGGCGATCTTCCTGATGGTTCCCATTTCCGCGAAGACCATGTCGAGCTGATTGATCACTTCCTGGAAATAGTCGTCCATGAGGGGTTCGCTCAGGTTCGCCCAGCCCGCGAAGGCCTTGTAATCCGGGGTGTCGCTGCCTTTCACTTTCGGCTCGTCGCCCCGCACCGGGCGGGAGACGCCCTTTTTCGCCAGGATGCGGCAGGTATCGGCCAGCATCATCCAGATGGTGGTTTTCCCGGTGAGCCCCGATATCGGTCCGATGGGTGCGGGCATGCCGGGGAGTTCCACCAGCCCGCCGACCGTGGTGGCCCGGGTCTCGATGAAAATATTGGCGTAGGGGCGAAGCTTCATTGTCTGCACATCTTCCCGCACCATTTCCGGATTGCGGGCGTCGCCGCTCCAGGGGCTGGGGCAGCCGACGATGAACACGCCCTTTTTGACGATCTCCTCGGCGTTTTTCTGGCCGGAGGTGAGCAGCAGATCGCCCTTTTTCGCCTTCTCCGGATTCCAGCTGGTGGAGAAGATTTCCGGCTCGCCGTTGCGGCCCGGCCAGGAATCCGCCTCGGTATGTCCGGCGTCCCACCCCGCCTGGTAGCACTGGCCGCCCGACGTCACGGTATCGGCGATGGCGTGGGCCGCTTCCATGAGGCTTTCCGACTGGTTCTGG
>CAYRTQ010000204.1:0-8409 GCA_964426865.1 uncultured bacterium
GAGCGCCACCTTGCCAAGGTGGATGTCGCGAGTTCAAGTCTCGTTTCCCGCTCCAAAAAATCAAGGGATGCCAATCGGCATCCCTTCTTTTTTTGTCTCCGCAAAACATTCCGCGTAACGCATTCCACATCGTTCACCATCCGGATACTGCGCTCATTTTCTTTCCCGGCTTCGACTTTGCTCAGCAGACGCACATGGTTGGCATATCCTCTCATACCAAGTTTGATTCAATTTCCGTAGCAAAGGCAGCCCCCTTTTCGGCCTTCGGCCACCTTTCCCCCGATGGGGGCAAGGAAAGACAACCATTCCTTTCTCCTGATCTTGAAGGGGAATTGGTAGCAGACCATCGCCCACTCCCGGAACGCACTGTTCGTCCGTCAGAGGGAGAAACCGCCCCTACGCAGGGTTTCCGCGGGTGAACATCCCCGGCCGTTTACCCGAAAATGGTGTTTTGCATATGATAAAGTCGCTTGACTCTCCCTTGACTTTTGAGTAGTTTATCAAACCAAGATATACGGTGCAGTTCAGCCGTCATTTTTCGCTTTTTGTGACTTCCCCGCCGGAATTGCCCTCCCGAAGGGAGCGACGGCTTCGGAGATGTTTTTTCTCGGTGCAGCATGCTGGAACAAACGTAACTCTCTGTATCCGTGATCCGATCGCCTGACCGGATTCCGAAGTTATCATTTAACTGAAGGCACAGCATATGCAAGAAGGAAAAATCGTTCAGATTATCGGACCGGTTGTCGACGTAACGTTTCCGCCCGGTTCCATTCCCAATATTCTGGATGCGGTGACAATCCAGCGTCCGGACGGGTCGAAACTGATCGCCGAGGTACAGCTTCATCTGGGCGAAGACGAAGTGCGTTGTGTGGCGATGGATACCACCGATGGGCTCGTGCGTGGCATGCCGGTCGTGAATACGGAGAAGCCGATAGAAGTGCCCGTGGGTCCCGCGACGCTGGGCCGAATGATCAATGTCATCGGCGATCCGATCGACGGCAAGGGTCCGATCGAGGCGAAAGAGCGGCTTCCCATTCACCGGAACGCTCCCGCGTTTGCGGACCAGAACATCGAAACCGCCATGCTGGAAACCGGCATCAAGGTCATCGATCTCCTGGAACCCTATCCCAAGGGCGGAAAGATCGGACTTTTCGGCGGCGCCGGAGTGGGCAAGACAGTGCTCATCATGGAGCTCATCAACAATGTCGCCAAGCAGCATTCCGGAATTTCCGTGTTCGGCGGAGTCGGCGAACGCACCCGTGAAGGCAACGACCTCTGGCTCGACTTTACCGACTCCGGAGTGATCAATTCCACAGCGCTGGTGTTCGGCCAGATGAACGAACCGCCCGGAGCGCGTCAGCGGGTAGCACTCACCGCGCTCACCCTGTCGGAGTATTTCCGTGATCAGGAAGGGCGCGACGTGCTCCTCTTCATCGACAATATCTTCCGGTTCGTCCAGGCGGGTTCGGAAGTGTCCGCACTGCTGGGACGCATGCCCTCGGCGGTGGGATACCAGCCGACCCTCGGCACGGAGATGGGCGCCCTTCAGGAACGTATCACCTCCACCCGCAAGGGTTCCATTACCTCGGTGCAGGCGGTGTATGTGCCCGCGGACGACTTGACCGACCCGGCGCCGGCCACCACATTTACCCATCTGGACGCCACGACTGTTTTGAACCGCGCCATCGTGGAAAAAGGGATTTATCCCGCGGTGGACCCGCTCGATTCCACCTCCCGTATTCTCGACCCCCGTACCGTGGGGTACGATCACTATCAGACCGCCCGCGACGTGCAGAACATTCTGCAACGGTACAAGGACCTCCAGGATATCATCAACATCCTCGGAATGGACGAACTTTCTGACGAGGACAAGCTCATCGTCCAAAGGGCTCGTAAATGCGAGCGTTTCCTCGGTCAGCCGTTCTTTGTCGCGGAGCAGTTCACCGGTCTGCCCGGCCAGTATGTACCCCTGGCCGAAACCATCAAGGGATTCCGGCAGATTATCGACGGCAAGCTCGACGATCTGCCCGAGCAGGCATTCCTCAACGTGGGATCGCTCGATATGGCGGTCGAAAAAGGGAAGAAACTCCTGGAGCGTCGATAAACGATGGCGGAAAGACTCTTGCGACTCGACATCATCACCCCGGAAAAGACCGTTGTTTCCGAGGACGTGAACTGGGTGCTGGCTCCCGGTGAAATGGGCGAGTTCCAGATTTTCGCGGAGCATACCCCGTACCTGACCGGGTTGCAAATCGGCCAGGTCGTTTACGACAAAGAGGGGGAACGCAAGGTCCTGAGCATTTCCGGAGGGTTTTGCGAGGTCATGCCCGACCGGATGCTCATCCTAGCGCATACCGCCGAACGGCCGGAAACCATTGATCGCGACAGGGCGGAAGCCGCCCGGGACCGGGCCTCAAACCGCCTCTCGAAAAAGGACGCCTTTCCGGTCGATGAGGCGCGGGCCCGGCTCTCGCTCATGCGGGCGATCAACCGGATCAAAACTGCCGAACAGCAATAAGGGTATCCCCCTGATGATTGAAAAAGGCGATCGCTTTCGGGCGACCGCCTTTTTTATTCGGACTTCCTTCTTTCAATCCAGGGTCAGGAATTCCGTGTTTGCTTTCAGCCATTTACGGCGTTCCTGGTAATCGGGGAGCACGGAGCGGACGGCGTCCCAAAAAGCCCGGGAATGATTCGGATGGTGGAAATGGCACAGTTCATGCACCACGACATAATCCACGATCTGCGGGGGAGCGAGAATCAGGAGCCAGTTGAAGTTGACGTTTCCCCGGTTGGAACAGCTCCCCCACCGGCTTTTGAGCCGTTTTACCCGCATGGTCTTCGGATAGGCGTTGACCCGCTCCCGCCAGAACAGGATACGATCGGCAAGGATATGCGCCGCCTGGTCGCGATACCAGTCACCGAGCAGGGCGATCATCCGTGAGCGCTCATTCCCGTTGCCCCCTTCGGTCACCCCAACCGTGAGACGGTCGTCCCGCAGGGAGACTCCTTTCCCGCCCGGCACTTTTTTCAGCCGGATGGTCTTCCCGAGAAAGAGGAACTCCTCATCGTCCTCATACCGTTTCGGCGCGCGCCGGCGATGATTGTTGAGACTCAGTTCCACTTTCCCGCGTATCCATTCGGCCTTCTGCTCCAGGATATGCTGTATCGCCGATTCCGGAACCCGCTCCGGGGCCCGGACGGTGATCGAGCTGTCGGGGTTGACGGTGATTCCCACGGTGCGGCGGCGGGGGCTGCGGATCAGGGTGTACTCGTATCTCATCTTGTTTTGTTCCACTGTATACCATTCCTTTGTAGACTTAGCTCCTCATGCGCAGTAATATAGCCCCTCACCATCGCCGCCCCAATCGAAATGTGAACCGTCAGCGAAATATTTCGCCGATACCATCCCCTCCCCCGGCGCCTCCGCGCAACAGCGCTCGCTATAAAAATCCGCCGCCCGTATACGGGCGGCGGATTTATCACAAATAACACGGTGGTTCGCTTCAGGGAAGCTGAACGGTCTTCAGGGTGTTGGTCGTGGTGCTGAACAGAGACACGTCGGCCAGCGTCTCGCCAAAATAGAACTCTTCGACCGTCTTGACCGGACCGACATTGGGAGCGAGCCAGACCGTTCTGAGCCATTTTGCGCCGGTTTTCAGATCGTTGTAAACCCCTTCCGACCGGTAATCAAATTCATATTTCGCGCAGTTGGCATAGGCTCCCACGGTTTCGGTCCCCACATACTTCCCGGTACTGATATACTTGTACGAGTTGCCCCCGGAAGCGCCGGAATCGTTGTAAATATCCCAGGTTGTGCCGGCCGCGACATTGAACTTGAACAGGGGATACTCGCCGTATCCGGTCTGCACCATCTTCTGAAGGTTCGCGACCTGGGCGGGCTTGGCCGTCTTGAACACAACCTTGTCGAGATAATCCGTTCCGTACGAATACAGGACATTGTTCTCGACCCGGAAATACGCCTCATCATCGTAGCTTGTCTCGTCCGAATAGACCTCACTGGTGGTTAGCATCCAGTAGGTCTTTCCGCCAAAGGACTTTGTACCGGTCACCTTGTCGATCGCCGTTCCGTTGGTTTTCAAGGAGAATGCATCCATAACGGAGTCAAACGTCCAGGTAGCGTTGACCTTGAGCGGATACAGGGTGGCGGATCCCGCATTTCCGCCGGTATTGACCGTTGTCCCGACAAACGTCTGGACCGCGACGTTTTTGTCCGTCACGGTGACCGCAACGTACAGGGGGTCGAAGGTATAGCCGCTCTTGGTGACCGTGACCACATAGTTTCCCGCGGCGACATTCCCGAACGAGAACTTGCCGTCGGAACCCGTGGTCAGGGTCAACGGGGTAACGGTGGTCTGGCTGGCGGTGGCCAGAACCACGGTAGCGCCGGAGATAGCCGCGCCACTCGCGGAAGTGAGCCGTACTGATCCCGCTACGGCATATTTGCCGCCGTTGCCGGTATTGTTATTGTTATTGTTATTGTTTTCGTCGTTATTGTCGTTCCCGGTGCTCGAATTACATCCCGCAAATATGGCGAGCGCGAGCATGAACGGCATGAGCAATCTTTTCATCGTGAATTTCCCCTCTGAAAGATTTTGGATTGTGAAACGGAATTTTGACCGCACGATCCCAAAATACTTATGGGCATAGATTTACCCCGGGTTCTAATATCACCTCCTCTCCGCATCCCGTTGCGAAAAAAAATCAATGCAGGGCCATAGGTGTCCGGATGGCTCCGAAACCACGAATAACATCAGCGCACACTGTAATTTGGAAACGACAGAAAAGATACACGGTTCGGAAGAGTTAAAATGTGATACAAGTCTCATTCCGGGCGGAAGATCGATTTTTCGAACGCCCGCCCCGCGACGGCCACACCCGTCGCCCCTCGGGAAAGGACGCATCCGGTAGCGCCTTTCCCGAGGGTTGTTCCATCCTGAATCAAATACCTATTTCGGTTCGACCACTTTCAACGTCTGACCGGGAGCGATATCCCGGAGCACTACTTCCTTCCCCGAGGGGAAGAGCACCACCACGTCGTATTTTTGCCCGGCATTGACCCCGAAATGGACTTGCAGGGGGTTTCCGGGAAACGTCCCGCTGCCCGCCCACACCTCGCGGTATCCGCGCAGGGCGGACCCGGTCTTGGCTTTTCCTGCATCATAGAGGCTCACCTTGCTCATGATGGCGGAACGGTTGGAATGGGTCCCCGTAATGTCGAATTTCAGGAAGCCCTTGGTGTTGGTCTGGTTCTCGAACAGTTTCCATTCACCGGGATTGGATGCCATGGGCCGCCGCCAGTTCCCCACGGTGAGGTCCAGGTCCCCGTCGTTGTCCAGATCGCCCAGCGCGCACCCGTGACCGTAAAAGACCGATCCGCCGGTCTTCGCCCGCGATTCGGTGAATTTCCCCCTGCCGTCGTTGATAAACACCAGCGATTCGTTCATGCTGTTGGTGACATAGATGTCGAGATCGCCGTCATTGTCCATGTCGCCGAACGTCGCGCCGCGGCTGTTGGTCACGATATCCACCCCGGACTCTTTCGAGACATCGGTGAATGTGCCGTCGCCGTTGTTGCGGAACAGGGTGTTCGCGCCGAATTTGGGGTCTGCCGCCGCGCCGGTGCCGACACTGTTGGCCAGAAACAGATCCTGGAACCCGTCATTGTTGACATCGAGCCAGAGACAGGTGACATTGTAACCATTGGCGCGCATTCCCAGTTTCCCGGTGACATCGGTGAACTTGAGATTGCCGTCGTTACGATAGAGACGGCGGGTGCCCATGTTGTCCTTGTCATTGAGATTCCCCACGTACAGATCGGGATCGCCGTCCTTGTCGTAATCGCAGAAGGAACAGCAATAGCCGTTGCCGTCGTCCGCCACTCCGGCTGCCACGGCGATATCGCGATAGGCGCCGTCGCCGTTGTTGATGTAGAGTGAATTCGCGCAGGTGGGTCCGCTCCGGTAGCCTCCCTCGGCGACATACAGATCCAGGAGGCCGTCACCGTTCACATCGGCGGTGGTCACCCCGCAGGAGTAGTTGAACGGTCCCCCGGCCACCCGTGAGGCCACCGCGCTCTCGAAGTATCCCTCGTCATTGCCGATGTAGAAGAAATTCGGCTGCTGGATATCCACTCCCCGCTTTTCGGTCAGGGCTTCGAGATTGTTCGCGGTGAAGATATCGAGATACCCGTCGTTGTTGAAATCGGCGACCGCGATGCCGTGGGTGTCGTATTTGCAGTCCACGCCATAGGACTCGGTCACATCACGGAAGGTGAGGTTTCCCTCGTTGCGGAAGAGCTTGTTACGGCCGTACACCACGCTGATGTACAGATCCAGACGGCCGTCGCGGTCGAAATCCGCCATGGCGGTGCATTTGCCGTGGCCATTGTAGTAGAAGCCGGACCGCGCGGTGACATCCCGGAAAAGGGAGCCGTCCAGGAAGGTATTGACAGCCGGGGGATTCTGCGCCGCCGCGAATGCCGCGGTTCCCAGGAAAAGCGCCGCAACTGCCAGGTATTTCCTCATGAAAACCTCCGTAAAGAGAAATAGCGCCAAAGCGAAATTGAGAATTCGTTCCCAACGGTCACCGGGTCACATACCATTCCCAAAGGAAGCAGAAGCTGAACCAGATTCCGGCGATGAAAAGCGCCCATTTCCAGAGATTCGGCCAGGACTTGAGGCCGACCCACGGTCCCTTGGCATCCGGCAGGGTATAAATGGTCAGGTTCGCGAGCCGTTCCCGGGAAAGCGCGGGTTCCAAACGGCTCAGGAGGAGCGCCGCCGTCAGAGCATACAGGAAGGAGAAAAACCCGATATAGGCGAAGTTGATGGGAGTGAAAACATCCAGCCCCACCGCGAAGGCGACTCACGAGACAAGCGCGATGAATCCCGCGCGGGGAGTGGTGCGCGTACTGAAAATCCCCGAGAGATAGAGCGCCACCACCACGCCGAGCACGTCGCCGTAGAAGTTCTGTATGAATGTCATGGCGGACTGGCTCTTGATGATGAGCGGGAAGAGGGCGATGGTGGCGACTAGCGTGAGCGCCTCCACGATGCGGGCGACCTTTTTCTGTTCGGCGCTCCCCGCGGACGGTCGCAGGATGCGCAGATAAATATCTTTTGAAAACATCGTGCTCGACGCCGTAAGCATGCCGTCGACCGTGGAGAGGAGCGCGGCCATGAGCCCCGCCACGAGAACGCCCCGCATCCCGACCGGGAACAAGTCGAGGATCACCCGCATGAATGATTCATCGGGGAGGATATTCGGGGAGAGCACCCGCATGACCGCTCCGATAAGGAAGGCGCAAAACGGATAGAACACGAGGAGAATGCTGAGCGCCAACAGCCCTTTCTGTGCCTCGCGCTCATTCTTTGCGGCAAGAAGACGCTGGGCCATGCCATAATTGAGAGACATCCACCCGATTCCCGCGATGGTCGCCCAGACCAGCACCGCCTGCATCGGAAAGTACAGGGAGGTATCCATCGACCAGTCCGAGGGGGGGAAGATGCTCGCCAGCGGCACTTTCGCGTTTCCCAAGGCATGCATGGAAGCGAATTTCTCCAACCCGCCGATTTTCACCAGCGCCATGACCATGGAGACAAAAAGGGTAAAAATGACGAAAATCGATTGGTAGAAATCCAGGGACAGAACCGTCTTCATTCCCCCCAGAATGACATAGAATCCGACGACTCCCGAGATGAGCAGCACACTGGCGAACATGGACCATCCCAGGAGGTTTTTCAGCAGGAGAGCGCCCAGGAACATCGCTCCGGCGAGAGTGACGATGAGCACCGAAATCATAATGAGCGAAAATACCGCGCGGCTCTGGACATTGAACCGTTTTTCCAGATATTCCGGCGTGGTGGTGATCTGGGAACGCCAGTAGATGGGGATGAGGAACATGGCCGCGAACCATGTGGTGAACCACATGTGGACTCCCGGCCACTGCATGAGATAAAATCCCCAGAGAAATCCCAGTCCCGCCGTGCTCATCACTGCGGGGTCGGCCCCCATGGCAAAAAGAGTGAGGGCGGTCTGATACCAGGTCCGGGTGCGCCCGCCGGTCAAAAACTCCTCGTCGGTGGAGGCTCGTCCCCGTCGGCTGATGAAATATCCGGCGATGAACACGATGCAGAAATAGAGAGCGACGATCAGGGAGTCGATACTGAAAGTCATGGGGTGTCCTTTTGGGAAAAAGGAGAAGACGCAAGTCAGAATTGAGGAAGGGTATTCCCCCTCCTGCGATATTCCTGGATGATGCCGCTATTCTTTTTCCATAAAATGGTGATTCGATACGGTCGGCTTTATCTCATACTCCGCGACACCCGGCGGGTCCAGATTCCGTTCAATCATTTCCACGATCACTTTATATTTTTTTGTTCCACG
>CAYRTQ010000205.1:0-8376 GCA_964426865.1 uncultured bacterium
CCGTCATGGAACGAACCGCCAACTGCCTCGCCAAACTCGACCGTATGAACAAGGCCCTCCGTCACCGGGAGCCCGACCGCGTACCCATCAGCGATTTTTTCTGGGGAAGTTTCATCGAACGCTGGAAAAAAGACCTCGGATTGCCGCCGGACACCGATATTTACCGTTACTACGACCTGGACTGGATCGCCACCGTTCCCAACATGGATCCGCATATCAAGGCATTCGAAATTCTCCGGGAGGACGGGGAGGAAGTGGTGGTCCGCACCGGTTTCGAGGCGGTCATCCAGAAAAAGTTCGACCATCCCATGCCCGCCTATCTCACGTTCGAAACCGACACCGTGGAGAAGATGGCGGCGTTCCGTTTCGATGATCCCCGCGACGGGCGCCGGTTCACCGCCGGAGGCGACAACCAGATCGCCGGGGTGGGGGACGGGTTCGCGCGGAATCTCCCGCCCTGGCTCGACGGCGTACAGTCTCTCTGGCCGGATTTTCCCGTGTATGGCAGCGTGTGCGAGGGGTACGAGATGCTCTGGCGCATTATCGGGTCGGAGAACGCGCTGCTCTGGATCGCGCTCTACCCCGAGGAACTGGGACAATTCGTGGAGCGCATCAACGCTTTCTCCCTGGAACTGGCGAAAGCCCAGATCGAGGCGGCGGACGGCCTTCTCGACGGCATGGTCATATGGGGCGATGTCGCCTACCGCAAGGACATGTTCTTTTCGCCGGAATACTGGCGGAAGTATTTCAAACCCGGAGTGCGGGCCATCATCGAGGCCTGCCACGAGGCGGGGCTGCCGGTGATCTATCACGGCTGCGGCAATGTGCGGCGTATTTTCGAGGATTTCATCGAGATCGGGGTGGATGCCTACAACCCTCTGGAAGCCAAGGCGGGGCTGGACGTGGTGGATCTGCGGGAACGCTACGGTCACCGTATCGCCTTCTGCGGCAACATGGATGTTACGGTCTGGGCCGATGGGAGCATGGAGGATCTCAAGCGCGAAGTGCTCCGGAAACTTTGCGCCGCACGTGGCGGCGGGCTTATCTTCCAGTCCGACCACTCCGTGCCCGGCAATGTTTCCGGCCAGCGGTACGATTATGTGGTGAATCTGGTGCGCCAGTACGGGAAATATCCGCTCCAACTGGGGCCTTCGCGGTGCACCGTATTCGAGCGGTGATGCGTGCGGAGCAACGGGGGCAAAGGCCCGGAAGCACAAGGGGAGTGATTCCCGGTCCCTGATTTCCTCCGGGACGAGGCATCTTCTCCGGATCTGTTTGGGGGGTTATTTTGGTTCTTTGCGGTTTTGTGTGAGTAAACGCTGGCTGTGCGGTTTCACCTGTCCTGGAAAAGCCCCCCGGGTATGGAATGGATTCCGGGGTAGTGGACCGCTGCTGTTTGAGCGACAGCGAGTTCAGCGGTCCCCGGAAGCCATGCCGTACACGGGGAGTCCTTGGCTTTTCCCGGACACGCCTTCTTTTGGTACTTTTCTTGGCGTTCAAGAAAAGTACAGCGGAAGTGGAAGGGGCGCAGTAAGTTATTTACCCACGAAAGCGCTTTTGTAACAGGCAAATGCGAATCATGTCCAGTCTGGCATGCACTCATGGAAGACCGCGAAACACCGTTTTTTTACACAGGTACTCAGGTACTTTGGCAGTCGGGCGCTTTTTTTACGGAGGATAACGCATGAAACGCGGTTGGTCGGGGAAGTACTGCGCCGCTGTTCTGTTCGCGGCATTTTTTGGCGCGCTGGCTCTTTCCTGCGGCGCGGGAAAGACATATATCATCGCCGGGGAGGGGAAGAGTTCCTATGCCGTGGTGCTTCCCGCCGCCCCGTCCCCTTCGGAGCGTCACGCCGCGGAGGAATTGCAGCGATTCGTGAAGCTCGCCACCGGCGCAGAGCTCCCGGTGGTGGCGGAAGGCGATTCACGGGCGCAGCAGCCGCCCCGTATCTTCGTGGGATTCTCTGCCGCAGCGGAGAAACTCCTCTCCGGGAAGAAAACGGCGGGAACGGACAGTCTCGGCGATGAGGGCTTTCTTCTCCGTACCGTGCCCGCCGGAGGGGGTTCGCCGGATATCGTCATCGCGGGGGGAAAACTCCGGGGAACCATGTATGGCGTCTATACCTTCCTGGACCGGATCGGCTTCCGGTGGTACACCAACCGGGTGACCCGTTTCCCGGAAGGCAAGGTGCTGAAAGGGGTAGCCCTGAATGAACGGGTCATCCCCCAATTCATGTATCGCGAGCCTTTCATCAAGGAAGCGTTCGATGGCGACTGGGCGGCCCGCAACCGGGTGAATTCCGGCAACGCGGCGCTCGATTCCACCCGGGGCGGAAATGTGACCGTGCTCGGCGTCCATACCTTCGACCAGCTCATTCCGACCTCGCTTTTCGCGGAACACCCGGAGTATTTCCCCATGATCGGCGGGAAACGGGTGACCGGGTATGTCCAGCGCTGCCTGACCAATCCCGACGTGGTGAAAATCGCCGCGGAGAATCTCATCGCCTGGATGGACAGCGATCCCGCCCACCACATTTTCACCCTTTCCCAGAACGATGTGGAGAAATACTGCGAATGTCCGGAATGTAAAAAGGTGATGGATGCGGAAGGCGCGCCCTCCGGGCTGTACATCACGTTCGTGAACCAGGTCGCCGAACTGGTCGAAAAGAAGCATCCGGAGAACTATGTCTGCACCCTGGCCTACATGTTTTCCGAGAAGCCCCCGAAAACGGTGCGGCCCCGCAAGAACGTGCTCGTGCGGCTCTGCCCCATCTACATGTGCGCGGGCCACCCGTTCACCGAGTGCACATCGCCGGAAACGAAACAGTTCAGCGACACCCTCGCCGGATGGGGAAAGCTCACCGACCAGATTTTCATCTGGCATTACGCCACCGATTTCAGCCACTATCTCATGCCATTCCCGAATTTCCGGAATGTCGATTCCTCCATCAAGACCTACTCGAAAAGCGGGGTCAGCGGAATCTTCATGCAGGGCGCGTATACGAGCAACGGGAGTTCCGACGCCGACCTGCGCGCCTGGGTCATGGCGCGTCTGCTCTGGAGTCCCGGGGATAATCTCGACACGCTGGTGAACGAGTGGATGCGCGCCATCTACGGCCCGGCGTACGCTCCCATGCGCGCGGTGTACGATCTCGGCGAGAACCGTATGAAATCCCCGGACCTGCACCTGAGAATTTTCACCGCTCCCACGCCCGAGGTCTGGCCGGATACCGCCATCGCGAGCATGGACAGCCTGTATGCGGTCGCGGAGAAGCTGGCCGTCGCCGATACCACCGCGCTGTACTATATCCAGAAGAACCGCCTCGGCATACAGTACCTGCGGCTCATGCGCGATTCCGGACGGCTTGCGGTCGCGGACGGCAAATACAAACCGGTCGGCAACCGGGTGACCATGGCCGACTATGACCGTTTTCAGGAGGGTATGAAGAAATTCGAGGTCACCGCTTTCGGCGAGGAGCCGTTCGATTGTCACGGCATCGCTCTCCTGAAACAGCGGTTCGAGGAGCACCCCGTGGTTTCCGTGGAGAACGGCGATCTGAAGCTGGATGTGGTTCCCGCTCTCGGCGGTCGCATCGTGGGAGTCACCCTCAAGAGCACGGGCGAAAACCTCCTCGCGCGCACCGACGCCCTGAACTACTTCTATCCCGCCTATGGCGGCTATGAGGAGTCCACCACCCGCACCTGGTCCTCCACCGGGTTCGCCAATCCCTACACCGCGGAACTGAAAGGCCGCACGCTCACGCTCACCGGGAAAGGGGCCAACGGCCTGACATTCCGTCGCACCATCACTCTCCCGGAAAAGGGAACGCGCATCGCCATCGCCTCCTCCATCACCAACAGCGCGAGTAAACCCATCATCGCCCGTCTGGTCTGCCGCATGGAGGTGGCCGCCGATCCCGCGGACGCCTCGATCCTGACCGCCGGGAAAGGCGGCGCTCTGGAGACGGTGAAAACCGCCGATTTCTACCGCGACGGGGAGAAGCGTCCCGCCGGTGTCTGGCGAGTGACCAGCGGAAAGGGCGGATGGTATATGGAGAACCGGTTCCCGGATGGGGCGGTCGAGGCCTGCCGTCTGGGCTGCGACAAATCCGCGAAAACAATCACCCTGGAGATCAACGGTTTCGAGCAGGAACTTGCCCCCGGAAAAGGGCTGAAGATGGAGAACGTGTGGGAAGTGGGGAAAGCGGGATCCCAAAGCTCCGGTCCCAAAGCCCAAAGCCCCAAGGTCAAGGGGTACAGCCCAAAAGTGAAAGCGTAACGCGGTCCGGGGATCAAGGATATCTCCGGAGAAAGGTGTGATTTCCGGCTCCGGGTTTCTGTCTACTCTCTTCTTTTTTCGAAAGGATCTGATATGCTGCTCGCGCTCGGACTCGCGCTGGTTCTGCTCGCGGGGGTGTCGCAGGGATCGTTCTACCTGCCCGCCACCTATACCCGGAAGTGGGAGTGGGAACATTCCTGGTTCGTGTTTTCGATCACCGCGCTGCTGGTCATCAACTGGCTGTTCACATATCTCATGATCCCCAATATCATGGATGTGCTCCGAACGATGACCCCGCGGGAGTTCATCATTATCCTTCTTTTCGGCGCGGGCTGGGGCGTCGGAGCGATCGGCACGGGTCTGGGCATGGATCGTCTCGGCATGGCGCTGGCCTATCCCATTATCCTCGGGCAGGTGGCCTGCCTGGGGGCGCTTATCCCCCTGGCGTTTTTTCATCCCGAATTGCTCCTCACGCTCAGGAGTCTGGTGCTCATCGGCGGAACCATTCTGGTGCTGGTCGGCATCATCATGATTTCCAAAGCCGGTTCGCGAAAACAGCCGCAGGGTTCCTCCGCCATCAAGGGATCGTTTGCCGCGGGGCTGGCCATCTGCATCATGGCGGGGGTGCTCTCCAGCTTGTTCAACATCGGCTTCGCCTACAGCACCCGTCTCGCGGAACAGGCGAAAATCCTCGGCGCTCCGGACCTCGTGGCCGCCGTGGCCGTCTGGCTGCCTTTCCTCACCGTGGGATGCATCGTGAACGCCGGGTACAGTCTCTGGCTCATGTTCACCCGTAAAACCGCAAGCGGATTCATCGGCCCCGGTTTCGGACGGAATCTTGTGCTCGGAGCGTGCATGGGGCTCCTCTGGATCGGCGGAGTGTACCTGTACAGCATCGGCGCTTCGGCCCTCGGCGGCTGGGGAGTGGTGGTGGGATGGGTGCTCTTCATGAGTTCGCTCATTCTCACCGGCAATCTCTGGGGCATCTTCCGGGGCGAATGGAAAGGCGCTCCCAAACCGGCGCGCTCGCTGCTCAACCGCGGGCTGGCGGTGCTCATGATCGCCATTGTCATCGTGGCCTACAGCAACGCACTCTGATACCACCATGAAGGAAAACGGCATGCGCGTGAGCGACTCCATTTGCTGCGAATCCCCCTCCTGCGAGGGGGTGCGTTCCGACCGGCGCGTCGTTCCGGATATAGAGATACTCCCCGGTGCGGTATCCGTCATCCTGATCTCGGAAGCCGCGCCGGAGAATCCGGGGGATTTCTACTACGCGGAGGGCGATCCCCTGTTCGCGAGAACCACCGTGCAGGCTTTTCGTGACGCCGGAGAGGAGGTATCGTCCATCCGGGACATTCTCGGTTTGGGCGTCTATCTCACCAGCGCGGTGAAATGCGGGAAAACCGGGTATGGAATTGCCGGGAGGGTGATCGACACCTGTTCGCGTCTCCTGGAGCGGGAACTGGCCCTTTTCCCGGACGCGAAGGCGCTTCTCCTCATGGGGGACGCGGCGATCCGGGCGGTCAACGCCATCGCGAAACGCGCCGGGGAGCCGAGGGTGATTCCCGCCGGATCGACCTACAAGCTCCGGGGGAACGAATACTTTTTCCGGGGAATGTGGGCGTTTCCCTCCTATCTCCAGGCCGGTCCCGCTTTTTTCATCGAGAAATCCAAGCGTCAGATGATCGCGGAAGATATCAAGGAGGCGCTGCGTCTGGCGAGAGGGTGACCGGGGATAGGTGGTCCCGCTTCGTCCGGGCATGACGGTTGTTAATTTTCTGACCCTGATATCGTTTCATTATTCAAGAGGTATGGTGTGAAAGCAATAGCGTATTGCGGCATGATGTGTGAGGGGTGCCCCATCCTGTGGGCGACCCGTGAGGAGGACGCGGCAAGGAAGGAAAAGATGCGGGAGGCCATCGTACGGCTCTGTGGCGAGAGCCGCGATGCGGTCCTCCCGACCCGGGAATGCATAGCCTGCGACGGGTGCCGTACCGAGGGCGGAACGCTGTACGGCGGGTGCGGAAACTGCGGTTTCCGGGCCTGCGCGCGGGGGCGGGGGATCGAGAGCTGCGCGTTCTGTTCCGAGTACGCCTGCGCGGAGCTTCGCAAATTTTTCGTTTCCAATCCGGACGCCCGGGCTCGTCTGGAGGTCATTCGGAGTGCGGGATGACTGATCCGGGCGGTGATTCGACTCTCCGGGAGTTTTGCTCCGAAATGGAACATTCCATTGTGGAGCGATACCGCAAGAGCCGGTCGAAATCCCTGCGCGATGTCTATGAGATGGACCACGATTTCCGGGAAGTGGACTCCCGTGCGGTCGGATTCATCGCGGACAACCGTGAGAAAATTCTCGGGGTATTGAGCGACGCGGAGCTGTACGGCATCATCCTGGATGTCTTCGTCTCCCGCGCGATGGAGTTCTCCCTGCGCAGCAACCAGTTCTTCCCGTTCGACGCGGATGATCGGGCCATTCTGGAAAAGCTCTATCGCCGGTACCTGGATGACATGCGCGGTCTGCTGACCGAAGAGCGATCCCTCGAGGAACTGTCCGCCGGGATGCGCCAGCTTCTGGAAGACCATTTCCGGGATCTGAGCGACAATGTCGCCCGGTATCTCGATCCGTCCTCCGGGGGAAGTTTCATTTTCGCACGACCGGTATGCAACGAATATTCTCCCGAACTCCAGATGGAAGCGCTCGGGATCGATACGCGCGATTTACGGCAGCCCATACTGGATATCGGGTGCGGGTATTCCGGAAACCTGGTGAGATATCTGAATGCGCGGGGATTCAAAGCGGTCGGGGTGGACCGGGAGGTCGGGAAATCGGAATTCCTGATCCGCATGGACTGGTTCGAGGCGTGCGATGGGAGGGAACGCTGGGGAACGGTCATCTCCCACATGGCGTTCTCCAACCATTTCATTTTCCATGACGCGCATTCGATGGGGAATCCGTCCGAATACGCCGTGCGGTACAAGGCGATCCTTTCCTCGCTGCTGCCCGGCGGATCGTTTTACTACACCCCCGGATTACCGTTCATCGAGCGGTACCTTTCTCCGGACGAATACCGTCTGACCAAACGCGTGTCTTCCATATCGTCCGCAAACGAGGCCGCGCTTGCCTCGACACTCGGATACGATGCGCTGTATTCCGCGAGGGTGCAAAGGAAGGGATGAAGAGCCGCGGGAAGGGGTGGGATGTCAAATCCATACCGTTGGGTGGTCTGCGCTTCGACACTTCGGCACTTCGACAGGCTCAGTGTCCGCAGGCTCAGCGCCCGACATTGGCTGAGCGTCTACCGCTGGCTGAGCGTGTCGAAGCCAGCTAACAGAAGAGTACGCCCCGCATCTTCCGGTTGACAGAGCAAGAAGCGCACGGGAGGGATATTTTCCCCGTGGTTCGGGGGATTCACAGAATGAACATCCATGCCGGTCCCTGCGCCGGGTAAGACCCATGTCCATGCGAGGCATGGTTCAGACCGGTGGGAACAGCCACTCGAAACCGCCGGAATTCAGGCGTAAGCCCATGGAAAGGAGGTGACCGTTGATGGCGATGGAGGCCCCCGGATGGTTTGCTGAAACTTGCCGGGGGAGGATGGGGTGATCGGGACTGCGAGCGGCGCGGCCTTCCCGTTGTCCGGTATGATGACCGGCGGCCTGGGGGAATGGACGGGATGGGAATGACGGAAGGGACCGTGACGGCAGTGACTCCGGGGACGGCTGATGTTATGGGATCGCGGATTTCGGGATCGCGGGGCCTCACGATGTGTGCGCCCCGGATTGCTTACCACCACAGCATATTTCTTCCGGAGGAAGACGAACATGTCG
Source organism: uncultured bacterium (assembly GCA_964426865.1). Lineage (GTDB taxonomy): Bacteria > Latescibacterota > Latescibacteria > Latescibacterales > Latescibacteraceae > JAWLHT01. Next base: position 8,111 of record CAYRTQ010000205.1, read on the forward strand.
GAGCAATCGGTAAAAATGGCAAATCCCGCCCCGCTGGGGCTCGTCGGTTTTGGATTGACCACGGTGGTCTTGAGTGTGATCAACGCCGGATTCCTGGCCGCGGACGCCCTGCCCGCGGTCATTCCGCTCGCGTTCGCGTTCGGCGGTCTGGCGCAGATCATCACCGGATTTATGGAATACAGGAACGGCAACACGTTTGGTACGGTCGCGTTCACCTCGTACGGCTTGTTCTGGTGGTGGTTCGCGTTCATGAAGTGGGCGGTCGG
>CAYRTQ010000206.1:0-7411 GCA_964426865.1 uncultured bacterium
GAAAGGAAACACAAGGATTCCTTTCTACGGATTTTGAATGGGAATTGGTATAAGGTCTTTAAAAAGATTACGTTGGATAATAATACCGATATGGCCGAAAAGGAACCGGTATTTTTGAACGGTCCGCTCTTTCCGGATACGTTCGCCCATTGAAGACAGGATGACCGCAACGGTGAACATAAAAAATGACGGAATGTCACCTTTTAAGGTTTTTGGGTGATGGTATGATGTTTATTTTAGCAAAAAGCGGGCCATACTGCAAATATATGACCGGAGTGTAACCGTCAACGCGGAATGCAGGGGACTGCGGCGGGCGGAGACCGGGGATTCAGTCCGGGATAATCCCGGAAAGCGGGTTGTTCCCGGCGGTGGATCGACGCTGTGAAGGGGCGCGGAATCCCGGCGTTCCTCCCCGCGAACCGGACCTTCCATGCATTCGTGGATGCGTGGTGTTGCCATACGGCGCATGATCCGCGGGGCGACCGCCCGGGGGCGTTCCGGTTACGGTAAAATTCCGTATCCGGCCACCGTTCCCCTGCCGTGGCGCCGGAATTGAACAGGGGGCGTATGTGTGGTTTGGAGTGGGAAACCCGCATCCATTCCGAAATGGTGCGAGAAAGAACGGTCTTCTCCGGGGGGCGGAAGTTTTTTTACAGTGGCAGGGGATGAAAATGAATCTCCGGGAAATGGCTTCCGGAAATATTCTGAAAAAAATGAAAAAAAACACTTTTCCGTATTGTAAATACCTTGCAAATTCATTAGAATATCTCTGCTGCCCAAAGAAAGGTCCGGAACAGGGGATTTTTCCGCCCTCGGACGATGATGCGGGATGGTTTGGGGTGGTTTCGGATTCGGTCCGGGTGGATCGCGCCGGGGCCAGTGACGCTTTGCCGGGTGCAAAGCACCCCTGCCGAAGGGCGATCCGGACGGGTGAGCTGTCCGATCCGGGAGGGACGGTCGGTCGGTCGAAGGAAAATTCATTTTCTGTAAAAAAAGTGTTGCATCGGGCGTCAGTCTTTATATATAAATATGTAGGTTAAAAAGTTTTCTGGATTCGAGACCGTTCCCGGCAGTGTGGGGTTATCGGTTTATCTTGTTGCAAAGCGGTCTATTAGCGGATAATTTCAGACATTATTTATACACATACACCAAGCCGCTACTTCTGGGAAGTTCGGTGGCCATACATCTTTCAGGCCGGCCAAGGAGGTGAAAGTTTCAACCTGGATGATTGTATCGAGAATAGAGCTTCTGGAATACACTCCTTACAGAGTGGGGAGAATGAGACTGACATCTCTCGGATAGAGTAATGTCCTAGCCGGGTATTTTTTGTGGAGGTTACATTGCGGAGATGTATTAAATACTGTGCAATGATTGTGTTTTTGGCCGGGTTGATGCTGGCTGTATTTGCGAATCCATCCACCGCCGCGGTGCAGAGCAAGCAGACTGTGGAATGGACGTCCTGGCCGAACACAGTATATTATTTTGCGAGACTTGCCGGGCCGAACGCCCCGTATGACAAGTATACCGTGTATATTACCGCGGTGGATAAATATGAGTTGTACATCAACGGGAAGCGGATCGATACTCCGTCGAACAATGACGGCAACTACGCGACGATTGATTCCATGACGGTAACCGGGTCGACCAAGGAAATGCTGGTCGCGGTGAAAGTGGACAACCTGGGGGTGGGAAACGGCAACGGTCTCATGATCAATATCGCGGCCGGCGCGGACACGCTTGGGACGAGCACCATGAAGCGATATTCCGTTTACGACGCGGTGGCCTCGAACCTGCGGTTGTTCCCGGCCATCTGGTATTATTATGCGGGCGATTTCCCCACCGACATGAACAAGGCGGAATGGTACAAGTTCGATTCGGCGTTCATGGACACCGCTCCGTCCAAGGGTCTCAATGATGTCATCAACGGACAGATGGGCAAGATGGACTATACGTCTCATCCCCGTTTGGAAGTGATCGCCGGATATTACGGGATAGATTCCATGGGCAGGGGCGGGGTTGAATCCGGAGCCGCCGCGGGCGGTGGAATCAGCCTTCGCAGGATTGAGGGCCAGAATCTCGCCAAAGGGAAGCCCTGCCCCGATGACAAGATCACCGACGGCGATATCACCATGGGGAAACCGTATCACGAAGACCCCACCACGGTTACTCCCATGACCGCGTATCTCGAGGATTATTACCGGGTCAACAGGGTGCGCATCTATACCGGCGGGACCAACGAGCAGAACTGGCCGAAGGAATCTCTCCGCGGATATTCGATCCGAACCTCCGTGACCGGTGTTTACACTTCCGAGTCGAGTAACCAGTTCACTGAAAGAGCGGTCATGAGCAACGCCGGTATTTCCAATGCCGATGCCGGCGGGTACGATTATTCCGAGGTGACTTTCTCGCCCCAGTACGCCCGTTTCGTGCAATACAAAGTCACCGAGACGCGGACCGATTACCCGCATGTCGGTGAAATGATGGTGTTCGGTACGGGGTACATGTATAGCGGGGAATACGTTTCCCCGTGGATCGATTTTGGATCTCCGACCGCGTTGAAGAATTTCGGGACGGTGACCTGGGACGGGATCACCTCCAAGGTCAGTTCGATCCTCATTCAGACCCAGACCATGAGTCCCGACGGGGTGGTGAGCGACTGGAGCGTGGAGCACAAAGAGAAGTCCTTTGAATTCGATTCTCCCGAGCCCGCGGCCAAGTTCCGGTACAAAGTCATCCTCAAGAGCGACGATGTGGATATCACACCGACTTTGAAGAAGTTCAGCGTCACCTACTCCAGCGACGACCAGCCGCTGGCGTCCGGGAACGCGTCCATTTCCCCGACCACGGCCGCGATGGGCGTGCAGACCGGTTTTACGTACAACATGAATTACACGCTGGTGGCCGGGCAGAATATCAAGCATGCCCTGGTCGTTGTTCCGAACTATGCGGTTGCAGATTCCATTTACCTTTCCGAAACCAATGCGGTTCTCCATTCTCCCGCGGATTTCACTTCCACCTCGACCAACGACACGCTGTATGTCTCGTTTGCCAATCCGGTCACGAACACCAAGGGCGCCGGAGCGGACAACATGAAGATATATTTCACGACGAGCATGCTGCGGAACATTCATGATTTCGTGAGCGGGGTATATAACGAGAGCATGAATGACGGCGCCGGCCTTCTCTTGATGGGGAAGAATCCCGCCGCGACCTGGAAAGTGACCACCACGTCTGTCATGGATGACGTGCTCGGAAATGTGAAAGCGCTCCCGAAAGGCTTCACTCCGAACAAGGATGGGGTAAACGATTTCGCGGTGATCGAATTCACGCTCGCCAACATTCTTTCCGCGAATGTCGAGATCAAGATATTCAACACGGATGGAACCCTGGTCACCACCCTGCTCGACGAGAATATCACCGCGGGGGATTATCGCATTCCCGACGCCCAGAAACTGGGGCGTGGCGGCGATGCGGTGAAGATGCCGGGATACTGGGATGGAAAGAACGATGACGGCGACCTGGTGCCTCCGGGTAATTATATTTACCAGGTGGTGGTGAAAACGCAGGACAGCGACAAGATCAAATCCGGCGTTATCACCGTGGCATACTGATGCCGTACCAATCGTATTCGCACGGGGTAATTCATAGAATCCGTTTACTCTTTGATGTCAACTGCATAAATCGGACGGGTAAGCATGATATGACAGGTGAAATGGTAAAAAGTACAAAAGGGACTGACCGGGGGTGCAGGCGGAAATACGCTTCCGCCTTCGCCGCCGTGCTGCTGCTGATTACCGCAACGGTGGCGCAGGGCGCGTATTTCGATACCGCGGGAAAAAGCGCCCGGCAGGTAGGAATGGGTGAAGTGTTTATGGCGTCCTCCGGTGATGCATCCGGTTACTGGTACAACCCGGCGGGATTAGCCAAGTTTGAGCGGAAGCAGGCGGGTCTTTCCTATGGCCTGCCGATGTCTTCGCTTTCCGAACTCATGGCCTCGCAAGTGAATGTCGTCGTTCCCCTGGGGGGCAGGAGTGGTCTGGGCTTCGGCGTATCCTATTCCGGTTACGATATCTCCCACGATATGGTGGTGAGCGGCGGGTATGGGATTGCGCTTTCCGACCGGTTTGCCATCGGTGGCAACGCCAAGCTGATGCGCTGGTCCTTCGATGGGCAGCAGGATTTGTACAATGGAGTGAAGGATGAAGACCTTTCCAAAATGTCCTTCTCGCTTGATCTGAGCGCCACCTATGGTCTCGGAGAGCTGTTCGGACTGGGGAACTTCACCACGGGTGTTTTCGTGAAGGACGCCGTTATGCCGAACATTTCCGAATCGGGCGACGATGGTGGAAAGCTGCCGATCGAGACAAGAATCGGGCTCATGATGCAGCGCGGCGATCTTCTTGCCGAGGCTGATCTCGCTCAGGTGGATGGGGTTACTTTCCTCCGCGCCGGAGTGGAATCCGGAGTTTCGGGTTCGGCTCTTCGCATCCGTGGCGGTCTTGTTTACGGCAGCGATTTCGAGGATGATTCGGAGAAAACGGATCTATCTCTCGGACTGGGCTACAATTTCGGATCGGTTGGTTTCAACTATGCACTCAACATGCCGTTCGTGCTGCAGAAATCCAGCGGAAAACATTTCATATCTTTCGGGGTCTCTTTTTAATGCGTGAAACAGCGATAGGATGGATAGTCCCTATGAAAGCAAAGTACCATTTGAAGCGGCTGATCGGCGGCGTGGCATGGATGGGGCTTACGGCGTTGCTGTTTGCCCAGACATCCTTCGGTCAGGATTTCATATCCCGTGAATACCGTGACCGGTGGTATCAGGAATATGAAAACTTCGGTGGGTATGATATCAGAAAAAATCCCACCTACATCGACCAGACCTACTCCAGATCCAGAGGTAGAGCTATATCTCAGACCATGGGAGTCATGTCGAGGGTGACCTATGACCCGTTCGGAAACTTCCTGCTCCCCGGCGGTACGGTGTATAACATGACGTGGGACCGTTCGCGCTTGGGGTCGAGCTACAGTTTCGACGGGACTTACTCAAGCAGCGTGTTCAACAACATCATGATTTCGGCGGACGAGTTCTCCAACTGGCAGACCCGGTTCATGCTGTCGAATTCCGGCAATGGAATCGGAATGAGGGCGTACTTTACACCCTCGACGCTCAAACTCACCAACTTTGGCGGTCTGCGTTGGGACGCGTCTTCCCGGAAGAACAACTTCACCATGGTTGTCCAGAACAACTCCAGTTCCACCGCCATGAGTCTGTACGGTGTGCACTGGCAGAGTATTCTGGGTGACATCCTCAAGGTCGGCGCCACCTATGTCGGACGTTCGCGTGGTACGACCTCATATTCGCACATTGATATCGACCATTCCGACAATACCGGTTCGCTCATCGGTATGCGGGATGAGCCCCGGTATGTATATCTCATTCTTTCCGATGATTCGCCGGAAGACAAGGAAAACGGGGCTCGTGTCTACGACATCAAGGTCATGATCAATGGAAACGATCTGACCGGACAGGTCCCGATGCGGGTGATGAAGGTTCCGGATCTACTCAATACGCACCGGTATTATGGCGACGGTCTGGTCGCGACCAACTTCCAGAAACCGTATGTTTTTGAAAGCACCAGCGGCCAGTTTTTCCCCAAGAAGGTTGATGATAACCTGGCGACCACCGGTTCCTGGTTCCTCAATGTCATGGAGAATTCCGGTGGTACTCCGCGATGGAACGATATATTTTCCAAAAACACGGACGCCAATAATTTCGGTTTGATCAACCTTCCGGACTTCTCCAATGTCACCGATCCCCAGGGGCGGTATTACGCCGCCGATATGTCCCAGGGATACCAGGAGGCTACCGGCACCGATGTGGTCATTTACGAGTTCCTTGTTCCCACCGGCACCCGTAACCTGAAATTCAATGTACTCGCTGCCAATGACTACTGCCTCGATGTCGTTGCGGCTCTTTACAAACAGGTTCAGTCGGATAACGCTTCATGGAACGACCAGCCGCTCACCGCGGCATGGAAGAACAAGTGGAGCGTGATTTACGACGGGCGTAACGCCGCCAAGGCAAACGGGAATGTCAAGGACCTCTCCAACACGAAGTGGGTTTCCGCGGTCTATACTCGTCTGACCGGTATGAACTTGTACGGTCTCAACGCGGAATTCAACTGGCGCGGGCTCTTTATCAAGGGCGAAATCAACGAATACAATGCGCTCAGTTCCTATCCGCTGGAAGAGCACCTCACCGGCGCCTCGACCTTCAAGGAAACCGCGCGCGCATGGTTCGTCAATATCGAGAAGGATTTCGGCAACTGGTCGTTCGGAGGCGAAGTCTTTGATTATCCGAACAACTACATGAAATACGCATCGGTGGCGACAATCGACGACAACGACGATGACGACGCCTACGCCGGATCGTATGATGATTCCTCCCAGAATGGAGATGCGCCCGGTCTCGATGTGGATTACGACCGTATCACCGATACCACGTTTGACGGTAAACCCTACCTCGAGTACTATTTCGACAGCGCAGTATTCGGCGATGACTTCAACCACAACGGTACCATCGACGCTCGTGAAAACGACTCCGCCATCGACCTTCCGTACGAGCGGAATTCCAAGGGCCAGCATTTCTTCGTCAAAATGAAACCCCAGGAGAGAACGCTGCTCACTCTCGGATATTACGATATCAAGCAGCAGACGCTCGATGGGCGTAACCAGACCGACTATGTGAAGATTGAGCATTTCCAGCCGGTCAAACATTTTGGTGAAGTATCCATCCAGCACCGGGCGGAATTGATGAAATACAATTATTTCCGTTCGAATCGCTATGGAAATTCCGCCAGCTATTCGTATCCGGAATTGGTGGACTCATTCAAGAATACCACTCTCTTGCACACCAAGTATCGTCAGATCGATAACCTGAACATCATCAACGATGTGATGACCACGTTCGATCGGGGCTATGCTCCCGCGATTATCTCTGCTCCCAGCACCATCAACGAGCACTTGGTGACCCAGCAACCACCCAAGGGTAATCGCCTGACGGAGAATTACAAGTTTATTCACAAGGCGGATTACACGATCAATATCGCCGATCGTCGGATTATCCCGGATATCTACATCGCCGGATACCGTGTGATGAAAGAGAAGCGGGTGAAGGAAGTGAAAATCCAGCCGATGATCAAGTACGAACGTCAGTACTATACGTCCTACAATGTTCTGCGGAACAGTTATTTCATGTACAGTGATTACCGGGTCTATCCCATATTCCGGTTCGACTATGCTATTGCTCCCAATACCAAACTGCGGTGCGGGTTCCAGGGCTTCCCGGGATTCAAGGAAATGTACCGGGTTGCCGAAAGGCTGCGCGAACAAATGGGCACGCATG
>CAYRTQ010000206.1:7421-8359 GCA_964426865.1 uncultured bacterium
AGTATACGGAATATGCGCTCAATGAATACGATATGCAGCGCATGATTATCGCTTTCGAAAACCGGACGCTCTATCAGGGATTCAACCTTGTGGTGCAGTTGGGCATGAACAAGGAAAAGAAGACTTGGGTCGACGCCCGCGGAAGACAGGAACCGGGTAATACGCAGTACTTCTTCAAGGTACAGTCGGAGTCCATCCGGTAATCCTGAAGGAAAAATACGGGAGTCTTTCCGCGGAGGAACGGCCCCGGAATGTGAAGAAAAAAAGATCTCTCCCCCGGGAGAGATCTTTTTTTAGGGGTGTGCCGTGTTGAATCCGCGGAGAAGATGGTATAATCCGAATAATGCCGAATGGGTATGTTATCAACTGATTTATTGACAGGAGTCAAGCGCCATGATTCTCGATTGTCTGGAAAACGCGGATAAATACTATGCCCTGAATCCCGGTTTCAAAGCCGCTTTCGAATTTTTGAGGAACAGCGATATCGAAGCCCTTGAAGGCCGTATCGATATCGACGGAGACCGGGTGTATGCAATGGTGATCAAGGCGGAAGGCCAGGGGCATTCCGGAGCGCAACTTGAAATCCACAAGAAATACATCGACATTCAGTTCGGAGTCGGCGGTATCAACGAATTCGGCTGGAAGCCAGCCCGGGAGTGCCTCACGGTCGCCAAGCCGTTTGACGCGGATGATGATTACGGGTTTTTCGGTGAGGAACCGGATGTCTGGATTCCGGTAAAGCCGGGGCAGTACGCCATTTTCTTCCCCGAGGACGGGCATACCCCGAAGGGGGGATCGGGACTGCTGCACAAGGTGCTGATAAAGGTGGCGGTATAATACGAATTTGGGATCAAGTGAGTAAGAAACGTGCTCTATTCGTGTTGCGCTGACCGGGCTTCATCCGGTCTTTCTTACTCACTTGATCGGATTTTCGTATA
>CAYRTQ010000207.1:0-1201 GCA_964426865.1 uncultured bacterium
CCGCGTCGTCGCTTTCGGGATCGTGATGGAAAAGGGCGAGGTTTTTCACCCCGGCGCGGAGCGCGAGTTCCACTCCGATCACCGCGGTGGAATGCCCGTAATCCGCTTTCTCGATAGTTTGTTCGAGCGTGGAGTACATGGCGTCGAAGATGAGCAGATCGGCATCTCGATAGAACGCGGAAAAGGGCGCGAGGCCCTCGGCGGTACGGTCACGATATTCGCCGTCGGTGGCGAACACCACGCTTTTTCCGTCCAGGGAAATACGATAGGCGCGGGAGCCGCCGGGATGGTGCAGTTCCTTGTTGCCGATGCGGAAGGGACCGAGCGTGATTTCCTCTTCATCGCGGAGTTGGTGGAATTCCACGCGGGAGCCCAGGTCCTCGATGGTTATGGGGAAATGGATACGGTCCATCTGGGCCTCGAAACGCTGACGGAGATCGGGGTGAACGCCGTAGACGTGGATTTCGCAGTTACGGCAGAGCGCCGGGGCGAAAAAGGGGAACCCCATGATATGGTCCCAGTGGGTGTGGGTCTGCAGAATGTCGATCCGTCCCGGAACGCCCCGGGTGTCCTTCATGATGCGCCGCCCGAGTTCGCGAAGGCCGGAGCCGCAGTCGAGGACAAGGCGGCGGTCCCCCTCGGCGACCTCCACGCAGGAGGTGTTTCCACCGAATGTCATGGCGTCGGGGAGAACCGCGCGGTTTAAAAAAGCGTCCACCGCGGACTCGCCGGATATATCTTCCGGACGGGCATGCAGGAGAAGATGCCTGATTTTGTCTCTGAGCCCGGCGGCATTCATGGGTGTGGGGAGAGAACCCCGCGTCCCCCAGAATGTGACCCTCATTCGTCCTCCCTGGGCAGAACCTGGGAAAGTATGATCATACGATCTCGATTCACGTCGAAGTCTTCTCCCCCGAATCCCCCGAATACCGCGCGTACGCCGAATCCGGCCGCTTCCAGCAGCATGACCATTTCTGTATAGGAGTACAACCGGATGGAATGATGATAATCCCTTTTCCCCCGTTTGTCAATGACACTCACATCGATTTCCGAGCGGTTCCGCACCGGATCGAACCATTTTTTCTCCAAAATGATCGCGTCGTCGTGTTCGAACCAGTCCTTGCGGGTGAGATGACGGAGGATAAAATCGCGGTTGACCTGGTCGAGGGTATAGGCGGTCCCGCAGGGGATCTTTCTGGCC
>CAYRTQ010000207.1:1211-6838 GCA_964426865.1 uncultured bacterium
GTTCGTCCGCGAAATACCCGAAGGAATTGAACATGTTGATGGCGCAGTCGAAGGACCGGTGGAACGGCAGATCGCGGTTGTCGCAGCATACCAGACGGTTTCCACGGCGCATTCCGCGACGGGCGTCCGGGGAGAGAGCGCGGCGGGCGGTCCTGATACGTTTGGCAGCCTCGTGCAGCATGAATTCCGAAAGGTCGCATCCCCAGGCGTCCACACCGCGTTCCAGGAGTGGGACGAGATGCCGCCCGTATCCGCATCCCACGTCGAGAAGACGCCCGTCCTTTCCGGGACGAAGCGCCTCCACGAGGAAATCCACCTCGCGCGAGGTATTTTGGTGCAGGTCTATCCGGAGGTAATCGGAGCCGAAATACTCCTCGTACCAGTATTCGTCGAAAGAATCCATGGTTTTTCCGGAACGGTGGGAGTGATGGAGCGAAAGCGTTTCCCGCTCCACGGAGGGGGAGCCATCGGAATAAGATACATACTCCAAAGGAAAAATCTGTGAGAAATGAACATTTCACGAGAAAAAAATGCTTGTTTCCATCCTGTTCAGGGTGTATCTACCCGAAAAAGACCCTCTTTCCACCCCTGTCCGGAAGTGAAAAGCACCCATGATTCCCCATCGGCTGTCATCCATCACCCCATTCCTGGTCATGGACGTGCTCGAACGGGCCCAAGCCCTGGAGCGGGCGGGCGAGGACATCGTCCACCTCGAAGTGGGCGAACCCGATTTCCCCGTTCCCGAGTGCGTGAGAGAGGCGATGAGCCGGGCAATGGCGGAAGACCGCACCCATTATACCCACAGTCTCGGCGATCCGCAACTCCGGGAAGCGGTCTGCGCGCACTACCACTCGGAATACGGGGTCACGGTCACTCCCGACCGGGTGGTGATCACCTCCGGCGTCTCGCCCGCCATGCTGCTCGTTTTCTCCGTGCTTCTCGACCGCGGCGACCGCATGATTCTCTCCGATCCGCACTATGCCTGCTATCCCAATTTCATACGCTATCTGGAGGGCGTCCCGGTCACCGTTCCCATTCGTGAATCCGAGGGATTCCAGTTCATTCCGGAACGGGTGCGGGATGCGCTCACCCCGGAGGTCAAAGCCATTCTCATCAACTCGCCCGCCAATCCCACGGGGATGCTCCTCGATAGCGGCCGTATGCGGGCTCTCGCGGAACTCCCGCCCACGATCGTCTCGGACGAGATATACCACGGTCTTGCGTATGGGGAACGGGCGCACTCCATCCTCGAATACACCGACCGGGCGATCGTCCTGAACGGATTTTCCAAGCGCTACGCCATGACCGGACTGCGGCTCGGATACATCATCGCCCCCCGGGAATTCATCCGTCCCCTGCAAATCCTCCAGCAGAATTTCTTCATCTCCGCCAATTCCGTGGTCCAGCGGGCGGGCATCGCCGCCCTGGAAGGGGCGCACGCGGAGGTCGAAACCATGCGCCGCATCTATGACGAACGCCGGAGATTCCTCATCCGCCGTCTGCGTGAATTGGGATTCCGCATCGACGCGGAACCGGCGGGGGCGTTTTACGTTTTCGTGAACGCCGGTCATCTGGACGAGAATTCCCACCGTCTGGCATTCGACATTCTGGAACGGGCGCACGTGGGAGTCGCTCCCGGCATCGACTTCGGGGAAAACGGCGAGGGATACCTGCGGTTCTCCTATGCCAATTCCCTGGAGAACATCGCGGAGGGCATGGACCGTCTGGAACACTACCTGCGGGAAAAAAGGAATGAGCACAGAAAAGATGCGTGAAGGGGAGGATTCCTGAACCGTGATTCGCGGGAACCGGTTCATTCCGGAGATCTTCGAACGGTCGGGTTCGGAGATCCGAACCGCCATTCTTCATCACCCGTCCGCTCCGCCCCTTGGGATCTTTCGCGCCTTGCCATTCAGACACTTTTCCCCAGCATATCCCGTATCCGCGCCAGTCGGGAGAAATCGGCGTCCGGCGGCGTGGTGTCGGATACTCCGAGAATGAACCGGGGGCGTTTCCCAACCGCCGCAAGAACATCTTCCATGTAACGCTCGAATTCCGCTTCCGGGAAGGTTTCCGGCATGAGAATCACGCTCGGAACGCCGCCCCAGACGGTCATGCCTTCCGAGCGTTCCAGGATTTCCCGGATATCCGTTTTCGTCATGGGCGCGGGGGCCACCGCTTCCAGGATGTCGATTCCGCTCTGACGGTAGAGGTCGAAGAGCGCCCGGTTTTCGCCGTCGGCGTGGATGAGCACATGCTTTCCCCGTGCGTGGGCGAGGTCCGCGAAACGCTGTATCCAGGGCAGGATGTGCTCCTCGTAGAACGGCGGATAGGTGATGGTTTCGTCCATGTTGGCGCCGAAAAGGATGACTTCCGCCGGGCAGGAGGCCGCCACGGGCATGAACCGCTCGAAATACCCGCCGATGGCCCCGGTGAGCGCCCGCATTCCCTCCGGATTGTCGAATATCTGCATGTAGAAGAAGTTCATATCCATGAGATCGCGCATGACGAACTGCATCGGGGAGCCGGGCATGCTCCCGTTCGCCACGACCAGACCATCCTCCCCGGCCTCTCCGATGATCCGCTCCAGCCCCCCGTATTCCGGCTCCACCTCCAGATGGTCGAAAAGCCACACCAGCGGAGCGTAATCCTCCCCGGAAACCGCCGCGTGCTTCCGTATCCAGGAAATGGACGTCCCGGCGCTCCGCATGTCCGGAGTGAACGCGTATTCCACGGTCACTTTCCCTCTCGGGGTACGGTAGGTCACCACGGTCGCGCCGTCGTTTTCCTCCACCGTGCGTTCCACCCCCCGCAGGGTGACCCGGTGGGGAACCTGCGGGAGATGATAGACGCCGATCCCCCGGTCGTACATCTGTTCCGGGCGCTCCGGACGAAGATAGTCCGGGACGACCAGATGCGCGCCCACTCCCAGCAGCCGCGAGACATCCAACGGTGTACGGCAGTCGCGATACTCCCCGGGGAGCGTGCCGCGATACTGGTGGGCGTTGAACCAGAGATCGAAACGGGGAGCGTACGGCAGCCGCTCTGGAGCGATGCCTCGAATGGATTGGAGAGCGTCCGTTCGGAAACCCATGAGATACCTTTCGGAAAGATGGAAACAGGAGTCAGGAAAAAAATGCGTTCCCGCCCCGGCTTTCAGAGTTCATGCTTTTGCGGTACTTCACAGTTTTCAATGGGTGGCGGATATCAACCGTATGTGATGGTTACAAAGGCGCTTTGATGCGGTAAAAAATGTTTCGCGCCCTTTCCACCTCTGTACTTTTCTGGTGCGCCCAGAAAAGCGCCAAAAGAGGGCGGTCCGGGAAAACCACACAGCCCAATTCGGCTTCATTGACGGTTCAAAAGAAAACCACAAAGAACCTCTCTCTTTGGGCTTTCCGTTCACTCCGGCCCGTATTTCGGCGCGGGTTTTCCCCGCTCGCGGCAGCCCAGATCCGGGGCGTTCCCGGCGAACCCGTCGTTGATATTGGGAAGCGGGACGCCGGCGTCCACCGCCGAAGCGCCCGGCTGGAGCGAGAGTTCGAAATCCCCGGGGGCGACCGACTTCCCGGCCAAGGGGCGCGAAACGCGGGCGAAGATATCGAAATCCACCCGGACGCCGTGGCACTCCTGTCCGGCGGAAGCGCAGAAGTCCTCCAGCGTGGGGTATTCCTGGATGGAAACGCCATCGAACCAGCGGATGTACCGGGTGGAGTCCGGCTGGTTGAAACCATCATAGTCCATCGAGGAACGGGGATGCGGCGACCCGGTGTCTACGGCGTACCCGGAGCCTCCGAGGAAGAGGTTGTTGCGCAGGAATCCGTTCTGCCAGCGGGAATAGGCGGTGAACGCCGAACCGGCGCAGATCAGGGTGTTGTGCAGAGCGACCACGCCGGAGCACCAGTCGTTCAGGTCCAGCGTGGATTCCGAGGCGTTGTACACCTCGTTCCGGATGAAATAGACCGGGCCGCCATACACGGGCGATGCGCTCAGCGCGGAATGGACGTTGCGGATACGGTTGCCATATACGCGGATGTTGTGGGAGCCGTAATCGGTCTCGATGCCGTCGTCCAGGGCCTCGGAAATATCGTTGTAGCTGATGTCGATGCCCGCGCAGGCCAGGAGATTGCTCCGCGGGGGCTTGCCGAAGTCCGCCATGCCGATGCAGTCCCAGAAGCGGCTCACCCGGTTATGGGTGATGACATGCCCGTGGCCGTATATTTTGAATCCCGAATAGGACGGGTTCACCTTCCGCTGCGGATACCAGGTGGCATACCGTCCGGTGATGACGTTGTTTTCGATGTACCAGTCAGCGGAAAGCTCGGAATTGGTATAGAAGCCCATGTTGACATCGGCGATGGCGCACCCGCGCACGACCAGACGGCTCGCACCCGGAGCGCGGACCGCCACTCCGCCGTTGCGGATGGTCAGATTCTCGAAGAAGAGGTGATCGGAGTCGGTGAGATCGAGGATGGTATCCAGCCCATCGCCATCGAGAATGGCTTCGCCGTCGCCCGCGCCGCGAAACACGATGGGGGTGCGCTCGCGGCCGCCGGTCGGTGCCTTGAATCCCGCGGGGGCGAGATGATGCACTCCGCCGTGGACAAGCACCAGATCGCCGGGTTTCAGCGCCTTTTCCAGATCGACGAGACGCGTGTACGCTCCCGCGCCGCCGCCCGAGCCGGGATAGAGGTGAAGCGTCCGCATGGGCTTGGGGGCGACCGGGACGGATCTGGTGGTCAGGGTCACCGTGGTGTCGGCCCGCGCCCCGCCATCGGGGTCGGAGAGCGAACACCGCACCTCGTAGGCCGTCCCCGGCGCCAGGGACAAAATGCTCCCGGCGAAGAGATTTTCGGCGGCGTAGGGTTCGCGGTCCCAGTTGGCGACCTCCCGGTTCACCCGGAGCAGGGGAAGCGCCTCGCGCCAGACGGTCTCGCCCCGCTTTCGGAATGTCACGGCGGCGGCGGCGTTCCCGTTGTCGTCGCCGTCGATGTACCAGCGGAATCCCAGGCATTCGGGAGTCGCGGGTTCCGCCAGAAAAGCGCGGACGCCGTCGAGACGGTCGGTGGCCGAGGCCGTTCCGGTCAACAGGGCGAAGATAAGCAAGAGGAGCAGACGTGTCATGCGGGTCTCACCGTGAATATGCATGTTCCGTTGTGCCACCGGTTTAGGCAGGTTTTTCCCTGTTGTTCCGGAATTCGTATCGGACAGATGTGAAGCGCCTTCCCGTGGTGCGTTTCCCGCCGCTTTTCCCAGCGGCTCACACTTTTCTCTCGCACGAGGAATCGCGCAACGGGGAAACCGGGACGCGGGTTACGCTTCCCGTTCCAGCAGCACCACGGTTTCGATATGGTATGTATGCGGGAACATGTCCACCGGGACCACGCGGCGCACCGCATACCCGCGTTCGATGAAATACACCAGGTCGCGGGCAAGCGTGGTCGGATTGCAGGAGATATAGGCGATCCGTCCGGCGCGAAACCGGCACATCTCCTCCACCGCGGAGAGGCCGAGACCGGTGCGCGGGGGGTCCACGATGAGACGGTCCGCTTCCCCCGCTTTCTCGAACGCCGCCTTCGCATCCCCGGTGAAGGCGGTGAATCGCCGGAACCCCATTTCAGCGGCGT
>CAYRTQ010000207.1:6848-8338 GCA_964426865.1 uncultured bacterium
TATTGTTGAAAGAAAATTTCATAGTGTATCCTGTTGAACAATTTACTTGAGAATTTCAGGCAGCCGAAAGATATCGGCAATCTGATAGGGATAATCACTTTCCGGATCCTCCCCAATCAAAACACCCAGGAAACCCATTTCCGCGGCGTTGTGAAAGGCATCTTCCACCGACCAACCCGCCAGGTCGAAAAGGCATACCGGGGTATCCGGCGAGGCGATGGAGAGGGAAAAGAGCCCCACCCCGCCATAGCCGTCCACCAGGGTGTGGCCTTCCCGCAGATCGATCATTTCCCGGACGATGTCCACCAGGTTTTCCGCTTGGGGGATGTTTATCTGGAAAAAGGAGCGCTCCTCGATGCGGAAGGTCTTCCCCCCCACGACCTCGTACCGGAAGGGCGAGCCGTGGACCCGCAGACGGCGGGCCTGTCCCGGAGCGTCCTCCCGCCAGAAGCACACGCCCGCCAGTCCCTCGATCGCCCCCGTCATGCGCCCGGCGATTTCCTCGAACCGCCCGTTGCGGCCCAGGAGGAAACTCACCAGCGCCGAGGGATGGTGGTATCCGGCGCGAATGGTGACCTCCCGGATGTCCAGCGTTTTCAGACCGGGCAGGGTGCGGATGCTCCGGGCGATACGGTTCGTCCGCTCCGTGGAGAGCGGGCAGTCGCCAACGTCCACGATGTGGTGGGTCCGCCGCGCGAAATACCCCATCTCCAGCGCGCCGCCGGGAGTGTGCCGCGCGGGAAAGCGCGAAACGGTGCGGTAGCCGAGGTTCTCGACGGAGGGAACGCAGGGCTCCACGGTGATATCCTCGATATGCCCGATCCGACGGAGGGATTCCTCCACGATGGCCCGTTTCCAGAGGAGCTGGGCTGGGTAGGCCAGTCCCATCCACTGGCAGCCGCCGCACCGGTCGGCTTGAGGACAGATCGTTGTCACCCGGTCGGGCGAGGGCGTCAGAATCTCCACCAGCGCTCCGCGGAGATAGGTACCCTTGTCCTGCGCCACCCGCACGCGGACGATGTCGCCCGGCAACGCTTCGGGAATGAAAATAACCCGGCCCTCGATGTGCGCGACACCGTCGCCGCCATAGGCCAGGGATTCGACGGTGAGAGTCAGTGTATCGGAATTCATGTAGCCTCGGGAAGGTAAAATGGTCTGGGAGAAGTATTGCCGGAGAATGATGCCCGTTACGTAAGATAGCGACGATAAGCCCCGGATTGCAAGGCGGATTGCGGGAAAATCAGGAATATTCAGAATTGCCGGAATCAGCGGTCGACTGTCCGGAATCGGACAGTCGGGTGTCCGGAAACGGACAGTCAGGGCGTGCACCACAGAGGGCAGTATTTCGTATTCTATTCGCCCACCAGCGGATACGTATAATGGCGCGATATTTGCAATGCATATGAAAAGCACGGCAACCGGCAGAAGTTGGAATCCCATGCAAAATATTTCAGCCGTTCAACATTATTTGCTTGACAACATCTACTGCG
>CAYRTQ010000208.1:0-8310 GCA_964426865.1 uncultured bacterium
GCCCGCCGCCGGGCCTGCGGATGAATCCGCCCGGTGTCCATACTTCGACCAGCCGCTCTATTGCAAGGGTCTCTCGGAGAATGGCAAGCCTCTGTGTGATAAGTGAAGTTGTTTCCGGAGCCGGACGGACGGATGGCGCGCGGCGGGCGGATGATTCCGCCGGCTATGAGACCGGCTGGACGGGCGCGGTTTACGGGCAGTATCTGAATTCTTCATTCAAGGGAAAAGCATGAAAAAAGTAATATTTGCCCTCACCATGGTCATGGTGCTCTTCGCGGCGGTGCAGCCGGGAGCGGTGGGAAAAGGGAAACGGATTGTTTTTATGCCGTTTTATGACGAATCCGGCTACCGTGGCCCTTGGCAGCTCCGGAACGAGATGCCCTCCATGCTGGGCGATATGCTGGAAGACGATTATTACCACATCGTTCCCATGGATTCGGTGGTCGCGGTCATGGAGAAACCGAAGAAGCCGGGACCGGTCAAGAAGTTCTTCAACATGTTCATGAATAAAAAGGACCGTCAGAAGCTCATGACCGACGGCCAGGTGTTGGAGATCGCGCGCAAGCTGGGCGGCGACTACGTGATCACCGGAATGGTGGAAGACTTCTCCTACCGTCGCATGGGCGGCGGCGAGCCCATGATCGGCGGATACAAATCCTACACCGCCAAGACGAAAATGGAACAGGTGCGTATTCTGAATGTCGCGAACGGGCAGCAGATGGGACGCGCCATCAAGGCCGAGACCAGCAAGACCGACCGGGGTCTCGGGCTGGAACTCTTCGGCAAGGAGCGTCAGCGCGACCTGGAGTTCTACAGCCTCGACAGCCTCGATTTCGGCTCGAAACGGTTCCTCTCGTCCCTCATGGGGCAGGTCACCGTGGAATCGCTCAACAAGGTACAGAAGGAAATCCGGGCGGTGATCTCCCTCCCGGACACCAACTGGTACAGCTACAAAAAATTCAAGGTGCTGAACGTGAACGCGGGAGAGGTGACCATCAACGCCGGATCGGGCGATGGCATCAAGGCGGGCGACCGGTTCCGGGTGTACACCTTCGACTCCGGAACACCGGTGGGCAAAATCAGCGTCACCACGGTCTGGGGCGACCATATATCCAAGACGGAAATCCTCGAGGGCAAGGACGAGATCCGGGCCAACGATGTGATCATGCCGGAGCTGTAGCGTCGGGAACCGTTCCCTGAGAACATGAAAAAAGCGTCGGGCAAAAATGTTCGGCGCTTTTTTTCTGTCCTCTCCGCCTGCAATCCCCAGACTCCGGTCCGAACAGACGGCATGCCTTTTCCCATATTCGATTGAAAATTTGCGTCGGACGGTCTTTCCCTCCGCGCCTTTGCCATTCACCTCATCCGAAAATCCCGGAGGGCTTCCCGCCGCGCTTTATCATGCGGTCCAGAGCGAGCAGGTTGAGCATGAGGTGGCGCGGATGATGGAAATGCTCGCACCGGGCGGTATGCTCCGTGTAGGTCGCCTTGCGATCCCCCCATTCCAGCCAGAGGGGATGTCCGTATTTCTTCAGCGGGAACTTGTCGGTGACATAGGTCCACAACCGCTCGTACATTTCCTTCGCCCAGGGCGCGCCGGTGTGCTCGTAGATGAAGAGGGAGCCGACGAGCGCTTCCCCCTGGAGCCAGAGAACCTTGCGCAGGGTGACCGTGTTCTCGTCCACGTTCGGCGACTCTTCATACAGGCCGCCGTATACGTCATCCCAGGCCACTTCCACATGACGCCGGAACCGTTCGGCGGCGGTGTCGAACATGCGCTTGTCCCCGCGCCGCACGGCCTCGAACATGATCATCCAGAAGGTTTCGATGGAATGGCCGAACATGGCGGTATTGGCCGATTCCGCGGGCATGGAGAAGTCATGATTGAGCGTCTCGCAGTTGAGCCGGAAATCCGGAACAAAGTGACGGGTGAACACGGCATCGATGGCGCGGTCCTGAATTTTCTTCAGTTCCGCATCGGGCTTGAACTCCAGCGCGGCGCCGATGGTGTTGATGAGACACATCCAGACGCCCTGGACGCGCTCCCCTTTCCCGGCGTAATCCGGACGGTCGAAAATCCGCACATCCTTGAGGATGGTTTCCTTCGCGATATTCCAGTACCGCTCGTCTTTCACCGCCTTGGCATATTCCTGCAAGCCCAGGGCGATGAAAAGATCGCCGTAGAGACGCTCATCGGGTTTGCCGTCGTTCGCGCCGTCACGCGCGTAGTTTTCCGGCCAGATACGGTCGCCTTCGGGCTTGTATTTCAGGACAAAATTCACCGATTTCGACGCGACATCCAGGTATTTCCGCTCCCGGGCCACATTGTTGTAGAGGAAGGAGTAGGTCCAGATGCCTCGGCCCTCGTACCACCCCCGTTTGCCGGAATTTATCTGTGTGCCGTCGCGGTCCACCGCACACATGAACCCGCCTAGTTCGTGGTCGATGACATATTTGTCCATGAACGGAAGGAAATCGTCGAAAAGCCAGGAGCGGTGCTCATCACGAAGAGCGGCCAGCGTTCTTCCGGCTATTTTCACTCCGGCGGGAGCCGATGTTTTTCGCGCAGCGGCGGCTTCGACACCATACGGCGCCGCGGAGGCCAGCGCGCCCGCCGCGGAGACGGTCAGGAAAGAGCGTCGTTTCAATTTCTCCCCCTGTGGGTTATTATTGCATCCTGAGGACGGTATGAGATTCAGATTCAATTATCATTCCATATCCGGAGAAAGGCCGTTCCTTTTTTCCGGCTTCGGCTCGGCGAAACACCGGCGGGCCGAGCCGCGATTCCCCGGCAAGCGGCGGGCCTCACGACGGCAAAGGAATCCCCGGCAAATTGCACGGTGGCTGATATCAATACAGTTTATTTAAGCCGAAAAGAGAAAAGCTTTCTACCACGAAAGACACGAAACACACGAAAAATGAGTGTTTCATGGGGGGAAAATTTCGTGATTTTCGTGTCTTTCGTGGTTCAATGAACGACATTGTGGCTAATATACATCAGCGTTTCCGGATGGGGAGCGAAAACCACAGTTCCCGAAAAAAAACCTTACATGCCTTCCCCGGAGAAAACGGGCTGCACGCGGCGCAGAACACTGTTGCCCGCGCCCACGCCGAATCCTATATTCAGGAGACAGGCATCCACCGGCCCACCCGAAGGAGATACCATCCGTGAAGCTCCCGCGCCGTCAAGCGTTCTCCGGCATAATCGCGTTCGCTCTCTGGCTCGCCCTGGCCGTCCCCTGCGGAGCGCAGCAATCCACCGATCCCCCCGCCCTGCAAGCGTTTCATACCGACCGTCCGCCGGTGATCGACGGCAGGCTCGACGATCCCTGCTGGGTGAACGCCGCGCCGGTCACCGCGTTCACCCAGCGTCAGCCGCGCATGGGCGAATCCGCCACCTTCCCCATAGCCGTGCGTGTCGCCTACGACTCCGACCACATCTACATCGGTTTCGAGATTCACTGCGGCGATCCCTCCAAGCTCATCTCCACCGTGCTCCAGCGCGACGGCGCGGTGAACAGCTACGATGACCATTTCGGCTTCCGTCTGGACACCTTCCACAACCACCGCGATCTCTATTACTTCTACATCAACCCCAAGGGAACCCGTCTCGACGGCCACGCCAGCGACGAGGGGGTGATCAGCGACGACAACTGGGACGGCGTCTGGGAAGTGAAAACCCGGCTGCTGCCCGACGGCTGGTGCGGGGAAGTGGTCCTCCCGCTCTACAACTTCCGGTTCCGGGAGAACGAGGACGGCGTCTGGGGATTCGCCTGCCTCACCTACATCTCCGCCACGCAGGAAAATGTGATGTGGCCCTTCATGGAGAAGAACAGCCGCAAGCCGTCCCTCTTCGGACACATCGCCGGGCTGAAGGGGCTGAACCGCGAACGCCCGCTCCTTCTCCTGCCCTCGGTCTCGCAGGGTTCCAGCTTCGGGCGTCATGAGCGCGACACCGTGGTCCCGGACCGATGGAACGCCGTATCCGACCAATGGGAATCCAATTTCGGGCTGGACCTCCGGTACCGTCCGGCAAGCTACCTGGAGACGAACGCGGCCATCAACCCCGATTTCGCCACGGTGGAGGCGGACGAGTTCGTGTTCAATCTCACCATGGATGAGTTTCAGTACCCGGAGAAGCGGCCCTTCTTCAC
Source organism: uncultured bacterium (assembly GCA_964426865.1). Lineage (GTDB taxonomy): Bacteria > Latescibacterota > Latescibacteria > Latescibacterales > Latescibacteraceae > JAWLHT01. Next base: position 4,155 of record CAYRTQ010000208.1, read on the forward strand.
CGAGGGGCAGGACCGGTTCGCCACCCCCATCCAGCTCCTCTATACCCGCCGCATGGGGCTCGGAGAGGACGAAATGCTCGGCGGCGGCAAGCTGCACGGTCAGGTGGGGCCCTGGTCATTCGGAGCGATGGATGTACTTACCGGTGAAAGCTTCGGCGATCCCGGCGACAACTTCTCCGCACTGCGGCTCAAACGGGATATCCTGCGCTCCTCCACCCTCGGGATCCTCGCGGTGAGCAAGGACGCTTTCGCCAACGGCTTCGAGAACCGTAACGCCGCGCTCGGAGCGGACTTCAATTACCAGGTCGGAAAGAACACCCGTCTCGTGGCGCAGCTCGCCGGAAGCAGCCGTCCCGGCCCGGGCGGCAACGGCTATGCGGGCTACCTGAATTACCAGTTCGGCGGGAAGCTGCTCACCGCGCAGGACAATCTGAGCATCGGACTCACCGCGGAGGATGTCACCGCCGATTTCGACATCCGCGACATCGGCTACATCGGCCAGACCCGCCTGGACCGACGCGGTTTCCGCCAGACCCTGGGGTATGACTACTGGATCAAGTCGCGCGGGATCAACCGGGTTTCGGTCAGCCAGGCCGGATGGTACTATCAGGACCACGAGGGAAATCGCCGGGTGCAGGATGGCTGGTCCGGGCAATTCTCCATCGAGTCCCGCAGTCTCGTCAAGCCCGGCTTCCTTTTGGAGAAGAGCTTCGTGTACCTCCCGCTCGACGGAACGAGTCATCACAATTCCCAGCGGACTTTCTCCCTGCAGTTCGGACCCTACCCGCGCTTTCTGGGAACCGTCTCCCGGCGCTCCGGGGACAATTACGGCAGCGCCATACGCTACGTGGAGGCCGATCTCCGGTTCAAGCCCCTGAGCCGCATGACACTCACCGCGAACGTGGCGCACCTCGACAGCCACCCGCTCGGGTCGCCTCACGACTGGACCGCCAACACCATGGCCAACGCCGGAATGCTCCTCCTCTTCACCCCCAATCTCTACTGGAGGCTCATCGTGCAGGGCGATTCCTCCGCGGAGGTCTATCTGGCCAACAACTTCATCCGCTGGGAATTCCGGCCCGGCAGCATGCTCTATGTCTCATACCGCGAGACCCGCGACGACTACACCGGGGGATTCGTCACCGCCGACCGTCAGGTCTCGGCGAAAGTGGCGTATCTGGTGAAACCGTGAAGGAATTGCCTGAGGATTCGGAGAGGATGTTCTGCCTGCCTGAACCGGTGATGCGCGTTATGGAAAGGATAAAACTGATAGACGGTCAAGCCGATACAGGCGGATGATTCGCGCTTCGACACTTCGACAGGCTCAGTGTCCGCAGGCTCAGCGACCGACGCTGACTGAGCGCCTATGGCTGGCCGAGCTTGTCGAAGCCGGCCCGATCCACTTGTACGACTCTGGACGGGACCGGGGTGACCAGCGCCGATGTCTGGATGCAGAAGCGCCGGATTGAAAACCGAAGCGGGAAGGAACCGCTTCTCCCCGCATTTTTCATTTACCGGGGTGACCGCATCGGTCATGACCGGCTGAATCCGCCGCGCTTCACTCGCTGTCGCGTTCGATCCGACGCTTTCCCCAGAAGGCCACAGTCAGACCCATCGTCAGCAAGGCCGCCGAGATGGACACCACGATCACCGCCTTGGCGAGAATGAATTCGAGCGACCACACGCCGTATTTGAGCGCGGTGAACGCAATTCCCAGAATGACGAACAGGATGTATCCGGTCAGGATTTTTCCGAGCGCGAAACGTCCCACGTTCACCCCGCCCCAGAAGAGCGCCAGCGCGATGAACAGCAGGACATTCCCGGTGGTCAGAGCCGCGATGTCCTCGAACTGATCCGGGGTCTGGTGAAGCGCGAACTGGCGATAGAGGATGTCTCCCATGAGGAAATAGACGGTCAGCACATAGAGAATGGTGCAGATTTTCGCGATAACGGCGCGGTTGCGCTCGTCGAACGGGAGTCCTTGTTTATTCATGGCGTTCTTCCTCCCAGAATAGTTCATCCAGTGTTTTGCCGAGCGCCCGGGCGATACGGATGCATAGATTGAGCGAAGGATTGAATTTCCCGCTCTCGATCAACCCGATCGTCTGACGGGTCGCATCGACCAAATCCGCGAGTTCCTGCTGGGACAAGCCCTTTTCCACTCGCGCAACTTTCATTTTTCTGTTATCATTTGGTTTCATGCTTGAAATGTAATATATATTTTGCATTTTGTCAACTATAATACCCATCTCCACCATTTTTTTCATCACAGAGGGTGATATCTTCTCACCCGAACCAATCCGCGATTCCGCGGACTTCGGTTTCACCCAACCACCGGCCCGTGATACCAGCGTTCATTCCATATGGGTGGAATCGCCTCTCCCTTTGTGCTGGCTTCCACTCCGCAAAACACCAGGGGACATGGCCGTCTTCTCCGACTGAGGGAAACCATTTTGCTGGCATTGAATGGAAAACGGTGTGGCCGAATCCGGAACCACTCCGGCCCATCCGGGATTTTCCCCGCGCCGGATCGCCGGACGGGAACGCTATTTCCCGAATATATCTTGACCCGCCCCCGCTTTTCGATGCATATTCCCTAAAATACAGTACTTCCATTTCACCGGTTAATCCATTCTTTCACCCATATTCCCCGGAGACCGCCATGTTCACCGTCATTGCCGAACGTATCAACATGACTCGTAAATCGATCCGAACCAAGGTCTGGGAGCGCGACGAGGCGTTCATCCGCACCGAAGCGGCCCGTCAGGCCAAGGCCGGCGCCACCCACATCGACATCAATGCCGGCGGAGATCCCTCCAAGGAAATCGACGACATGATCTGGCTCACCAAGGTCGTTTCCTCCGAGGTGGAACTCCCGCTCTCCTTCGATTCCGCCAATCCCGAGGCTCTCCGCGCCGGGCTGGAAATCTGCAACCGTCCGGGATCCATCATCAATTCGCTTACCATGGAGCGCGCCCGGGTGGAAAGCGTTCTCCCCCTCGTCCGGGAGTTCAATACCGGCATCGTCTGTCTCACCATGGACGACTCCGGCATGCCCGAGGACCTGGAGGGCCGTGTCCGCATCACCGACGACATCGCCGCGCTTCTCCGCTCCAGCGGCGTTTCCCTGGATCGCGCCTTCTTCGACCCGCTCGTCCGTCCGGCTTCCACCAACCCCGGCCAAGCGCAGTATATCCTCGAAACCATCCGCTATATCAAGTCCGCCTATCCCGAGGCCCATATCGCTCTCGGCCTCTCCAATATCTCCTTCGGCATCCCGCGCCGCAACAATCTCAACAAGGTCTTCCTCGCCATGCTCGTGGCGGTGGGTTGCGACGGCGCCATCGTGGACCCCACGGAGCAGGACATGATGATCACCCTCTGCTCGGCCCGCGCGGTCATGGGGTTCGACGAATACTGCATGGAGTATCTGGGAAAGATGCGGGAAGAGGGGCTGGCGTAAGGGGAAAGGCACGGAGATAAAAAGGGAAAAGAGAGGCGGCTCGGGATGGGCCGCCTTTTTTGTTTATGCCTCCGGAGCCGCCTTACAATTGTTTACGATATTCCATGTAACCTTTCCCCCTCCCGGTTTGTCCATAGTATAGAGTGCGGAAAGCATTCCTCGTCCGGCCGGGCGGTCACATATATCAAGCAAACCGATCTATTGGGAAAGGTGGATATTTCCATGAAACGGACCGTATGCTTTATGCTGGCTTGCGCCCTGGGACTGACCATGACCGTTTCCGCTCAGACCATGAATCCGCGGGATCACGGGAATTTCAATCCGGCATGGACCGGGGGAATCGTTGCCCCAACGGCGGATTACTCCGCGGTGTCGAGCAAATCTCCCAACCCCTTCTCCAACGCCGCGGTCATCGACTACACGCTCGCGACACCGGGTCATGTCCGTTTGAACATATACGATTCGGAAGGATCCCTGATCGAAACCCTGGTGGACGCCTATCGTGACGCCGGAAACTATTCGGTCGTCTGGAACGCCTCCGACCGTGAATCCGGAACCTTCCTCTGCACGCTGAACTGCGGGGACTCGCTGCGTACGCTCGAACTTACCGTGCTGAAATAACCCGCATCGCCGGTGACCGAAACCAGAATGGCCCGGTGGTGATCGCCGGGCCATTCTGGCATGCGCTGGTCT
>CAYRTQ010000209.1:0-8300 GCA_964426865.1 uncultured bacterium
GGATTGGCCCCGTTCATCGGGACGTGCTTCACCGTGCCGCTCTGGGATCGTGTGGACCCGATGGTATTCGGTCTGCCGTTCAATCTTTTCTGGCTTGTGTCGTGGATCCTGCTGACCCCGTTATTCATGTGGGGCGCGTATCGTATTGAGGCGTCACGGAATCCCGAATCGTCCGGAAACCGTCGGGAGGGTGGCGCATGAGCCCGAGCATGGTCGCTTTATCGGTTATTTTCGGCATCGTCGTGTTTGGTTCGATCATCGGGTTCTATGCCGGCGCCCGCCGGAAAATGGATCTGGAGCAGTGGACCGTGGCGGGGCGGGGTTTCGGATTGATATTGGTATGGCTTTTGATGGCCGGCGAGGTGTACACGACGTTCGCGTTTCTCGGCGCGAGCGGCTGGGCCTATTCCAAAGGCGGTCCCACCCTCTATATCATCTCCTATCTGGTCCTCGCCTATGTGGTTTCGTTCTACATCCTGCCGAATATCTGGGACGTCGGGCGTAAATACGGCATGCAGACCCAGTCGGATTTCTTTTACAAACGGTACGGCAGCATGTTCCTGTCCGCGTTCGTGGCGCTGGTCGGGGTGGTGTTCATCATCCCCTATCTCCAATTGCAGATCACCGGTCTCGGAATCATCGTGAACGTGGCGAGTTTCGAGGGCATCAGCCGTAATATGGCCATGATCATCGGCATGATTTTTGTCGCGGCGTTCGTATTCGTCAGCGGCATACGCGCGGTGGCGTGGGTGAGCGTTCTCAAGGATCTCCTGATGCTGTTCACCGCCGTGTTCCTTGGCATCAGCGTGCCCTATATCTATTTCGGCGGAATCGGCCCCATGTTCTCCGCTTTGGCGCAGGCCAATCCCGGCCATCTGGTCATGCCCGGCGCAACGCTCAACATGGGGCACTCGTGGTTTGTTTCCACGGTGCTCATGACCTCCCTTGGATTCTACATGTGGCCCCACCTGTTCGGCGCCACGTTCACCGCGAAAAGCGGCAATACCCTGCGCCGCAATGCGATGATCATGCCTCTTTACACCATTTCCATACCCTTGATTTTCATAATCGGGTATGCGTCCATCCTGATCATCCCCGGTCTTGCAAACGGGGACATGTCGCTCCTGACCGTGGTGCGCAAGACCTATCCCGCGTGGTTCCTCGGCGTGGTCGGTGGAGCGGGCGCGGTCACCGCCATGGTCCCGGCCGCGATCCTCACGCTCACCACGGCCACCCTGTTCGCCAAGAATTTCTACCGCCCGGTTTTCGCGCCGGGCATGTCCGATAATCAGGTGGCCTCCCTGGCGAAAGCCTTGGTGCTGGTGATCAGCGCCGTCACCCTGTATTTCGCCATCTACAGTTCCACGACGCTGGTCAGTCTTCTGCTGCTGGGCTACGCCGGGATAACACAGTTTTTCCCCGGGGTCGTTTTCGGGCTGTACTGGCGTCGCGTAACAATGGTCGGCGTTTTCTCGGGGATGGTGGTCGGGGTGGCCACGGTCGCGTATCTGATGCTCAACAAGATGGATCCGTTCGCCGGTCTGAACGCGGGATTCTTCGCCCTGTGCCTCAATTTCCTGGTGACCATACTGGTCAGCCTCATCGCCCCCGCCCGCACGAACCCTTTCGAGGAGGACACGGAGGCGTAGCACCCAATGGGGGGAGTATAGAGGGGGCACGGGCGCTGTTTGCCCTCACTCCCCGCCCTCTCTCCCACGCAAGAAGACGCGCGGGCGAGAAGGAAAGGAAAGCCACTCAAAAACAGGTTGGGAGACAACGCAAGGCTGTAAGAAAAATCTTCTTTTGAGCGGATATATTCTCAATACGCCGTGCCCGAAGCAGTTCTTCTCCCTCGCCCGCGCGTCATTTCGCGGGGGAGAGGGTGGCCGCAGGCCGGGTGAGGGTCCGCGGCGGCGGGAAACACACCGCCTTTTCTTTCGCAGAAGACCGGGTAGCAAATATTTAACAAAAAAACCGTACATACAACTTCAGGGGTTTCCCATGTCGGACACGATCACAGCACCGCTTCAACCGCGGGGCAACCGCGTTGATTCGGTTGACATCATGCGCGGTATCACCATCCTCCTCATGGCGTTCGTCAACGACCTGGCCGATTTCGCGCCGGTGAAAGACGTTCCCCAATGGATGCACCATATGGCGGCGGGGGTCGATGGGTTCACCTTCGTGGACATGATTGTCCCCGTTTTCATGTTCATCCTGGGAATATCCATTCCTCTCGCTCTCGGGAAGCGTCTGGCGCGCGGCGAGTCGGCGTTTCAGATTTTCGGCCATGTTCTGGTCCGCGCCGGTTCCCTCATCATCATCGGACTCATGGATGTCAACCGGGGCGCCGGTCTGGGCAGGCCCTACGGCGATATGCTGGATTGGCCGCACGGGCTCTGGAAATTCCTGGCCTGGACCTTCGTTTTCCTGGTGTGGCTGGATATTCCCCTGAAATCGGCGGGCGCGAAGAATATCCGCCGTATCGTCCAGATCGGGGGACTCCTGGGACTGGTCTGGCTGGCGGTGGTATTCCGTAATCCGAGCGGTGGACATTTCGCGACAAGCTGGTGGGCGACCCTGGGGCAACTGGGATGGGCCTACCTGTTCGCGTCGATCACCTGGCTTGTCTTCCGCAACAACCGGGTGGGAATTCTCGGGGTATTCGTCCTGTTCCACTGCATGTTCATCGGAATCAAAGGCGGTCTTTTCCCGGAAAACTGGCTGATTGACTGGCTCGGAGCCTCCGTTCTCGGCGCCATCTCCGCCAATGCGGTCGCGGGACTGATCATCGGCGCCCTGCTCGCGGAGCAATCCGGCCACGGAGACAAAATCCGCAAGGCGCTGGGGCTGGCCCTGTTTACCGGTATGGCCGCCTTCCTCCTCCAACCGCTCGGCGGCCTCCATTCCCCCTCCACCAGTTGGTCCCTCTACGCCACCAGCAGCGCCTTCGCAATCTGGGCGCTGCTCTACTGGTGTATCGACATACAGGGGTGGTGGAAAAAGGCGCTCGACCCCATACGCACCATCGGGCAAAACTGCCTCTTCCTCTACCAGATGTCCCGGTACTGGATATTCATCTACTGGCTCGCCGGGTTGACCTTCTATGAAACCCTGGGGCAAAATACCGCCGTGGGGATCACCCGTGCGATACTCTACACCGTGTTCCTCGGCGCGATTACCGTTTGGGCCACGAAACGGCGCATTTTGCTCAAGGTGTGACATCCGCAGGCTCAGCGCCCGCCGCTGGCTGAGCTTGTCGAAGCCAGCTAATCAAAGCACCCTGTATCTTCAGGTTGACAGCGCAGCGGAGTCTTCGGTTTTTTCTGGACAATATAGGGGACGGTTACAATTTCCCTTGTAATCGGAACCGCCCGCGGGTATTTTTTCTGCGCGTCAGGCAATGGGCGTCCGGGATTTCCCGGACGGAACCCGGTTGAACCAACCATGAGAGCGTATGCTCGGGAAAGGATGACGGAGGATGTTTGCATCAGCATGGGACACTGGAATCGACTGCACGTCGAACGGCATGTTCAACGAAAGAACTCACGCAGTCATTCCAAATAATGGAGAACAACCATGTCATCTTTTGACGCTGAATTTTTCACATCGGAATTCGCCAAAGAAAATATGATGGGTCCCAACGCATTGCGGATTATCGACGAGTTGGTCGGGAATTGCCGTTTCCCCAAGGGGATTCGGATTCTGGATCTGGGATGCGGGAAAGGGCTGACCTCGATGTACCTGGCGGAGAAGTTCGACGCCACGGTATTCGCGGTCGATCTCTGGGTCGGGGCCACCGAAAATCATGAACGGTTCAAGTCGTTTTCCCTGGAGGACCGTATCATCCCCATCCACGCGGAAGCGCATGACCTGCCGTTTGCCGATGAGTACTTCGATGTGGTGACCAGTGTGGGAGCCTACGATTTTTTCGCGTGCGACGAGGAGTATCTTTCCAAACACCTGAAACCCATTGTCAAGAAGTCCGGAAAGATTTTCATCGGTATGGCCGGGCTTCAGAATGAGTTCACCGATGGAGTCCCGGAAGAACTGATGCCTTTCTGGCAGGAGGGCATCAACTTCCATACGTGTGCCTGGTGGAGGGAACTGTGGTCGCGGGAATCCTCAGTGGTCATCGATGCCTGTTTCGAGCTGAAATGCGTGAGGGAGGCATGGGCCGACTGGCTGACCTGTGACAACTTCTATGCAAAGCGCGATATCGGGATGATGGCTGCCGAAGCCGGGAAATACTTCAGCCTGGTGGGCATCGAGGCCACCCGGCTGTAGAAACCATCCCGCGGCAGGATCGGGGGAGCGCGCAGTCCCCCGATCATCGATGTAAAAAATCCCCTCTCCCATCGTTTCCGGGAGAGGGGATTTCTGTTTCCCGGGATTGAAAGCTGAAATCCCGGCCATGTACTCGAAACCGGCCTGAACCGGTGATTCGAATGATCGAACCGATGAAAGACTGATGAAGGCATTCCTTTCATCGTCCTTTATCACTCGCATCATGCGCATCACCGGTTCAGGCGTTCAGACAAGCATTTGGCTCGCTGGGCCGAATACTCGTCTCGCGGAACTGTTCCTTCGCTTGAATGAATCTTCCTGTCAGCCGTTGTGTCACCGCGCGACCCCGGCGGAGGGAAGGCCCCGTGAAAAAATCTCCTTCCCTGTATGGGGGACCCTGGCGATGCAGACCACCCGGCAGGCGATGTGGGGCTGATTCTTGTCCACCTGGCCCAGTTGTTGGGACAGGAGGAGGCCATTCTTGTCATAGGTACGGACATCGTACGGAACGTCATAGACCGCTTCGAACGATATGTACTGTTCCCATTTGGAAAAAGTGAATTCCGCGGTAAACGTCTGATCGTCCAGCGAACAGGTATTGGGGAAATCGCCCTGGGTCAGGAGCGTATAATCGCCGTAGGAAACGTACTCGCCCAGAGGCCGGAGCACCGGGGGGTGATACGTGATAATCGTGTAGTCCCCGTTCTCCCCCACCGTTTTCGTTTCCTCTTTGACCAGCCCCGCCGAGGTGGTGACCCGCATGGTCCCCTTCGCGTTCAGTATCATGTCATACCGGGGATACACGAAAAAGGAGTAGGAGCCGTAATCAGTCCAGAGTCCGGTCCCGGTCACTTCCCAGGTTGTGGTCGCCCGGATGAGGTAATCCGTGTAGACATACGTGTCGCCCATCCTTTGATCGGTCGATACGGTGAACTTCATGCCGTTCGACACCATCTCGTCGCGGGTGACCGTCACATTGCCCGTAGCCGCGCCCGCGGGGACTTTCACCTTGATTTCGGTGTCTTTCCAGGAAACGATATCCTTCGCCTTGACCCCGTTGAAACTCACGAAGCTCCGGCTCCGGCAGGTCCCGAATCCGGTCCCTGTCAGGGTCACCACGCTTCCGACCGCTCCGGTGTTCGGGCTGAGCGATGAAAGGGTGATCTCTTCCGGTTCGAGGGTGAACGTGATCGCCGCGGCATCGACTTTTTCGGAATTCACCAGCGCGGAAACCGAAAGACGGTACTCGACCGGCTTCTGCGCGTTATACCGGAAGGAATCCACCGGCACCGTGTTCATCTTGAAAAGTCCGGCGCCGTTGGGCCCCACGGTGATCGACTTCTGGCAGGAAAAATGGGAGGATCCCGCGCCGATGCTGGAAATATCCACCCAAACGCTCACGGCGCGGCTGTCCGTGCGGGAGGAATTGACAATTTCGATGTCGCCCGCCTGCTTCAGTTCCTTGGTATGGCCGGGGAGCGATTTCACGGGAGCGTTTCCGGCGGCGTTGAGAAACGCATATCCCTCGGCTGTACGGTGATCCCATCCGAACCGGAACAATTGGGATACATCGTCCGCCCCCACCTTGGGTTTGAGCATCTCGAACGCGCCGTTCATGATGTTTACCGTAACCTGCGGGCGATCCGAATCGAGCCCGGAAGACGGGATAGCCAGGGTGACCAGCTTGTCGCGGAGTCCCATCCGGCTCACGATGGACTGCCAGGGCATCACGGTATATCCGATGCTTGTATTCGTGGTGCTCGCCGGGTCGTGTATCAGAAGATCGGCACCGTCATATCCCACCACTACCACCGCGTGATTGGCGGGACCGTTGAACAACGCCACGGGATGTCCGCCGTTCCCGATTTGACGGCGGAGGTAGTCCAGGCACTGATTGGCGTTCACATAATCCCACAGCATGCGCTCCGGACGGACTCCCGAGCGCTCCTTCACCACATCCGCCAGCGTGGAGTTCGTCCGGAAGGCAAAATCGGTGATGCCGCCCTCATCCACTCCCATTCTCCCGATAATGTCCCATATTTCGTGATCCTCGTCGAAGGACGCGGCCTGGGTGACCATCTGGACGCTGGCGGCCCAGCAAAACTGGGAAGACCCCTGGCCATAATAGGGAATGTCCAGGAGCATGCTGGATGGCGGAGTGGGTCCGGTGAACCATTCGGCAACCCAATCGGAAAAATGGGTGACCGGTATGACCAGCATGGGTTTGCTCTCGATCATGCGAATGGAACACCGTACAGCGGTAACCGCGCCGGTTGTCTCGTCGAGCTGCCCGGCGAGCGCCCGGGTCGAATCCGACCCGGTCATTCCGGAAGGCAGGGGAATCCGTATCTCCACCTCCTTCGCGAATTGCGAAACCGGCGCGGCGCAGGAAAGCACCACCCGCTGAATGTCGCCGCTCCCATCGAAGTAGCCGGAGGGGTCGACACTGTTTACCGTCACCTCCCCCGCGGTCGTGAGCGCCCCGGCGGGAATGACTACGGACGCCCCGCTTTTAAGGGTGACCGCTCCCCCGGAAGGTTCGATTTTCTGTTTCGCCGTTTCCAGAATTTTTACAGTGATAGTGTTGCCGTCGCCGCCGGGGCCGGTCGGGTTGCTTTTGGAACAGGTGCAAAGAACAAGAACTGCGGCCAGAAACGCTCCAATCGCACAGATACGGAACAGAATAGAGGCTCGAAGGGGCATAACCGCTCCTTTTACAGGCGTGCGTGATATGGATGGGGTTTATTCAACGGGGGGTTCAGCCGCAAGTATACGGGATGATACGGGGATATTGCAATCGAAATATTGCGTGATCCACCGACATCCGAAGGTGGAACGGCAAAAAGATTGAACCGCAGGACACGGGGGAAGCGTACAGCCGATGATGCGGCTCTGTAAGGGAGAAAGCGGACCGACTTGTCACAGCCATTGAAGCCGAGGACAAAAGCAGGCAATCTGCTGTACATTGCTATTTTCCCCGATGGTCATAAAAGCCGCCTTTTTTGTAACTGTCTACCATGTTGTCCAGAAGAAGTCGAAGACTCTGCGACCGCCGCAACAGCCTGCCCTCTCGCCCGCGCGTCTTTTCGCGGGGGGGAGGGTGGCCGCAGGCCGGGTGAGGGTCCACGGCGGCGGAGAGTACACCACCTTTCCTTTTGCGGAAGGCCGGGTGGTAGACAGGTACACTTTTTTTACGGAAATATATCATTCGTGAGGTCCCGGACGTTCAAGGCCATTGTTTGCTATATTTTCATATACCGCAATGAATTCCCCAAAACATTCTCCCCGGTAAAAAGAGGCCCCGCGTCCTCTCCGGGCGGGGCCTCTTCTTCTCTTCTACTTCCACACCGAGAACACTTCCTTCCCCTCACGGACGATTCCCGCCAGTTCCTCGCGGGTGATACGGCGGTCGTCGAGCGCGCAGCCCAGCACGGTCAGGAATTCTCCCGCCTCGCGGAAGGTCCGCGCCACCCGTACGAACATGACGCCGAACGCGCCCGCCATCACCGCCACCGCCGCGGAGACCAGCAGGGCGACCACCTCGCCGGTGAGGAAAGAGACCGCCTTGCCCGCGATTCCGGAGATACCCGCTTCCGCCGTCGCGGCGAGCACGCCCAATCCCGCCGCCATCGCGGCCATCACCATCGTTCTTTTCATGACTCCCCTCCTTTTTTTGAAATGTTATCTCTCCCGGAGAAGCTCTCCGGCCTCTCTTTTCTTCCGGATTCCGATTTCTATTTCCCCCCCAGCAGTTCGAACCGGCGATTGATTTCCTCATGACGCGCGTTGCAGGCGCCCTGCCAGGTGATCCCGTTCTTGATTTCGCGGATGTCCTCCTGGATGACGTTCACCTTGGTATTGATTCGCTCCAGAAACAGGAGCATTCCCAGGACAAGTCCCGGAGTCCCCAGTCGCACCACATCGAGCAGTTCCATGTCATCACCTCCCCCCCGACGGAATTTCTTGCTCCTCACGTTTTATTTGTGGGGAAACGCGGTGCGGTCGATGCCCCC
>CAYRTQ010000210.1:0-8298 GCA_964426865.1 uncultured bacterium
GCAGGCTCGCCTTTTTTACAATCCCTTTTTACAGAAATTTACGGACTCTATCCCCGCCGTGAATATTGTATGCAAGATGCATGCCTATATACATATATGATTGCAGTACAATAGATTCTCTTTTACCCGCCTCATTCTTGCCTACAGAAAGTGTCCGATTCCGGACACCGACTGTCCATTTTCGGACACTCTGCATCAGATACAAAGCAAGCTGTAATCGCGTGGGAATCATCACCAAACAAGGGAGGTTTGCCATGAAAAGAAGCATGCTTTGCCTGTTCGTGCTGTTCCTGTTTTCGGCTGGCTGGTCGTCGGGGGCGGTGGACTCGTGGTATCCCTACGCCACAAAACCGGATACGCAACCGGCGGGGGGTGATGGGAATTATTGTCCAAAATTTTCCACATCATTCTGTGTCGAGATCATGTACAACTATTGGTATCAGCTTGGAGACCACAAAGTCGATCTCGATGAGGATAGTTTTCCCACCGGAACAATATCAGCTGTCTTTGGAAATGCCGGAAGTAGTGCCCAAGGTGCAGGATTCAGGCCAAAAGCGACCGCCGACCCCGACACATTCCCAAACTATACGTACGCGAACTTCAGAATAACAGGCTATCATCAGTTATGGACGCAACTTGAATATGCCAGTCTTTCCACGCTCCAGACAGCATTGACCTATGCCCCTGTCATAATCAAAATTAAAAATTATGTTGGACAAACAAGCAGTACAATCTGTGCCCAGGGATATACAGGCGCAATTGTGACGCACAGTGGAGCTGGTACGGACGGCTTTCACTATGTTGTAGCCTTGCAATATAATGCCGATTTAAACTATCTGCTGTGCATGGGGAGCCTGGAAACGCCAAACAATTATCTTGGCGGAGGATTCTTCAGAATTAGTACAGCCAATTTCGAATCGAGTACCGATCGGTGGTGCGAAGAAGCATATACGGTATCTCTCCATGACACATTTAATGAACAATACTTTAGTTCGGGTAATTTAAACATAAAAAAAGCCGCCAAGATATTCCCGGGTGTCGTTTCATCGTTTTACGACTTTTCAGATACCGAACATGTGCCATGGACAACGGGTGAAGCGGTATATGTCAATGATAATGTCGGACTTTCCGTTTCATCCGTAACTATTCCAAGTTATAGAACGGTATACGTGGAACCCGATGTCGGGCTGACATCCCATTCCATTACGATTGGTTCCGGCCAAACCTTGGCCTTGGGAATTTCGTCAACATTTACTCGATTGGGCAGTTCCGGATTCTGGACGGGGATAACGGTTCAATCCGGCGGTCATTTCACTTTTGGATACAACGATGTCATCGAGTATGCCAAAACGGGGATATTTACAGAATCTGCGAATGCTATCGCAAACGGTAATCCGAGCGCTTACAGCAGTGTTATCCAAAATTGCAGAGACAGCGGGTTATACATCTATAATGCCAGCCCAAGTATCACGTATTTGAAATTTCTCGACAATAATTATCCATATCCGTATTCTTCCAAAGGGATTCAAATTGCCGGTTCGAGCGCCAACCCATTTTTGGAAAAGGTTACCATCAACGGGTCAAAAACGGGGCTGTATCTGGATTCCTCGGCCTGGGCAAAATTGAAAAACAGCAATTTGGGTAACAGCACAACTGTGGTGGACAACATCTATATCAGTCTTTATGCATATCTGAATATGGATGGATTCGTCGGTGACGGATTCGGCAATCTTTTCGGCCATAATAATATCTATTCCGGTTCGGGGTATATGATCAACAATCCTTCGGCCTATTTTATCCCGGCAGGTTACAATTATTGGTCTCCTTCACAGAATTTTTATGCGCCGAATCGGGTTACTTATACCGATACTGATCATACATATACAAGTCCTTGTAGTAATGGCGCTCCTAAACCCGCTGTGACAACCTCAACTTTTGCTGCAACGGCGAAAGATGAGGAAGATAGCGGCGATTGGAATGCCGCCATCACAATCTACCAGAATATTCTTGCTATGAATAGCGATTCCATAGTGCGTCTTGGAGCAATAAAATCCATTCTCCATGATTCGGCGATGCGTTGTCAGGAAACCAAGGTGATCGATTACAGCGAGGCGCGTTCCGTTATCAACTCGGAACTCATATCGGCAAAATCCAATTACAAGGCGGTGCTGAATTACCTTCTCTGCGAAGTCTCGGTGAAAGAAGGCAAGTATTCCCAGGCAATAGACGCATTCACCGCCAAAGCCGCCCAATACACTGGGACTTCCATGGAAGTGGAGATGCTGACCCGCGTGGCGACGCTCTACGGCATGTATCTCAACAACAAAGCGAAAGCAAAAGAATTCGCAGATAAGGCCGCCGCTGTCAACCCCGGTCAGGAATGCCTGTATATCGCGTACCGGACTGCGGGAATGGATTACCTGCCCTGGCAATATACGGATCGGTTCAAGGGTGTTGCGGAGAACTTCGACCGTAATCCGGAACAGCCCAAGCCGACAGTGGAAACGGAGAGCGTATCGATCACTCCCAATCCCGCCAATCCGGTAACCACCATCACCTATTCCATCACGTCCCCATCAGCGGTCAAGCTCTCCATCTATTCCATCAACGGACAGAAGGTCGCCACACTGGTGGACGGCCCGGTGAGCGCGGGAGTGCATGCGGTGAAATTCGACGGCTCGAAATACGCTTCCGGCGTGTATTTCTACCGGTTTGAATCGGCGGAACTGATGAAGACCGGCAAAATGCTTCTGCTCAAGTAGAACATATTGATGCCCATTTCATAGCAAAAAAGGCGCTCATCTTTAAGCGCCTTTTTGCTATGATTTTCTCATGATTTCTTAACAGCCGCATTTTCATCCGCAGCCGCTCGTCTTCCTGGCCATGAACACGCTGAAATCTCCACCACGAAGACTCCCGGCGCAGGCCTCGGCTGCGTCCTCGTCGGTAAAGACCCCGAGCATGGTCGAGCCGCTGCCGGTGAGAAGCGCGGCATCGGCCCCATGCTCCCGGAGCAGGGAGCGTATTTCCTCCAACACCGGGTATTCGGGGAACACCACCTTCTCGAAATCGTTGGAGAGGGCGTCGAGGAGAGCTTCCCCGCTCAGCGTTCCCGCCTCCAGATCGCGCACCATCCCACCATACGCCCCCCCATCTCCGGAGTATTCCCGCACCTGTCCATACGCCCAGGCGGTGGATACCCCGAATCCGGGATAGACCAGCACATAGGTGAAATCGAACGGCCACTCCACGTTCACCACCCGCTCACCCCTGCCGCTCACCACCGCCGTTCCGCCTTTCAGCAGAAAGGGGACATCCGATCCCAGTTTCGCGGCGCAGACCGGAAGAAAATTCTCCGGAGCCCCTTCCGTGCCGTGGAAGCGGGCAAGCCCGCGCAATGCGGCGGCGGCGTCCGAAGATCCCCCGCCCAGACCGGCGCCCACGGGAATGCGTTTCCGCAGGGTAAAATGCAGCGGAGAAGCCCCGTCCCGCCCCTCACGGAAACAGCGCTCCGCCCGGAGCACCAGATTTTCCGGACCGTCGGGAATGTCGGAAGCGCCGCAATCGAGTCCGGGACGCCGGGAATCGGACAGGACGAGTTCATCGCAAAGATCCACGGTCTGGAAGATGGAGAGAATGTCGTGAAAGCCGTCCCAGCGTTTCCCGAGAATTTTGAGACCGAGGTTGATCTTGGCCGGAGCGTTCTCGATGATGGTCACGGTCAGTTCCTGCTCAGAATGGAGAAAAGGTTGTTCCGGAGTTCGGAAGGGGAGAGATTTCGAATGAGCTTGCCATCGATGGCCAGCGATATCTGGCGCGTCTCCTCGCTCACCACGACCACCACCGCATCGGTCTCCTCGGTAACCCCGAGAGCGGCGCGGTGACGGGACCCCAACGCCCGGTCGATGCTCCGTGATTCGGAGAGGGGCAGCAGGCAGTTGGCGGCAACGATACGGTCGTCGCGGATCACTACCGCCAGATCGTGGAGCGGCGATCCGGGAACGAAAATGGTAGAAAGGAGCTGGTAGGTGACATCCGCGTTCATCGGAGTTCCGGTATCCACGATCGTTCCGAGCTGGGAATCACGGGTGATCACCATGAGAGCGCCATACTGCTTTTCGGAGAGAATTCGGGCGGCGGTCACCACTTCCTCGATGGACTGATGCTCGGCGGGGCGATAGAACAGGTTGGCCACCCGCCACTGGCCGATGTGGATGAGAAGACGGCGGAGCTCCGGGGCGAGAATCACCACAATCCCGACAAGCCAGACGCTTCCGAAGAAATTGATAACCGCGTTCAGGGCGTTGAATTTCAGCCAGCCCGCGATAATCGCCGCTACGAGGAGGATCATGAGCCCGAAAATGAGCTGCATGGCACGGGTATCCTTGATCCTCAGGTACACCAGATAGAAGATCACGGACACGATCCCGATATCGAGGACATCGATGAGCCGTATGGGAATAAAGCTGAGTTTGAACAATTCCATGGTGAAATCCCGCCTGTTACCGAATTGCCACCGCCACGTCGCACACCTGGCGCATGGCTTTCACCGCGTGCACCCGCTGGACCTCCACTCCCCGCCAAACGCACCAGGAGGTGATGGCCGCTGTACCCCAGTCCCGATCCTCCACCGGGGCGCCGGTGATTTTCCCGATCATCCCCTTGCGGGAAGCACCGATCAAGACCGGGCATCCGGTCTCGTGGAAGCGGCTCACGTTCCGGATGAGATCGAGATTGTGCTCCAGCGTTTTCCCGAACCCGATCCCCGGATCGACCAGGATTTTACGGCGCGGGATTCCCATGCCCGCCGCGAAGGAAACCCGCTCCCGCAGATATTCCAGCACCTCGGCGACCACATCGACGTACCGGGGCGCATCCTGCATGGTGCGGGGATTCCCGGCCATGTGCTGGAGCGCCGTCGAACAGCCCGAGGACGCAACCACCTCCGCCATCCGCGGGTCGTGGTTCAGCGCGGAAATGTCGTTGATCATCGCCGCGCCGACAGACAGGGCCTGACGGGCCACCTCCGCCCTCGTGGTATCCACCGAAATGGGGATGGAAATCCGTCGGGCCAGTTCCTCCACAACCGGAATCACCCTCGCCAGTTCCTCATCCTCGCTCACCGGTTCCGAACCGGGACGGGTGGATTCCCCCCCGATGTCGAGAATATCCGCCCCTTCTCCGGCGAGTTCCAACCCATGGGTCACCGCCCGCTCACGGTCATAATACTTTCCGCCATCGGAAAACGAGTCCGGAGTGACATTGAGAATTCCCATGAGCAGGGGACGCTTCCCATCATATATTCTGCCGCCGATTTCGAATTCCAAAGAATCTCCAGAAGGGAAACTGTCTGAACCGTGATCCGGGGAGTATGGGATCATCCTGAAAATAATCTATCCGCATGAGGAGAGGGGAAGCTTTTTCATGGTTCTTCGCTGAATTGTGTGAGCGCCCGAGGTATTGATACAGACTTTCTCCGGAGCAACCGGCGCTTCACCCCGACACTCCGATCCCCTGTCCATCGATCCCTTGCCGCTACACGGGAACTGCGTTTACCCCCAATAGGGGGAAATTTTCCGTGCCCAAAACGTTTCCCGCGGAAGTCGGCCCGGATGGCCGGAAAGGGGCGCGGGGCGACGGGATTCGTTCCCGCACGCTTGTTACCGCATCTACCAACGGGGGGGCGATTCAGACGATTCTCAACCGGTCGCGGTCGATGCGATCACCCCGGGAAATGAATACCATGCGTATCGCCGCATTTTTTCCTCCACGGTATTTCTTCACCGTTCCCGCATGATCATGCTGTACGCCTCGGCGCGGGAGGGCGCGGTGCGCATGATGCCACGTATGGCGGAGGTCAGCACCCGCGAGCCGGCCTTCTTCACCCCGCGGATGGTCATGCACATGTGCTCCGCCTCGATCACCACCATCAACCCCTTGGGACGGATGGCCTCGATGATGTAATCGGCGATATTGGTGGTCATGCGCTCCTGGAGCTGAGGCCGACGGGCCATGATATCCACCACCCGGGCCAGCGAGGAGAATCCCACGATCTTGTTGGAATCGGGGACATACGCGATGTGCGCCTTCCCGAAGAACGGGAGGAGGTGATGTTCGCACATGGAGGTGAACGCGATATCCCGGAGGATAATCATCTCATCCTGGTTCGCCGTGGTGAAAACCCGCAGTTCCTCGCGGGGATCGCGGTTCATGCCGGAAAAGAACTCGGTATAGAATTCCGCCACCCGGTCCGGAGTTTCCCGGATACCTTCTCTCGCGGGGTCCTCGCCGATTCCTTCCAGAATCAGCGCCACACCCCGTCGTATTTTATCACAATCCATGCCCAAGACCTCGCCTCCGGCGCTGCAACGCGCCGCTCGACCCCATAAAATGAACGGCAGAGGCCCGTTGAACGGGCCCCCTGCCGCTGTTGTCATCCAACTTTCGAAGAAAGCGTCAGTTGATCTCGCGGATCTTCTGCGCGGGAGCCTTCTGGATCACCCGGCGACGCCCGCCGGTTTTGAGACTTATCATACGGGTCCGACGGGAGCGGAACACCGAACCTTTCCGTTTGTCCGGAGAACCACCGTCCTTGGGCTTCTTGTCGTCGTTCTCCGATTCTGAGGAGGACGACGACGCCTTCTCAACCCGGTCCTCGGATGTCTTATCCTCGGCTTGCGAAGCTTTTCCGGACTCCCTACGGCGGGATTTGGCCTGCGGTTCGGCGGAGGCGTCCGGAATGGCGGACGGGGCGTTCTCACCCGCGCCCGCATCTTTCGCCTCACCGGTTCTCTCGCCCTGACCCTGCTTGCGGCCACGGGAACGGGAACCTCTCCTCCGTCTCGAACTGCGGGAAGGAGCGGCCTCACCGGTCACCATCACCTCATCCGTTTCCACCTTCTCCGGGGATTCGACTTCCAGTTCCGGCACGGGTTCATCCTTGGCCACCGGGACCACCGTATCAACCACCGGGGCCGCGGCTTTCGGTGCATTCCGCTGGACGCGCTCCGCCTGGGGTTGCTGCGGCTGACGGTTGCCCCGCCGCGAGGAATCGGAACCCTGTCGCGGCGCGTTTCTCGACGCGAGATCGGGAGCCGGTTTCGGGGACTGCACTCTTCTGCCGGAGAATTCGACGTTCAGAATGGCGTCTATCTCCTCGCCGGACAACACCTCTTTCTTGAGGAGTTCGGCGGTGAGGGCTTCAAGCCGTTCAGTGTGCTCCAGGATGATGGATTCGGCCTGCTGTTGGGCGGTCTCCACATACTTGCGGACTTCCTGGTCGATGGCGATGGCGGTCTGTTCGGAATAATCCTTGTGGGTCGCGATCTCGCGGCCGAGGAAAATTTCCGATTCCTTCTTGCCGAAGGTCAGCGGGCCGAGCCGTTTGCTCATGCCCCATTCACACACCATCTTGCGGGCCATGCCGGTCGCGCGCTCGATATCGTTGGAGGAACCGTTGGTGACATCCCCGAACGTGATCATTTCCGCGGCGCGGCCTCCCAGAAGCACCGCCAGCTTGCCCATGCAGAAGTTGAGCGACCAGTTGTGACGCTCGTCCTGGGGCAGGAAGTGTGTGAGACCGAGCGCGCGTCCCCGGGCCACGATGGACACCTTGTGCACTGGATCGGCTCCGGGAATGAACTTGGAGACCAGCACGTGTCCCGCCTCATGATAGGCGGTGAGCCGTTTTTCGTCCTCGGTGATCACCAGGGTCTTCCGGGCGGCGCCCATCATGACCTTGTCCTTGGCTTCCTCGAAATCGGCCATGGTGACACGCTTGCGATTCAGCCGGGCGGCGAGAAGCGCGGCCTCGTTCACCACGTTGGCGAGATCGGCGCCGGTCATACCGGGCGTCCCTCGGGCAATACTGTCCATGTCGATCCGGGAATCCATCTGGATTTTACGGCCGTGGACCTTGAGAATTTCCGCGCGGGCTTTCACATCCGGCCAGTCGACCACAATCTGACGGTCGAATCTTCCCGGACGGAGAAGGGCGGGATCGAGCACGTCGGGACGGTTGGTAGCGGCCAGCAGAATCACCCCGTCGTTCGACTCGAAGCCGTCCATTTCCACAAGGAGCTGGTTCAGGGTCTGCTCGCGCTCGTCATGCCCGCCGCCGATCCCGGCGCCGCGCTGACGGCCCACCGCATCGATCTCGTCGATGAAAATAATGCAGGGGGCGTTGGTTTTTCCCTGCTCGAACAGGTCGCGGACCCGCGAGGCGCCCACGCCGACGAACATTTCGACGAAGTCCGAGCCGCTCATGCTGAAGAAGGGCACTCCCGCTTCACCGGCCAC
>CAYRTQ010000211.1:0-8277 GCA_964426865.1 uncultured bacterium
AGGGCCGGAAGGGGGCTTCCGGCAGTCGGAACCAAACACTATCCAGTTGAAAAAGGAATAGTACGAGACATGGGACTCGATCCACGCCCGAGCCTCACGCAATCAGAATACCCTTGACAAAACAGAACTGGGCCGATATCTTATACATAGATGTGTTATGCATAGGAGGATTATGGATATAAATAAAGACCTTGTAGCGGCATCGGCGACACCCCTTGTGCTTTCCATTCTCGAGGAAGGGGACAGTTACGGCTATGCCATCATAAAAAGGGTAAAGGATCTCTCTGAAGAAGAGATGAACTGGACCGATGGAATGCTTTACCCGGTTCTTCACCGTCTGGAAAAGCAGGGTTTCATCAATTCCTACTGGCAAACGTCCCAAACGGGCAGAAAGCGCAAATACTATTCTCTGACCCGCGAAGGTGGTGATAATCTGGAAGAGATGAAATCACAATGGAGACTTGTCATTAAAACCCTGGACAGGGCGTGGGGAAAAGACGCATGGATACAGTCGGAAGAAACATGTTGAACGGGAAGGGTATGCAATGACCATTGACAAGAGGATCGATGAATGGAGGAACCATTGGCTCAGTACAGGGAGTATCAGTGATTCCGAAATCGAGGAACTCGAGGACCACCTCAGGGAAGAAATCGCGTCTCTGATGGAAAAAGGACTCACCGAGGAAGAGGCATTCCTCATCGCTGTCCGCCGCATGGGAAACCTTCCCTCGCTTGCCAAAGAATTTCGGAAGATCGATACACGCGATCTCTGGAAAAAGCTTTTCCCGGACCCCGTGGACATCGAGGACCGCAGAAACAGAACGCGGGAATTAATTTTTGTTGTTGTCCTCGCAATTTCCGCGGGACTTTTGATGGAATTGCCCAAGCTCTTTGGAATCGGTCTGGAGGAAAATTCCCCCTTCTATCTCAAGAACCTGAGCTTTTTTGTCCTGCCTTTCATCACTGCGTTTTTTATCCAGAAAAGGCAGATTCCCGCTCCGGCGATGGTGTCAATCGTTCTGGCCTTCAGCTTTTCCCTGTTGCTCATCAACCTCTACCCATTTTCCGAAAAAAGTCACACCCTGATTCTCAGTTCACTTCATCTTCCGCTGTTTCTCTGGTTTTTTACCGGAATCGCGTATACCGGAAGCGAGTGGAGAGATGTTTCCCGGAGAATGGATTTTCTCCGCTTCAGCGGTGAGATCTTTATCTATGTGACACTCCTGCTTTGCGGCATTTTTGTCATGAGCGGCCTGACCATCACTCTTTTCCAATCCATCGGCATCAAAGCCGAAAAAATTGTCATGGAAAATTTCGGATTATCCGCGGCTGTCGCATCGCCGGTAATTGCCGCCTATCTCGTTGACCAGAAAAAAAACGTTGTGGAGAATTTCGCTCCCATACTGGCCAGGATTTTCGCCCCGCTGCTTCTCTGTGTGATGCTGGTTTTCCTGGGGACGATGGCGTTGCTCCAGAAAAGCCCCTTTCTCGAAAGAACTTTCCTCATCGAATTTGATTTCATGCTCATACTGGTTCTCGGGATAGTGTTCTACATCATTTCGACAAGAAAGGAAACAAGCGGCCCGCAGGTTTACGACTGGATCAACCTTCTTCTCATCGGCATTGCCCTGATCATCGACACCATAGCGCTTTCCGCCATTGTTTTCCGGCTCAGCTCCTTCGGTGTCAGTCCCAACAAACTGGCCGCCCTGGGCGAGAATGTGCTTGTTTTCATCAACCTTTTCGGAATGGCCCTTCTGTACGTGCAGTATATGAGGAGGAAAATACCCTTCGCCCAATTGGAAAAATGGCAGACAGGACTTCTTCCTTTTTATGCCCTGTGGCTGGGTTTTGTCGGACTACTATTCCCCCTGATATTTTCGTTCGCTTGATGCCCTTCGGTCAATTTCCCGTATGTCTGGTTTCAGTGATCTGATTTCCGAGAGTTCGCCGAAATCATGGCATCGGACCGGCAGCAGGGCACATGCAAATACACGTCTCGCTGTCAAAACAGAAATACACCGCCAATCACATGAAAATTGGCGGTGTATTTTTATTGGCAATCTCACGAATTCCGGAATACGGGCGTCATTCCCCCGTGCTTACGCACATTTCTTCCCAACGCCTTTTCAATACCGCATCTTCCCCACCACTCCGGTATCGATGTAGATTTCCCCCGCGAATGCGGAAGGCGCGCTCCGGTCTTTCACCCGGATATCCAGCGTGAACGTTTCGTACTCCATGCGACGGGCGTATTGAAGAGCGGTTTCGCGAACCAGACGGATGGCTTCGTTCTTGGCGTCGTTCAGTTTGCGGAACTGCTGCATGCCCTCGGGAGAGTAGAGGAGAAACCGTCCCTTGCCGTCGGGCAGAATGAGCAGATCGATATGCAGGCCGCCCGCGCTGGAAGCCGCGCCGACCGCGTTGGCCACCTCGCCCCATTGCGGGAAGACCGTATCCGCACGGAGATGGGCGTCGAGTCCGTCGAGCATGAGACGGGCCGGGGCGCCGATGCCGACCAGCGGTTTTTTCAGACGGTAGCTCACCTCCACCGGGCCGTCGGTCCCGAATGTGGATTCGCAGAAGGTACAGCCGGGGAATGTACGGTCGCCGTTGCCGGAAATCGCCTCGGTGAGCACGGAGGCGGCGGCGAGACGGTGGACCTCCGCCCACACCCTTCGGGTGAATTCTTCACGGGAGAGGCGGGAACGATCCAGGAAGAGGTCGAGCATGAGACCGGCGGCTTCCGCGTCCCAGCGGTTCACCCGGCCTTCGAGCGCCATGAGATCGGTGGGAGTCAGTCCGCCCCGGCGGATGAGACCCAGCTCTTCCAGACGCTCCGCGCCGATGAGGGAATAGTAGGGATAGGAAAGGGCGCGGGCGAGTTCCACTTCCGAAACCGGACCCCCCGCCAGAACATCGAGAATGCGCTGTTCACGGTCAGTGAGACCGGAACGGCTCTCCGGTTCGCGGACCAGGAGATAGAGCGTCCCGGGCTGCACGAGACCGTAATCGGAGGCATTGAATCCCCGCAGATCCTCAAGCTGCCCACGAATCGAGGGGTGGTTTTCGGCGAGCACGCTCACCGGGACCGCCCGCCGCGGGCCGACCTGCACCCGGTTGTGTTCCCATCGCACCGCGCTGTCCCCGCCAAGCCCGAGGGTGCGGATATCCGTGGCCTGGACGGAAGTGGGATACCGGCCCACCGTGGCGCCGCGTCCGCTGCGGCGGGCGCTGCCGTTCTCGATGGCCGCGATGTCGGTGGTGGTGCCGCCCATATCCGCCAGAAAGCAGGAGGGAATTCCGGTGAGAAAGCGCACGCCCTCCACCGAGGCCGCGGGACCGGAGAGTATCATGCGCACCGGACGCTCCCGCGCCTCGCGGGTGTTCATGAGCGCGCCCTCCGTGGTCACCAGACGGACATCGGCGGGCATGCCGAGTTCGTATACCACCGTCTGGAGGGAGTCGATGAGCGCGGTGATGACCGGAAGGAGACGGGCGTTCAGGAGCACGGTGTGGGCGCGCCGCACGGAGTCGATGTCGTCGGTGAGTTCGTGCCCGAGCGCCAACGGGAGATCGAACCGCTCCCGCAGCAGGGCACAGGCCCGGGTTTCGTGCTCCGGGTTGCGCGTCCCCATGTAGGAGGAGACCGCGAGCGCTTCCATGCCCTTTTCACGCAGGGTCCGGGCCGCTTCGAGGAGCGAGGCCTCATCCAGCGGTTCGATCTCAAGACCGTAGATGTCGTGCTTTCCCGGAACGCGGAGCTTGAGATCGCCGGATCCCACGGTCACCCGGGCGGCCACGTCTTCGTCATACCCGATGAGGATCAGCCCGGTCCGCGAGCCTTTCTCCTCCACAATGGCGTTGGTGGCGAGCGTGGTGGAGATGGCGAGACGGCCCGCGGACTCGCGATAGTGTTCGGGAAGGGTCAGGAGGGCGTTGCGGATGCCGATGGCGAGATCGTGATGGGTGGTCGGCGCTTTCCCCGCGGCGAGCACCCGCCGTTCCCGGAGCGATACCGCCACCGCGTCGGTGAACGTCCCTCCGGCGTCGATGCCGAGCACCAGATCGGCGCTCCCCTCGGGCAACGCCGACGTCGTGATCGTCTCCCGGTAATCGCCGTCAAAGAGATAATGGCGTTCATAATCGTCGCCGAAAGGGATTTCTTCCCCGCGGTTGCCGCCGCGGGCCGTGATGACCTCGTCGATGCCGCCGATGGCCAGAGATTCCCCGGGTTCCAGCACCAGAAACCGCTCCGGATCCCATTTGCCCGAAATGAGATCGAGCACCAGCCCCAGATCGCCGTGGACTTCCTCGAATCTCCAGCACCGGGCCTCGCAGAACTTGCGCGCCTTGCGGCGGAGAGCGTCGCCGCCGGGAAGCCCGCTTTCCACGTACGCGCCCCGCGAGTAGTTCTTTATCCAGGCCTGCTCCTGGTTGTCGATGATATACTTCGCCGTCTCCTCGTCGCCGTAACGCTCACGGTACGCCTCGAAATTCTCCTCGAACTGACGGTACACCCCGGCGTACTTCTCGGACATGCCGGGCTGCATGCGCCCGCTGATGAATCCGGGAGTGAACCAGTAGGTTCCGGGAGCGCGCGAGAACTCGTCCAGGTAGCGTTCCCGCGATCCGAGAAAGAGCGTGATGCAGTCGTGGGCGCGGGGAACGACGATGCGGTATGTGTCGCTGGAAACTCCCACCGTGCCGTGGGAGCAGATGCCGTAACCGAGCAGGATGGCGTCAAGCGGTTCGTTGCGCTCCCCGGCGAGGGCGATTTCGCGTTTCACCAGTTCGTTCAGACGGTCGGGATCGCGGTGCAGCCCCTGTTCCAGCCAGACCTCTTCGAGTTGCACGTCTGCGGGAATGCTCCCCCGGAGAGCGTCGATTTCTTTCTTGAGAACACCGCAGATGATGAGTTTATATCGTTTGATGAGATACCTCGAATGCTGTTATTGGCGTTTCGCAGTTTTTTATGGGTAGATGCCATGACCGGACATGGCCTGCATGTGCCGGTTACATACGCTTTCGTGGGGAAATGAAGCCTGCTCCTCTCCCACTGTTTCTGTACTTTTCTTGAACGCCAAGAAAAGTACCAAAAGAAGGCGTGTCCGGGAAAAGCCAAGGACTCCCCGTGTACGGCATGGCTTCCGGGGACCGCTGAACTCGCTGTCGCTCGAACAGCAGCGGTCCACTACCCCGGAATCCATACCATACCCGGGGGGCTTTTCCAGGACAGGTGAAAACCGCAACGTTACCGTTTACCCAGACCAGACTGCGGAGAGCCCTGTTATTCTCGATCCCGGGCGGGAAACGTATCGATCCGGCCCGGGAAGGAACTGTTCATGAGTATGGTTTGGCATATTTACGGGCGCCGGTACAATTCAATTCAAAAATATTCATAATCCGTTCTTTTGTAAACAGTTTTCCCCGGGTTACCGTGCGAATTCTCTCGTAATAGGGCCGCAGCCCAGCATCACGGATGCAGTTCCGCCCCAGTGCATGCGATTCCAGAAGCCCGGCGGGCGCCGGTTTGGTGAAATGCCCCGGAATGAATCCCCGGCTGAAATCGGGATTGGGAAGCCGGACCAGAAGGGGATCGGTGATGATCTGCGGATCGATGAGCTGATGGCGCGGCCCCCGGCAGAAACCGACGATCCCTCCCCCCTCGATGAGCGCGGGTTCCCTACCCTCCCGCAGGGAGCGGCAGTGCAGGCAGTTGTTGACTTTATGATACTTGACGTTCCCGAACGGAAATTCTCCCCGGGAGTAGAACAGCGGGTTGGAAGAATAGTAGTAATCGACATTCTGGTAGATGTTTTCCAGGGAATCCGGCAGATGGAAGAGTTGCGCTCCCCCGGGGTGACCGGAGAAATACCCGGCCTGCCAGGGAGTCTTCACCGGGGACAGGGGAGCCGCCGCATTGTACGCCGCGAATACGATGACCGTCGCGACCGGGATACCGTACCGCGACCGGAGATCGGTCCGGGAAGCATTCTTCTCCGGTTTTCCCTTCCCACGGGGCGGAAGCTCCACGGCGGGTACGGCAACCTTCCTCCGGGGAATGCAGTACGCCAGCAGGATGGCCGCGGCGAGGAACGGAACGGAAGCGAATCTCCCTCCCATGAAGTCGCCGCCGGTGGAAACGATATATCCGAGCGAGAGGACGATGCTCCCAGAGACCAGGAGGAAACGGCTATCCCGGCGGATCACCGGGACGAGCGGGGCCGCGAGGAGGACGGCCACGGTCACCGGATCGGTGACCAGAATGGAGAAAAGGAAATTCACCCCCTGTTTCAGCGCCACCCCGGCGGACCCCACGCCCAGTTTGGCGTAATAGGAGTTGGGGAATGGGAACCCGTAGTACACCAGGGAGAAGAAAACCCAGCCGTACGCCGGAAGGAATCCGGTGAGGCCGATCCGTATCATTTTCGGCCCGTGCTCTTTCCACCCGACGGCACAGAGCCAGGCCACCGGCGCGGCGTAGAGGAGAATGGAGTCCATACGATTCACGAACGCCAGCGAGGCGGTGAGGAAATAAAACAGGAGGTGACGGGGGTTCGCGTGATCGGTGTCGCTGAGGAACCGGGTATGGAACAGCGCGATGAGGAGATAGGAGAGCGGATTTTCCAGCCCGGAAGACGTGTACTCGACAAAAGCGCGCGAACTGAACAGGAACCCAAGGAGAACGAGGAGCGCCCCGCCGCGTTTCTCCCGGATGAAACGGGCAGCCAGATACAACAAAGCGGCGAGGCTGACCAGATAGGAGAGGAACATGGATACATGATACATCTTCGTGACATCATCGAGAGGAAGAAGCCCGTAAACCGCGCCATAGGGAACGCTCACCGCGAACATCCACAGGGGATTGGTGAATGTCTGGACCCGTTCGAGCGTGTTCCAGCGCAGCCCGTACCCGTGGATGAAATTGTCGACCGTCCGAAACGTGATGAACGCGTCGTCGCAGACATATGCGTTCATGAAATAGAACGCCGAGAACACGTTCACCAGCGCGATCAGGACGAAATCGGAGGTCCTCGCCCCACGGAAAGTACGGGACAGGAATGTCAGGAGAAGCGTCGCCGCGCCGAGGACCGCGAGGAAAAGGCCGATGGTTCCGGCCTCGACAAAGCCGGTCATGGGATTGACCGGTGTCATCGAGCTGATGTGGGACTCCCGTATCAGTTCGATGACTTTCAGGCCGTGATACCGGAAAACGGCGGCGGAGCCGGCAATCACCAGCGCCGCGCCGTACAGATAGGCGCCGAGAACATGGATTCGAAATGATGGTTCGCCGGATTTCATCGGCATCCTTTCATAGAGCGGGCACGAATATGGTGGTGAGTTTCCCGGTTCCCTCGCTGGAATGAGGAATGACCATGAACTTCCGGACCGCGCGGCATCCGGTGGACGTCGTGACATGCACCGTGAACCGGAAGGATTGCGCGGGACCGAGAATGCCCCCGGACTCCGGAAAAACTATCCCCGTCCCGAGAATACGTTCACTTCCGTCATAGGCGTCCACCGTTACCGAAATATCTTTCAGGGGGATGGTGGAGCGGTTGGAGGCGATTCCGGAAAACTGAACGCTGTTGGCCGAAACCGCCCGGATATCCGGATTTCCCTGGAGCCTGAAATCGTTGGTGTTCCGAATCCCGCCGTAAAAGGCGCTCACCGTCCAGAGTGCGACCCCGATGAGCAGGAGTACCCCCGGTATCTCCAGAACACGGGGAAACCGTTTGATCCAGGATTTCATATGCCATCTTCTTTCCGTCCACGATATGCGGTCCGATTATCCCGCTCCGATGCGAACCGGTCGGGCAGGCTGGAAACACTCGGCGCATATTTTACCATGTAATAGTTTGCTGTCGATTATTTTATTAGTTTATTATTCTTTTCTGATTTTTATGGCGTATATGTCCCCTCTTCGGGGATCGTGAGGATATTTATCCCCTCGTTCCCAGTTCCATGAACAGCAGGATGTTCTCCCTGGCGGCGTCTGTGAGCGGATCGTGGAAGGGTGTGGCGGATTGGGAAAGAATGTAGGGCGCGTTGGTCCCCCGTGCAGCGTCGAGGCAGCCGTTCACCGCGCGGCGGATATCGTCCGGTTTCCCTGTGTCGAAAAGGACCTCGTCCACCCCGCCGAACACCACGCCCCTTCCGCGGGTGAACGCCAGCGCTTCGGCGATGGTCATATTTCCCCGGGGAGGCGGCTCGAACGGCTCGACCAGGGAGTAGCCCATCTCCCAGATGTCGTTCAGGATATCACGAACCGGG
>CAYRTQ010000212.1:0-8183 GCA_964426865.1 uncultured bacterium
ATCATCGAACAGCTTGTTGAGGTCGATTCCCAGCCCTTGAAACGGCTGGAAACACAGAAGACCGATCTGAACACGAAAAAGGACACCTATACCACCATAAAATCCGATCTCCTCGCGCTGAAGGACAAGGCCAACAACCTCAAAAGTTCTTCAGCGTTCGGTGTCTTCAATGCCTCCTCGTCCGACGAGGAGGCATTGACGCTCAGTGCCACGACCTCGGCCCGTGAGGGGAACTACAGCGTCAAGATCCTTTCGCTGGCCCAGGCCAAGGCATTGTCCGGCAATTCCTACACCGCTTCGGACACCTCGTTGGGCGTGTCCGGGGAAATCCTGATCAATGGCAAGGGGCTGCGAATCCGCGCCACCGACAGCCTATCCGATATCAGCAACGCCATCAATTCCCTCGACCAGGGCGTCCGCGCCACGATCCTGAAAGTATCGTCCTCGGACAGCCGGCTTATCCTGACCGCCGATTCCCAAGGCGCGGAAGGCTTCCAGCTCGCCAACGCGGGCAAGAACGATGTGCTCGGTGCGCTCGGCCTGACCGACGGCTCCAAAACCATTCGCGAATCCTCCGACGGCAAGGTGTATTCCTCGGAATTCAGATCCCCGTCGGCTACCATCGGGAGTATGGCGGGCGTTTCCAGCGATACACGGGGAACGGTCAAAATTCGTACCGGAGAACTTACGCTGGATCTCGCCACCGACACGCTCACTTCCATTCGGGACAAGATAAACGCGCTCGGTATCAACGGTGTCTCCGCCGAGGTGGAGAGCGCCACCGAATCCGGGACGACCACCTACCGTCTCTCCATCACCGGCACCGAAGATTTCACCGACAGCGGCAATGTACTCGAAACGCTCGGAATCCTGACCGGCGGAACCTCGGGGGTCAAGGCGAAATTCCAGACCGGCGATCTCTCCCGGCTCTCCCCGGAACGGGAAGTGGCGGATTCCACCAGCCTGACCGAACTGGGAGCGAAAGCGGGAGAAACCATCACCGTGTCGGGAAAGGATGACAGCGGCGTCGCGGTTTCCCATACCATCCAGATCACGAAGCAGACAAAAATCTCCGATATCCTCACCGGGATCGAAACCGCTTTCGACGGGGATGTCACCGCTCGCCTGGAGGATGGGAAGATAACGGTCGAGAGCGCCAATGGCGGAGAGACGTCCCTCGCGGTGAAAATCACCGCGAACAACAATCTCGGCGGCGCTCTCGATTTTGGGAGCATGTCCGCCGTGCGGACCGGAAGGGAACGCCTGGTTTCGGAAGGGGCCGATGCGCAAATCCTGGTGAACAACATCACCGTCTCGCGATCCAGCAATGTCATCAACGATGCGTTGGAAGGCGTTTCCCTGACCTTGAAGAAAGCAAATCCCGAAACGGAACTGGTGGTTACCGTGGAGCGGAACACCGACGGGATCAAGAAGAAGATTGAGGAATTCGTGCAGGCCTACAACGATCTGGTGGATTTCGTGGACGAGAATTCCAAGTACGACCAGGAGAAAAAGACCTCCGGTCCGCTGACCGGGGATTCGACCTCCCGTTCCATGCTTACCCAGATCAGGGGCCTTCTTCAGGGAAAAGTCTCCGGCGAGGATATGCCTTTCACCCAGCTCCTGCAGATCGGGGTGGAGACGACCGCCGACGGGCATCTGGAAATCGACTCCGAAAAGCTGGATGAGGCGCTGAAAGACGATGTCGAGGGGGTCGCCGACCTTCTCGCGGTCGACCGTTCCACGACCAACAGCGATATCTCGTTCGTCTACAGCAATACAAAAACGAAGCCGGGGTCCTATGAGGTGGTGATTTCCCAGGCGGCGGAAAAGGCCGGGGCAACCGCCTCCGCGTCCATGGACCGGGCTTCGTCCGGCGGAACCCTCGCCATCACCGACAATTTCGGCAGCGCCATGTCCGTGGATTATTCCGCGGGCGCCACGACCGTGGATATCGCAAACGCCATCAATGCCGAGGCCTCGCGTAAATATACGCAGATTCTCCAGTCGGGCGCCGCGCTGAAGACTTCCGGCGGCGACGCGGCTGCCCAGAATACCGCCATCGGGGATATCCAGGGGGTGACGGTCAACAAGGGCGATTCCATCACCATCTCCGGGACCGACCACAGCGGCCGTTCCATCCAGCGCCGCATCGTCCTGAACGGTCCGGACTCCCACACCGTCCAGGATGTGCTCACCGCCATCGAGCGGGCGGCCGACAACGAAATTTCCGCCTCCCTGGACACCGGGGGAAACATTCAAATCCAGGACAAGACCCCGGGCGCGAGCAAACTCAGTCTCACCCTCTCCTCCACGGTATCCGGTCTCGATCTCGGAAAATTCTCCACCGCGCAGACCGGGCGCAACGCGGTGACCGTGGACGCCTCGGTCACCGGGGACAACCGTCTTGTTCTCACCCACTCATCCTATGGCTATCCAATGCCTTTACGGTGGGCGGAGGGCAGGGGATCGGCATTTCCGACGGCAGGTACGCCGGGAAGGATGTGGCGGGAACCATCAACGGGGTCGCGGGGACCGGCGACGGCCAGTCGCTCACCGCGGCGACGAGCGACGCCAGTTCCCAGGGGGCGGTCGTGCGGGTGAATCTCCAGCCCGAGGACATGACCGATCCCGCCAAGACCAGGGGAACGGTGACCCTGGTATCCGGAATCGCCGACTCCCTGTATCGCGGGATCGACCGTCTCACCGATTCGATCAACGGATTCGTTCAGACCAAGATCGATTCGTTCAGCCGGTCGATCAAATCGGTGGACAACAGCATCACCGAGGCCCAGAAACGGGTGGATCAGCGCCGGGCGATGTATGTGCGTAAATACAGCCAGCTCGAAAAATCCCTCTCCATGCTCAAAAGCACCCAGTCGCAACTCTCCGCCAGCCTGGCATCGCTGTAATCCATTTTCGGCGCTCCGCGATTTTTCATGGGTAGACGCCATGACCGGACATTGGCCGCAATTGACGGATGCACCGGCGCTTTCGCGGGGTAAAAAAGACTGCGCCCTCTCGCCTCGTATGCTTTTCTTACGCCAGGACATTCCTTCTCCACTGTCATGCCCGGCTTCATCAATGGTTCACGCGAAAACCGATCAGTCCCGTTTACCCACGGAATACCGCGAGGGACCCCCTTTTTTCCGAAAACCGGTGAAAATGTAAAAATGGCCTTCCATTTATCGTTAACTTTTTCCCCATCCCGCCGATATTATTTATAGAACCCACGATCCGTGTCACCCGCAGAAATGGAATTACCCATGTATATGAATGCAAAGAACGGATACCAGGCATACCGTGACGCGCAGGCCCGGGAACTGGATCAATCCAAGCTCATCCTGATGATGTTTGCCGGCGCGGTGCGTTTCCTGGACCGGTCTCTGGAGATCGGGGAGACGGACCCCGCCGAGTCGGGAAAGTATATCGCCAAAGCCAAGAACGTCATCCTCGAACTCATCTCCTCCCTGGATATGGACAACAGCGGGGAAATGGGGCCGATTCTCTTCCGGGCCTACCAGGGATTGTTCCTGAAACTGAACACCGCGCACATGCAGAACGACACGCAGCGCATCGCCGAGGTCCGTAATTCGCTCCTCGAACTCGAGGATTCCTGGAAACAGGTTTTCGCCAGCCCGGAGTATCAGGTCTTCCGAAATAATCCCGCGCAGTACCGCGCCTCTCTCCGGGGGAAATTATGAGGGAATGTGAGGCGTTCGTCGAAGCCGCACGGCGCGTGGCTGATCTTATGGAGGAGATACGCGTTCTGGTGCGCGAGGAGCGCGAGTACGCCGAGCGGGATGCATCCTTTCCGGAGGACCGGGAATCCCGTTTTCAGGAAAAGAACCGGATGATGGAGCAGGCGATGCGGGATATGGCCGCGCGGTTCCATGCGGTCGAAACGTGCTGCGGGGAGCGGGAGAAAAACGAGGCGCATCGAACGGTCGAGGAACTCCGGGGGAACTTCGGAGAAACCATGCGCCTGGTGCAGGAAACGCAAACGGTGATCCGGCGGGTACGGGATGAGACCGGGCGGGAAATCCGGGAGATGGGGAGAACGGAAAACGCCCTGCGCGCCTATGGGGCGAGCCGGGGAACACATAACGGTGAGAAGGGCCATGAAAATCCAGGGACTGCCGCCCATTGACGGCGCTGTCGGGAATGTTGCGGAAAAGAAGCAGATGCGGTCCGCTCCGGTCGAGAGTCCGGCGGTTTCCGATACGGTGGAACTATCCGGAGAGGGAAGCGCGGTGGAAAGAGTGGATGCCCGGTATACCGTCTCCGCGGAATTTCCGGTCCGGGACGAGTTGATCGGGGCGGTGGCGGAGCGTATCTCCCGTAATGCATACGATGAACCGGAGATACAGGAGAATGTAGCGGTGAGCATCATCAATTCTCCGGGGGGAACCGAACCCTCCGGCGGAGCGGCGGAATCCGTTCCGGAACGCACGGAACGGGTTGAAACCATCCGGACCCGGGCGGATGACGGGTATTACAATCGTCCGGAAGTTCTGAACGCCATCGCGGAACGGCTGATCGGGTCTCCGGGGTTGGCGGGACTGTTCGGGCGGTGAACCCCCGTTTCGATATAGCAAAAAAAACCGTGAAGCGCATGGAGGCCATGTGGAGGATGATCCCCCGCGTCCTCGATGCCCTTCGCGGTTTTTTTTGATGCCCGGATGAACCGGGACTTCTCCGGACCGGAGTTGCCACTTTCCCTCAACCCGCTTCCAGAGGTCAGTTCTCCATTTTTCATCAGGGTAATCCCAATCCCGCGAATCCCGGCTCGGACAATCATCGCCCATTTTCCCGAATTTTCCCGAATTGACCGGGAAATCCGTATCGCTCATTTCAATTTCGGGAAATCCTCCCCGGATATGGTCTTTACCGCCTCCGTAATCGCCGTCTGCACCTCGTACGGCACATAATCGTGCATTTTTTTCATCACCGGCACCGATTTCATGCATTTCAATTTCGCAAGGCTGGCGATGGCCTCGATCTTGACCTGGTTGTTCTGGTCCTCCAGAGCGCCGAGAAGCAGCGCCTCACCGATCACGCTATCGGGATAGGCCTTGCCCAGCGCCTGTACCGCCACATATCGCACCCGGTCGAAACTGTCCTGCACCGCGCTCTGAAAGTCCGAAGCCTTGATTCCCGCATTCTTCAGCTCCGCATACTGGAAGAGGGCGTACACCGCCGCCGCGCGCACCGCCGGAGTCTTGTCCTCCAATGCTTTGTATACCATGGTGAGCTGGGGCAGGGGGTGCAGGTCGCCCAGGCTCATAACCGCTTCCCTGCGCACATCCGCCGACGTATCCGCCATCGCCCGCACCACCAGAATAATCGCCTCATCGCCTCCGATATTCACGAGCGCCCGCATGGTTGCAGCCCGGAACAGCGGGTTGGGGTTTTCCGCCATGCCGGAAAGAGCGCCGATATTGGCCGGGTCTTTCATGCTTCCGAGGACCTCGATGGCGGAAAGCACCGCCCGGGTATCCTTGCTCTGGAGAACCCGCATCACCTTTTTCACCGTCGCCGGGTCCGACTGCTTCGACACCAACTGGCTGACCGCTTTCTGACGGATCAGGTTGTCGCTGCTGCCCAGGTTCCTGATGTCGGAATCGGCCGAGCACCCAAGGACGAGCAATCCGAAAACCACTGCCGGGATCTTCACTCTGATGTCCATGATTCACCGCTCCTTTCGGTAAGGCAAGAATATGTGACGGTGATTCCCGAAGCGATCGTACGCGCTTCCGCCGACCGCGCGACGGCGGAATCCGACATGGATATAGATATACAAATACAGTGGTTATGGCAACCGTTATTTTTGTGAATTGAAAGACGTCTGAATGTCTGGCGACAGTGAAAGGACAGAGGCATGGCAAGGTCGCATCGCATGATAACGGGATTATCCCGGCGGAAGGACCGGGATCGTGTTCCATCGGGAGAATAACCGTCAATGACCGGTGAGTTTCCCTTCGGGTGAAAATGGGGTGCGTGTTTTCTCTTTATCGCTTTGCATTTTTTGACCCTTTTCACTCAGAAACTGGATTTCAAAAACTCTATTGATTTGGTAGGGATTATACTTGACAAAAAATGTCGGGTATTATATATTATCCTCAGATTTGAAACGCTGGAGGATATGGTATGCTGAAAATGTCAAATCGGGGTCTTTACGGTATCAAGGCCCTCTACGAACTGGCCCGCAATTATGGCGAGGCGCCGGTTCCCATACGGGAAATTTCCGAGCGTCACGGTCTCCCGGTTCCCTTTCTCGAACAGGTGCTGTCACGGCTTCGGGTGGCGGGCATCGTGGAGAGCCGCAGGGGGACGAACGGCGGATATGTGCTTTCCCGTCCGCCCGGAGAGATCACCATCGGTGACGCGGTGCGCGCGCTCGAGGGTCCCATTGCGCTCTGCGACTGCCTGCAACGGGAGGATTCCGAAGAGGAAACCGTTCGCGTTTCCGGGTGCGTGACCTCGAACATATACCGTCGGCTCGGGCGCGAGGTGGAGAAGGCGTTCGATGCAATCACCCTTCTCGATCTCGCCTCCCAGGATTCCGATGGCGCGTTTGTGGGGAAATGTTGAGAAAGACGGAATACGGAAGTCGGAAGAAAAATAAATCGTGAATGCCCGGGCCGGGATTCCGGGGATGCGGATAAATGAGCCGCGCGGATTCGGGCCGCCGCAGAACGGTCTGTGATTACGTATATATACTTTGATCCCGCGAATCCCGTTTCAGACGGGTTTGGCATTGTTTCGGGAGATTCCATGAAAAAGCGATTCTATTTCGATCATAACGCGACGACTCCGGTGCGGCCGGAGGTCGTCGAAGCCATGCTGCCGTACCTGACCGAGTATTACGGCAACCCGTCGAGCCTCCATTCGTTCGGGCGCGAGGCCCGTGCGGCGCTGGAGGAGAGCCGCGGAAAGATTGCATCCTTCATCGGAGCGGAACCGGATGAGCTGTATTTCACCGGCTGCGGGACCGAATCGGACAACATTGCGCTCACCGGCCATATTCTCGCCGCTCCCGCGCAAAAGAGCGGATTGGTCACCACCGCCATCGAGCACAGCGCGATTATGAACTCCGGCGCCATGCTCCGGGAAAAAGGCCATGAGGTCGTCTTCGCCGGAGTTGACCGCGAGGGGAGAATCGATCTGGATCAGCTCCGCGCGGCGGTGGGCTCCGGAACCGCTCTGGTCAGTGTCATGCACGCCAACAATGAAACCGGGGTGATCCAGCCCATCCGGGAAGCGGCGGAGATTGCCCATGCCGCGGGCGCTCTCTTCCATACCGACGCCGTGCAGTCGACCGGGAAAGTTCCCCTGAACGTGAAGGAAACCGGGATCGACATGCTCTCCATGTCCGCCCACAAGTTGAACGCCCCAAAGGGGATCGGAGCGCTCTACATCCGCCGCGGAATCGCCATTACTCCGCTCACCTACGGCGGCCATCATGAGCATGGCATCCGTCCCGGCACGGAGAATGTGGCGGGCGCGGTGGGACTCGCCCGGGCGCTGGAACTGGCGGTGAGCGAGATGGACGAGGAAACCCGTCTGCTCTCCTCCCTCCGGGACCGTCTGGAACGCGGGATAGTCGAACGCATACGGAATATCACCATCAACGGCGGGAAAGCGGAACGTCTCCCCGGAACCTCCAACATTTCCTTCCCGGGTGTCGATGGCGAGGCGATGCTGTACAGTCTGGACATGGCGGGAATCGCTCTCTCCACCGGCTCGGCCTGTGCGGCGGGGGATGTTGAACCCTCGCACGTGCTGGTGGCCATGGGAATCGACCCGCGCACCGCGACCAGTTCGCTCCGGTTCAGCATGGGCTGGGGTTCGAACGATGAGGGCGTGGATTATGTTCTCGAGACGCTCCCGCCCATCGTGGCGCGTCTCCGCGGGGTTTCGGCGGGCATCGCGGGACAGTGCGCCTCCGGGAGCGAGGCATCGTGATTCACCGTATATCGGGCAGTTGGAACGGAAGCCGTTAATTTCATACTACACACTTCATATATTGCCATGGAGGCATATCAGATGTATACGGAAAAAGTTTTGGATCATTTCGAGCATCCGAGAAATGTCGGAAAAATCGAGGACCCGGACGGCATCGGGAAACAGGGGAATCCGGTTTGCGGTGATGTCATGGAACTGACCATAAAGGTGAAAGG
>CAYRTQ010000213.1:0-8156 GCA_964426865.1 uncultured bacterium
GCAACGGTGTATTGCGTCCAGGTGGAGCCGTCGTAGGCTACGACTCCCTTTCCAAACCCGCTGAAGCCCATCCAAAGCGTGTTCGTTTTGTCAAAAGCCAGGGTCGTTACCGCTTCCGTCATGGATAATCCTGAATTGACCATTTTAGGATTGTCCCACTGAAAATTGCCGAGTTTGGCATAGCTTCCGCCGACCCAAACCGTATTTTCTTCATTCGCGGCCAAACTGAATATATCCAGGTAGAGTTGGTGAAACGGAAGTAACTCATACGTTGAGCCACGCCATGTATTACTAAAAAATTCACAGAGACCGCCGGAATGCTCTCCCACCCAAAGCTCGTTATTCGAGCCAATCGCCAATGCGCAAATATTCCTTGGAGGCCCGAATGCCTGCATATGACGTTCTCCGTCATATCGATCTAACCAATAATAATCACCCCAGCCCTCCAAGAACCATATCGTGTTGTCGCTGTCGCACAGTTGATCTTTCCGCAATATATACTGCGTGAATGTGGTAATCTCTGAGAGGATGGTAAGCTTACCGTTCTTGTCAAAAACAAGTCCTTTATATATTACATGTATGCTTGGCATATCGCCAAAGGCTACATCACTTTTTGAGAGGACAAATTTCTCCCCGTCATATCTGTAAAGATACTGGTAATAATAATATTTACCGTTTGCTGGCTTTTGGGCGTCGGCGATCTTTTCAACATATCGAAAATCCATCATAGATACCCACAACGTATTATCCGGACCGACTACCATTTCTTCTACCGATTTTGCATCGATCTTGCCATTTGCCATACTGTATGTGGTCCATGTTTTGCCGTCGAATCGAGTGATTCCGCCTGTATCATGTGTTCCTGACGCCCCAAACCACTTCACGTTATTCTGGTCCACCACAATATAACCAACGGAGTTATCCGATAACCCATCCGCGGTGGTGTATGATTTCCAGGTTGTACCATCATATGTTGACACCCCATTATCCGTTCCCACCCAGACTACTCCTGTGGAGTCTACAGCAACCGCATAAACGGTATCGCTCGCCAGACCATCGGCGGAGGTAAAGTGCTTCCAGGTATTCCCGTTATACCGGAAGACGCCCTTGCCATCTTTTGTAAGAATCCAGATCGATCCATCACGTTCAAATGCGGTATTTCCCAAAGAACCGGATGGCGCACCCTCTTGCAAGATAAACGTATGCCATGAAGATCCGTCAAACTTGGCGACGCTGCTGTCCGATGCCGCCCAGACTGTCTTCTTGTCCGGGGCGACGGAGATTTCCCTGATCCATGAGCCGGGCAGCCCGTCTTTGGGCGTGTATTCCGCGAGAACCCCCGCATTCTTGTCCCATTTCAGCACCTTGTATTCCTGCCCGATCCAGAAATATTGGCCGTCATAGGCGAGCGCGGTGGTGGAAGAAGGATAGCCGGTGAATACCCCTTCCGCAAAGATTGTTGTGGAGATTGAAAGACATGCAAGCGTGAAAAGTAACAACAACTTTTTCATCGTGCACCCCATGTGGTTATAACACCGATTCAACCCATTCCAACCATATTCCAATGTATTCACCGCAATCCGTATTTGCAAGGGTTTCTTTATTATCCCGGTAAAACTCGTCGTTTTCTCAGCCGCTCCCTGCGAGTCAAACCCGCCACATTGCGTGATATGAGCGCAAAATCATAAATATCAAAGATAAATACACCCTCCGGAGCGGGCGGTTATGCAATGCGGCTTGACTGTTGCCCACACCGGAATATGGCCGCATCACACGGGCCGGGTATAGTCATGCGCCGTGATGGCGATGCAACAGGGTTGCACCGCCCGTGAAAAGACTGTATATTCGATGCATCGCGACAGGCGATATGACATCATGTCATGGACGGGATCATATCCGGCTGGTTTTGAATAATCGGCGCTCGCATTGTTTCGCACGGACCGCACCATCACCCAAGGAGTGATCATGGAAACCCGGCGTGAATTCTTTCAGAAAACAGCGGCAATGGGAATTGCCGGAATCGTAGCTTCCGGAATTGCGCCCGCATTCGCGAAGGAACGGGAGGCGAAGAGCGGGGTCACGTTGGAACAGGCCTGGAAGGTGCACCGGAAGTGTCTCATCATCGACGGCCATAACGATGGTCCGGTTGAACGGGTGGCTCGTAACGAAAACCCGATAAACTGGATGAACCGCGATCCCTCCTATCAGACCGACATTCCCCGCATGACCGGGAACGGGCAGCAGTATGCCGCATTCATGATCGTGGGAAACGGGAAAGTGGCCAATGTCTGGACCACTACCGAACGGATAATGCGGCTCATCGATCGGTATCCGGAGAATATCACCCCGGTGCTTTCCTCCGCGGATGCCGTGCGCGCCGGGAAGTCCGGAAAACTCGGGGTGATCTTTTCCATCGAGGGACCCGCGAAATGGCTTGAGGGGAGGATTGAAACCCTCCATGTTCTGTATCGCCTCGGAATACGCGAGGTGAGTATCACTCACGGAGAGGGCGGGAGCGACCCGGAATTCCTGCAGGGCGCTCCGAGCCTGTTTCGGCCCTGTACCGCCCGGGAACGTGAGACGGAGCGGAAGAACGGGGCCGGTCTGACCGCATTCGGGCGGGAGGTTCTGAAAGAGGAAAACACGCTGGGTATTGTCGTTGATGTATCCCATATCAACGACAGGACATTCTACGATGTGCTCGAACAAACCACGAAGCCGCCCATATCGAGCCACACGAATGCGTTTGCGCTCTGCCCGCATACATACAATTTGACCGACGATCAGCTCAGGGCGCTCGCAGCAAAAGGCGGGGTCATCGGTATCATTCCTTTCAAGGGATTGCTGGATGCCGATCCCGGGAAAGAAACCATCGACCGTGTCGTGGATCATATTTTGTATGTGGCGGACCTGGTCGGCATCGATACGGTGGGCATCGGCTCCGATTTCGACGGGGGAGCTGAGCTGCCGGGCTTGAAGGACGGATCGCAGTTGGTCAATCTCACCCGCGCCATGCTGAGCCGTGGCCTGACCGAAGAAGAGATACGGAAAATCTGGGGCGGCAATTTCCTCCGGGTACTCCGGCAAACCATCGACCACCCGGGGAAATAATGACCGTGCGGTTGTCTGCGCAGGGTTTTGTTCCACTCAGCGACATCTCCGCGATTCACCCCGTCTCGGGGGACGCTCCCCATGGGGCGAGTTGAGGGAACCGCGGCGGCATGCAACGAAAGCGGTATGCGCTGCGTGTCGGAATGGCATGCTGTTTCACCACGATCGAGAGTTGATTCTTATGAGAAAAACACATGTGATTTTGTCCGCTGTGCTGTTCCTTCTATTCGCCGGATGCAGTGTTTTCGGAAAGGGGAAAACGCCGGACATCACCGGAACGTGGATCGGGAAAGCGGTTGTCGCGGATTCTGGCCTCAGGAAGGAGTATGCCGCAACGCTGGTTTTCAGCGAGAACAAGACCATGACCCTGATATACGAGATTGACGGCAAGAAGGTTACCTTTTCCGGGACATACACGGCCGACCGTACGAAACATCCGATGTTCATCGACATTCGCAACTATGGATTCCTGGAAAGCAGCATGGCGTTCTGCTGCCCCTCGGTCGCCGAATTTCCCACGGTGAACAGGATGAACATCTCCGGAAACATCGGGCGGTGCGGGACGGTTTCCCGGCCTTCGAAATTCGACCGCAATCCTTCCCGCCGTACTCAGCTCTGCCTTGAAATGACCCGAGCGGAAGAGTGATCGAGGGCGGTTCCCGATACCGGGTTTGTTTCCGTTAGGACCAATACGATTTATTTTAGCCGAAAAGCGAAAAGCCCTCAACCACGAAACACACGAAACACACGAAAAATGCGTGTTTCACCGGGGGATATTTCGTGATTTTCGTGTCTTTCGTGGTTCAATGAACGGTATTGCCGTTCAGACAATTCCTTACATAAACGAAAGGCCTGCCCTCCGAAAACGGGGGACAGGCCTTCGATGTATCATGCACGCGTGTGTTTCTCGAATCATGCAGAGTGTTTGCCGCCGCTTACCGCTGAACCTCCGCGGAGAGTGCTTTCCGGGTCGCGCCCTTGACCGATTTTACCGTGGCCTGATCGGGATTGAGAATCACCTCGTATGTTTTCCCCGAAATACCGACCCGCACGCCGAGCGCGTTCCCGACTTTGGCCCCCTTGTCATTCACCACGTCGAACCGCTCATATGTGGACAGTTTCGATGCCCCGTAATTCGGCTCGAACAGGACGACAAAATCCGTGTTACTGGCCTTGCGGGTCAGCATGAGAAACTCTTTTTCCGGTCCCTTGTACTGTTGCGAGTATTCGAATCCGTGGACCGCTTCGAGCGGGGTTGCATTGAGAATCCGCATGGCGAGGTGAAGCCCGTCTTTGGCGTCTTTTGCCGGGATGGTCCAGTCGCAGCCCATATCCTTCGTGGTGATTCCGGAGGAGAGATTCTTGACCATTTCATACCCGTCGGTCTTTCCGAGCGGTTCCGTCTTCGGTTTCATGTCGAGATGAATTCCCTCCAGACCGTTCGATTTGTCGGGGACGCCGTGGAACCAGTAGTCATACGTATGTTCCTTGTCCGACCGCAGCAGGTCGAGAGTCAGGAACGCGCCGTCGAGCACGCAGACCGCGCGCCAGATATTCACTCCGGGATAGATGCGGTCATTGCAGGTCAGCGTGGAGGATGCGTCGGGACCGTCCTCGAACGTGATCTGCCTGGACGCATGCGGCATGTAGTGGTCCTTGAAATAATCCTTCATGCCGGACTGGTTGGCTCTGTCGACCACGATGGTGGAGTGCGAGGCGGATTGTATCTGCCACAACTGGTGGAGGTCGGTCGAACCCCAGGAAAGCTGCCCGGTATAGCTCTGGCAGGTATATCCGCCGAAAGACATGCCGAGCGAAAGCACCGAGAACGACCCGCGGTTGTCCGGAATTCCCCACTTGAATTCCGCTTCCAGGGCGCTGTTTCCCCAGGGGCGGCGGAGAATGCTCAGGCCGGAACTGGGAAAATTCACCGAGGGCGGATTCCCGAAATCCACCTTTGCGCCGTTGAGCGGGGGAGCCTCGCCTTCCAGAAGGCTGCGGGAAGCGAGCTGACGATAGAGCGGATCGGGATAGTGTTTCGAGGCATCCAGATACGCTTCCCCGTACCGTTTCGGATTGAAGGGAACGCTCCACCAGAGCGCGCCCCAGAGAAGCCGCTGGAGCGTGGTGTCATAGGTATCGATACCCGCGCGATAGAGCATCCCGGTCATGAAGAACTGGCGCGGCATGTCGTTGTTGTACCCATGCTCGTTGGGGACGCCGTCGACCGTGGACAGGTACCGCCGGATATTCAGGTAGCTCTTGTCTCCGGCGGTCGCAAAGGCGACCAGCGGGGCGTGACCGCAACACAGGCCGGTGGCGAGAGCGTTTGAGGTGATGGCCTGCTGACGGTGTTGCAGGTTCATGCGGTAATCGGTCATCTCGACGGAGATGGGGATGATGAGGCGTTTTTCGAGATCACGCCCTTCCTCGGGTGTGACGCCGCCGGTTCCCTTGAGAATGTCGTATGCTTCGGTAAGATTGAGCATATACATGGATTCCATGTATTTTGCGAACTGGACGCGGCCTTTGTCGATGGTGGAGGGAGAGGCGTCCAGATTGAGCCAGGGCCATGTGAAATACTTGTCGCGGTACTGGCGCAGGATGACGAGCGCCCCCTCGCTGTAGCGTTTGTCCTTGGTGAGGAACCAGGCGAGCGCGAGATTCTTCGCCCCGGTGAACATCGCCGCATGCTGGTTGGTACGGTAATCCAGATCGAGATCGACGTTCATGTAGTCGGTTTTACGATATTCTCCGCCGATGGGGCAGCGATGCTTTCCCGGCCCCTCGTATACAAGCGGGGTGCGATGTTCGAGACAATAATAGTACGCCCCCGTCCATGAAGGACCATCCGGGATTTTCAAATCGCCCTGGAGCATCTTGTCCGCCTGCTGGATATAGCTGTCGCCCTCGCGCTTTCCCCAATCCGTGGTCCGATATCGTTTGAGAATATCGGGGATGTCGTCCGGCCCGAACAGGATGACCGGATTCTGGAGCTGTTTCGGCATAATGATGAGCGGCAGATCGATCCGGTCGCTGGACCGGAGGATTCCTTCCTCCGAATCGGGAACGCCTTCCAGGGTGAATACCGGCAGGAACCACTCACAGTAAAGCGCGGGGAGGGTGCCGGCCCGGTCGGCGGGCAGACGAAGGGTCGCGGTGAACGATGCGGAATCGCCGGGCGCAATGGCTTTCGAGACCGGGGAAACCGTACCCGTGCCGAGCCTTCCCTTCCAGTGTTCGAGACGGGCCGAAACACGACGGGTCTTGGAATCGTGGTTGGCCACAACGATGGGGTAGGTGAAAACAAGCTCGCCGTTCGGCCCGGTTTTCGAGGTATAATCGCAGCCGTTCCAGCGGACATCAAGATACCGTTTCACGAGACGGACGTTCCGGATGGAAATCTGACGGGTGGCGGCTTCCTCTGGATATCCGGACTTGACCGACCAGAAATTGAATGCAATCCGGGGTTTGTCCGCCAGGAAGAAACTTTCCCAGTTGGCGCTGGGGACGGCGTCGGCCCCGTTCATTTCCGGCTGGCTGAGATCGAGATGGATCGTATACCAGCCGTCGCGGGGCGAAGCGATGTCAATGGGCCGATAGATGCGCCGCATCTTGCCGGGCTCCTCGATAAATACCATGACATCGGCGGGGCCGCCCTCGATTTTGACATCGAATTTCACCAGACCATAATCGGCGAACTTCGCTCCCCGGGGAAGGGGAAACGCGAACAAGGTACGGTCACCCACCGGCGCTTCCCAAA
Organism: uncultured bacterium; assembly: GCA_964426865.1. Lineage (GTDB taxonomy): Bacteria > Latescibacterota > Latescibacteria > Latescibacterales > Latescibacteraceae > JAWLHT01. The sequence goes on from CAYRTQ010000213.1 coordinate 6,875, forward strand.
CCAGATCGCCCGAGGTGTTCCAGGAGAGCTTTTCAAGATTGCCGTCCAGCCGCTGGCATTCGGCCTGGGGCCCGGACGGGATGAGGAGACGGCCGGACGGGGATATCGCCGCATCGGCGGAAAGCGCGCAAACGGCATACAGCAGGAAAAGCCACAGGATCATCTTTTTCACCATAATCTCCTAAACAGGAAAGGCGGAGTGAATGTGACCGGGGATGGTGATTGAATCGTGGGATGCATGGTTCATAAATTAGTCTCAATTCCCGCGCAAGTCAAATACTTCCGGGCGAAAACGGGATGTTTCCCGGCGCTGCCGCCCGATGTGCCATGAGCGGCGTACGGTGCTGCCGGGAAAGGCATATTCCGGAATCAGCGGTTCAGGCGGGCTTTGTTTTGTACCGTGATTCCTGTCTGAGTCGCAGGGCAGGTTCCCGCGAGGTTCTCCCGTTTGCGCGGCAACGGGAATCCATGTCACGCGCGAACTCCGCTTTTCCCTTGACAAGAAGGGAACGTGCGTGCTATTTACGGGGGATGGGTACGCGAAATGCGTCCCGGCCCGTGCGAAACCCATGCATCATCGAACTCATACCCGGAATTGAACTCCATGCGAGAAAGCAATCATGACGATACGACCGGCTGTCTCCCCGATGATCCGCGGGAGCGGCCCCTTCCCCCGGTAACCACTCCGGTGACCTCGTTCGATTATCATGAAATCCCCATACGCGCCGATCACCCGCTATCGCGGGAGAAGCTGGTGGATGTCGCGGAATACGGTCTGGCGGCGGAGAGTTACTATGCCCGCTCCGATGGGGGGAACGCCCCCTATTTCCAGCCCATGCGGGGAGCGCTGGAATCGGTATGGTGCCGCAAGTCGGTGGCCGAGGCTCTGGCGCGGGTGAATTCCTCCCTGACGGGATATGGATTGCGCCTGTTCATCTTCGATGCGTACCGTCCGGTTGAGCTTCAGCGGCGTCTCTGGGACTTCTTCATGGAAAGAGCACGCGCACGGCTGGACGATCCCACGGAAGAGAACTGCCGAAGTTTCGTGGGGCGCTACTGGTCCGATCCCTCGAAATTCGACCCTCATGACTTTCGAACGTGGCCGACGCATGCGACGGGCGGAGCGGTGGATTTGACCCTGCAACGCATTTCGACCGGCATTAGCCCAGAGATTCAGCATGATGCTGGACTTCAGCGGGCTGCTTCCATCCGAGTGAAAGCATGGGCAACCGTTCGCGGTCACTCTGGCGGCGCATTTCTCAGTCTCAACGACTGCCCGGTA
>CAYRTQ010000214.1:0-2621 GCA_964426865.1 uncultured bacterium
GGCTATAACCCCATCGCCCGCCGTACCGGAGCGGACCTCCGGAACATGCATGGACGGGTGGGCGCGATTCGTCAGGACGAACTGCCCTCCTGGTCACGCAATCCGGTTACAATCGCCGACGACCAGCTCCAGTGGGTGGATGTCCCCGAAGGGCGGGTTTTCCGGAAGATTCCCTATCTCTGGCCGATCAACGCGCCGGGAGCGTTCTTCCTGAACATTTCCAAGTTCAAGGCCCACGAAATGGGGCTCACCCTCTGCTGCAAGAACATGCAGGGTGCGGTCGGCAACGGCTACCAGCTTTTCTGCTGGAAGCTGCGGAGTGTCATGTTTCTCCCCCCCGAGCACCGCAATCCCAACGTGCAAAAGGATTTCGAGAGCGGTTTCAAACGGCATGTCAACGTCATTCCCCGCTGGAACCGTCCGATCAATCCCGATACCGCCTCGAAAGACATCCGGGACGAGTATGATCCCGTCTGTCAGGAAATCTGGTCGAACCGGACCCTGGACAATGTTTCGGCCACGAAATTCGGCCTGTGTGTCATCGAGGGCATCTATGGGCGTGACGGCGACTTCAGCATCGGCCCCAACCCGGAAGGGAACGAGAACAATCCTCGGGGAAAAGCCTGGGATTACATGACCAATGTCCTGATTTTCGGGAAGGATCCCCTGCGGGTGGACATTGTCGGAAAATGGCTGGGCGGCCACGAGCCGGGGAACTTCGGGCTTTTTCACATCGCCATGGAGCGGGGAATGCTGAATGTGCTGAACCCCCTGAACATCCCGGTCTACCACTGGGAGGACGGCCAGGCGGTGCGGAAGCCCCTCGCCTGGTTTGACCGTACCCCCCTGAAAACCTTTTACCTGCAAAAGAACCACCACGGCGGGAATGAACCCTTCTGGCACCTGTGCGACGAGGAATTCGATTACCGCACCGTTGACGAGGTGAAACCCGTCCCGCCCGCCCGTCCCGGTATCCGGGTGCTCACCGGGGCCGGCCAGACCGGTTCCCACCCCCGGATTCCCATCGAATACTCCGTTCCGGAAAAGGAAAATGTCATGCTCGAAATTCTCGATGGGAAGGGGGAGACGGTGGCGATTCCGGTCATGGCCATTCGGGACAGCGGCGTACATCTGGCCTCGTGGGACATCGGCGCTTTCGCCCCCGGGAAATACACCTGCCGTTTCCGGTGCGGGGATTACCGTGAGACCCGGGATATCGTGCTGGAAAAGAGTTGAGCGAAATCGCCCCGGTCTCCACCATCCTCTCGCGTGGGTGGGACCGGGGGCTCCATGAAGCCGCCGGGAATGCGAGGGGCTCCGGGCGCCACCGGTGAATCCGTATCGCGGATGCAGGGACGATGCGGTCATTTCCATACTGTGAAAAAGGATGATGGTCATGGGATACAGGATGATTTCTTTTGCCGCGCTTTTTTCCCTCATCCTCTCCTTTTCCGCCTCCGGCGATCCGGGACGGTGGGAGCGGGAATTATCCGGGGACAACTGGCGGCTCTGGCTGGATCGTGAGGCGAAATGGATCGATGACGACATCTTCATGCCGCCGGTCGAAATCGCGTCCCTTCCGGTGAATCCGCCCACCGGCGGCTGGAATGCGCTGAACGGCGCATCCCGCAAGACGATCTCCGTTCCCGCGACCGTGGAAGAGCATTTCTGGAGCAGCAACGGCAATCCCTGGGGCGAGGCGGGCGATTACCGCGGGGTCTCCTGGTTCAGCACCACATTCACCGCCGATCCCGGCCTGAAAGGCAAGCGCATCACCCTGGCGTTCGATTCGGTCGTGCTCCGCGCGGAGGTGTTTGTCAACCATACGCTCGTGGGCTACGACATCATCGGCAACACCCCCTTCGAGGTGGATATCACCGGCGCGGTGAAATGGGACGGGGAGAACACGCTCGATGTGCGGGTGACCGATCCGACGGGCAATTTCGACTGGAGCAACAACGACCTGTTCCGGTGGGGAAAGAACCTGGTTCCGGCCTATCACGGCTTCGGGGGAATAACCGGGAAGGTGTATCTCCGGGCGACCGACGAGGTGCGGGTGGACGATGTCTATGTCCGTAACACGCCGAAAATCACGGAGGCGGAGGTGCGGGTCACCCTGCGGAATTTCACCGGCGCGGCGCGGAAAGGGAAGGTGACCGCGGTCGTTCACGAGTGGAAGAACCCGTCCGCCGTTCTCTGGGAAAAGACCCTGCCGGTAACCGTCCCGTCCGGAAGCCGCGAGGTGTCCCTTGCGGTGAAAGCGCCCAAGGCGAAGGCATGGAACATCAGGGATCCACACCTGTATGTCGCGGCGGTGCGGTTTGTGAGCGATGACGGCGTTGTGGCGGATTCCATGGATCGTCGGTTCGGGTTTCGCTGGTTCGAGATCGGGAAGAAGGACGGTGATGAGCGGTTCTACCTGAACGGGAAGCGGGTGTTTGTTTTCGGCCCCATGCAGCGGGGGTACTGGCCGAAGAACGGTATGTTTCCCACCCCGGAGATGGCGAAACGGAATGTGGAACTGCTGCTCCGGATGGGTTTCAACACGTTCATCATGAACCAGTGCATGGTTCAGCCCATCGCCACCGATATCTGCGACGAATACGGCATCCTGACCCACG
>CAYRTQ010000214.1:2631-8138 GCA_964426865.1 uncultured bacterium
GGACCCGGGGGGATACCGGTGCGATGACAAGCCGGACGAAAAGGCGGCCCTGTGGCGCACGGAGAAGCTCAGGAGGATGGTGCTGCGGGACCGCTCCAAGCCCTCCTGGTTCATCACCCTCATGAAAGAGGAAACGTATGCCGAGCCGGGCCCCGATGATATCAAAAATATGCGCATGGTCCATGCTCTCGATCCGACCCGCCTCGTGATCTACAACAGCGATCGCAACCGTAACAAGAAAGCCGTCGATACCTTCGGACCGGACCCGTTCAAGCTCCACATGCGGCCTCTGGACGACAGCCTGCATTACTACGGCTGGTTCAACCACCATCATTTCATTCCCACCGGCGGGTGGATGGACGAGTATTACCGTAATCCGCGTTTCTTCCTCCGGGGGCAGGCGATCCCCGATGACTCCGTTCATTGCTACGACCCGGGCGAACTGACCTGGTTGGGCGAGGAAGGGGCGTTCGGAAGCATGGTCCGTCTCCAGAAGATACGGGAGGAACTGGACCGCACCGGCGCGACCGGCTGGCGTGAGGAGCTGTACCTGGATTATTACCGGGAGTATGACCGGTTCTTGGATGAGAGCGGATTCCGGAGCGCCTACCCCACCGTGGACGAACTGACCCTGGCGCTGGGGAAGAACCTGCATTACTATCACGGTCGTAATCTTGAGAACGCCCGCATCGCCAATGTGGTGGACGCCTACAACCTCAACTCCTGGGCCTCGGACGCCATGAGCCACACGGAGTTTGTGGACCAGTACCGTAATCCCACCGGCGATCCCTCCATTCTCGCCCATTACGCGCAGCCGCTGTATGTCGCGGTCAAGGCCCGGACCACCGTGCTGCCCTCGGGCGCTTCCTCCGTGGCCGATTTCTACATTGTCAACGAACTGGACCTGAAAGGCGCGGGCGATCTGGAAATCGGGATCACCGGTCCCGACGGGCAAAGGGTGTTTTCCAAAACCTTCGCGGTCCGGGTCCAGGGCGGGGAAACGTTCGGACAGCTTCTCGTGGAGGGCGTTCAGCTCCCCGTGATGGGGAAGCCGGGATACTACCGGATCGAGGCCGCGGTAAAGATGCGCGGCGCGGTCCGGGCCGAGGGCTTCGATACCATCTTTGTCGTGGATTACCGTACCGCGTCCGGGTTGAAGGGGAAAGGCGCGGTCATCGATACCTCGGGCGCAGTCAACGCGTTTTTGAAGGAATCCCGGGGAATCACGCTTCCCGGCTACGATCCCGCGGTTTCCGGCCTGGATTATGTCATCCTCGGCGGGCAGGACGGCAAAAACCCCGCGCTGCGGAACTACCGCGAAATTCTGGAAAAGGTCGCCAACGGGACGACGCTCATCATTCTCGACCAGGCCGACCGTTGGGCGCAGCGTCTGGACGATCTGGCGCTCCGGTATATCAACCCGGCGAACTGGGGGGAGGATGGGCGGCTGTTTGTGGGGAAAAGCGCCTATCTCGACGGTCTCCCTCAGGCGCAATCCATGAACTGGGAATACCAGGTGTTCTACAGCCGTGATCCCCGGGCGGTCAACATCGATTTCCTGGGAACGGAGCTGATTGTCGGGTTCGCCTCCCAGGGTCTCAAGGATATCGGGAGCGCGCTGACCCGTATACCCTACGGGAACGGGCAGATATTCCTGAGCACGCTGGATATCCTTCCGGAACTGGTTTCGGACCGCCCGCAGTCCGTGGTGGCCAAGAAGCTGTTCCTGAATCTGCTGGAAGCGAAACGGTGACGGAACGTGTTCCCGCCGGTATCATGCGCTTTCCCGGATGATCCGCAACCGATTCACCGCTTCCGGTGTCATCGCTCCGGAATATGGACACGGTTTCAGGTGAAAGGGATACGGGGGGATTGGGAACCGGCCTTGTCGGGGAGCGTTTCAATGGGAGCGCGGCGCTGAAGGAAAATGGATGATCCGTGGGGAGGGACCGGGACCCCGGGGCCGCTCATCCCGTGGGGACGAGACCCGGATTTGTAAGGATGGGGAACGGGGGCGACCTCCAAGAGGTCACTCCTGCTTGCACAAGCGAAGGAGAGTGATGCGCCATGATACGCACACTGGTAAAAAAATTCCATATCTTTGACGATAAGGAAAGCCCCGAAACGGTGATCGATAGCATTTCCAAAGATGCCGTCTTTCAGGGGACAAATCTGTGGGGTTTGATATTCGCGATATTTATCGCATCCCTTGGGTTGAACATCAATTCGACCGCGGTGATTATCGGCGCCATGCTCATTTCACCCCTGATGGGCCCCATCATGGGAATAGGGTTGGGGTTGGGGATAAACGATCTTGCGCTGGTGAAAAATGCGGTAAACAATTTTCTGTTTGCGGTCGCCATCGGATTGATTACCTCGACCGTTTATTTCCTTCTGACTCCCCTGAATGACGCGTATTCGGAATTGCTGGCAAGGACGTCTCCCACGATATACGATGTTTTGATCGCAGTGTTCGGCGGATTGGCGGGAATTGTCGCGGTCGCGAGCAAGCAGAAAGGGAATGTGATTCCCGGCGTGGCGATCGCCACGGCTCTCATGCCGCCGCTGTGCACCGCGGGCTATGGTCTTGCCACCCTGAACATGAAGTACTTCTTCGGGGCTTTTTACCTGTTTACCATCAATGCGGTTTTCATTGCCATCGCCACACTCGTCACGGTAAGACTGTTACAGTTCCCCGTTACCCATTTGCGGGATAAAAAAGCCGATGTCCATGCCCATCGAATCGTGATGGCTATCGCCCTGTTGACGTTGATACCAAGTATTTACTTTGGTTACGAGATGATAAAACAGAACAGGTTCACGCACGAGGCAAATCTTTTCATCAAGATCAACTCGTCCATAGAAGGCAACTATCTGTTGAACCAGAATATCGATTTTCGCGGGAAGAAAATAACCCTGGTATACGGGGGCAAAGAGATATCTCCTTCGACAGTCAAGTCGATGAAGGAACAGTTGCATGCATTCGGGTTGCATGATACCTCGCTTGAAGTGAAGCAGGGCATTTCTTTCCTGAACGAAGACAGGGATTCGGGCAGAATATCGCGTCTGACACGGACTCTGGAGCAAAAGCAGCAGGAGGTGACATCCCTGAAAGCGGCTGTGGACAGCGTTTCCGCGAAGCACATGCTGGTGCGGCAGGTTTTGCGGGAGATGAAAATTCAGTACCCGGAAATAAGCAGTGCATCGATCAGTCAGCCCCAAGAATACTACGATGCCGTTTCGGACAGTATCCCCCTCGCTTTTGTCAAACTGACCAAACCGCTTCCGGTCAGCCAGCGGAAACGGATGGAAATGTGGCTGAAAGCACGGCTGCAATGTGATAAGATGAACATAATCATTTCCAGGTGATATGTTTCTCCTCGCTTCCCGCAAGGGAACGGGCGGCGGCTCCGCCTGGGATCGGCGGGTACTTCACGGACGGTTTTATTGACGGCGTGAGGATGTCAAGACAGCGCACCCGTATTCTACGCCGAAGGTTTTGTACACCCGTCGTCCTGGCCGGAGCGACGCCGCGGCGGCCGTGCGAATCTCGCGCGGTTCGGTATTTGCGGGTTCCCCGAAGCACGGATGTTTTCCGCCGAGGCAAAAATACATATTCCGGTATAAAGGGTTGAAGCATGAATACGGTCCTCCTCCTGCTGGTTTTCCCCCTGTTGTTTGCGCCGTCTCTCCAGGCGGCGGACGAGGAACCCGGGCGTCCGGAGTATGTCATACAACGGTCCATGGGGAAAATTACCATCGACGGTGTTCTGGACGAGCCCGACTGGGCCGCCGCGTCAACCATCGGCGAATTCAGGTTCCCGTGGTACAACTACGACAAGCGGGACGAGGTCAAAAAGGCGGAGCTGGAGAAAACGGAAGTCAAGATGCTCTGGGACGACGAGTTCCTGTATCTGTACTACAAATGCGAGGACAAGCATATCTGGGCGGACCACTACGACTCCAATTCGCAGACCTACAAGGACGACTGCGTCGAGTTCTTCTGGAACCCGAATCCCGCCGCGGGCAACGCCTACAACATGTTCGAGATGAACTGCATCGGGAACCTTCTCAGCGTGTACAACGACCGGAAAGTTCCGATTCTCCAGCACAAGATTCTTCCCCCGCATATCGGGCGGAGCATCCGGGGAACGGTGAACAACGACGCGGATACCGATGCGGGATGGACTCTCGAAGTGGCTTTACGGTTCGAGGATTATCCGGAACTGCTGAAGGAAAAACCGAAGGACGGCACATTGTGGCGCGCCGGAATAAACCGGTGCGGCGGCTTCACCAACTGGCAGGACAGCATGTGGAGTCCGGAGTGGGGGAAAACGGTGGGCAGCTTCCACTTGTACCCGTTCTTCGGAAAACTGTATTTCAGCGGCAAGCCGGTGCGGTAATTGCGGGATTCCTGCGGGCCATACCTTCCTTCCGGCTCATCGGTTCCCGCTCTATCGGGGAACGCAGATTACGGTGAAATGTGGGGAAGCTTGCCGGATCATGAAATGAATTCCTTTGCGACCGGGGATAGTCTATGACGCCGCCAGCAAACCCATCGAAATCGATGGGTTCGCTGGCGGCGTACTTTTACTGGAACTCCCTCTTACGCCGCATCTTTCCGGAGTTCGTACGGCTGGATCAGCACGTCCGCCGGGATGCCCAATCCCCGGTGCAGATTACGGACCATTTCCATGGTCAGGGGGCGTTTCCGGTTCAGAATCTCGGAAACCCGCGCCCGGCTCCCGATGTACGGCTCCAGGTCGCGGCGGGTAAGCCCTCGGCTTTCCATGTGATACCGGATGGCCTCGATGGGGTCCGGAAAAGAAACGGGATAGTGTTTTTCCTCATATGCCTCGACAAGCGTGGCAAGAACCTCCAGACGGTCTCCTTCCGCTGTGCCGGGTCCGGCATCGAAAAGCCGTTCAATCTCTTTCAGGGCGGATTCGTAATCGGTTTCCGTTTTTATCGGTGTGATTTCCATTTTTCCTCATTTCAGATGGTCGCCGCATCTATCCGGTCATACTCCTGATGTGTTCCGATGAATCTGATATATACGATTCCATATTCAAATTGCACCGCCGCAATCAGCCGATAGCGGTTTCCCTTGATATTGAAGACAACCCGGTTGTTTGCCACAAAACTGGCATTGCGGTACACCTCACGGATATCTTCCGGGCGCGTCCATACCGCATGATGGGTGTCGGCATACCAGGATTGCAGGGGCTGATACGCATCGGGATGCATCTCCAGAATTCGACGAGCTTCTTTCGGGATAAGAACGCATGGAAAGAAATGTAGGATGCTCCCGTGGTGGGAGCAAGAGAAAATGTACGAATCGGCTGCTGTATGCGGGGATGGAAAGGGGAAAGGGAATCAGCCCGACGGGTTGGATTTGTCCCGGTTCGCAAAAACAGGCGTTTCATTCTCATCCGGCTTATCCATATATTGCATAAAATGCCTATCGAGTTAGAACAGCAAGCATTGACAAGGGATGCAAGAATATA
>CAYRTQ010000215.1:0-8134 GCA_964426865.1 uncultured bacterium
CTTTTCCGTGGTGTCCCTCGATGCCGGGAAAGTGACAAAGCGCATCCCGATCGGAGAGTTTCCCTATGATGTCCGTGTGGTCCCCTCCCGCTCCAGTATCTTTGTCAGCCTCTGGGGGGAACGGAAAATCTGCGTGCTGGACAGCCGCACGAACGAGGTGCGAACGAAGATCGCGGTTGGGGACCATCCCAATGCCATGCTGCTTTCCCATGACACCGCACTGCTCTATGTCGCCTGCGCCAATACGGACGAGGTGTGGGTGATCGACACCGCTTCAGAGGCCGTGATCGAAACCATCGCCCTCCGTCCCTACGACGGTGCGCCGTACGGGAGCACGCCCAACGCGCTGGCGCTTTCGCCCGACGGCTCCACGCTCTATGTGGGCAACGCCACCAACAACGACGTGGCGGTGGTGGATGTTTCGAAACGGGGAAAGAGCGCGGTGCGGGGGCTCATCCCGGTGGGCTGGTACCCCACCGCCCTGGCGGTCAGCCCGGACGGGAAGAAGCTGTTCGTGGCGAACGCAAAGGGACTGATCTCCAAGCCCAACGCCAAGGGATCGGAAACCGGCCAGAAAGTGGAGAAATACCAGTATATCGGCGGCCTGTTCAATGGCACGGTGTCGGTCGTTCCGGTCCCGGACGCCCGTCAACTGGCAAATTGGACCCGTCAGACAGTGAAGAACAACGGGTTCGACGAGACCGAGCGGACCCTGGCGGAGAAGCAGCGTGATGTGAAACCGGCGGCCATCCCACGGCGGGTGGGCGAGCCTTCCCTCATCAAGCACGTCATCTACATCATCAAGGAAAACCGCACCTACGACCAGGTGTTCGGCGATATCGCCCGGGGAAACGGTGATTCCACCCTCTGCCTGTTCACCCGTGAGGTGTCCCCCAATCACCACGCGCTGGCGGAGGGATTCGTGCTCCTCGACAATTTCTATGTGGACGCGGAGGTCAGCGCGGATGGCCACGAGTGGACCACGGGAGCCATAGCCACCGATTTCGTGGAAAAGACCTGGCCCACCAGCTATTCCGGACGCGGATTGCCCTACCCCTCCGAGGGATCGTTCCCCATCGCTTTCCCCACCCGGGGATACATCTGGGAGGCGGTCGCCCGCGCGGGCAAGAGTTACCGGAGCTACGGCGAGTTCATCGCCATGAAGGACAGCGTGACATTCGCCAAGCACTCCGCGCTGGAGGGACATTTCGCTCCGCGGTACCATCCCTGGGACCTGGCCTACCCGGATACCCTGCGCGCCGCCGAGTTCATCCGCGAACTGCGGGAATTCGAACAGGCCGGGGAACTCCCCGCGTTCATGGTCCTGCATCTCCCCAACGATCACACCAGCGGAACCACCCCCGGATTCCCCACTCCACGGGCCATGGTGGCGCACAATGATCTCGCGCTGGGCCAGATCGTGGAGGCGGTCAGCCACAGCCGGTTCTGGAAGGACACCGCCATCTTCGTCATCGAGGACGACGCCCAGAACGGCCCGGACCACGTGGACGCCCACCGGTCCATCGCCCTGGTGGTAAGCCCCTACACCCGCAGGGGATACGCCGACCATACCCTGTACGACACGGTGAGCATGCTTCGAACCATGGAACTCATTCTCGGCGTGCAGCCTTTGAGCCAGTACGACGCCGCGGCATTCCCCATGGTGGACTGCTTCACCGACCGGGCGAACCTGACACCCTATACGGTGATCCCGCCCCGGTATCCGCTCCACGAAATGAATACCAAGACCTCCTGGGGAGCCGAGGAAAGTCTGGCCATGGACTTCAGCCGCGAGGACGCCACGCCAGAACTCCTCCTGAACGAGATCATCTGGAAGTCCGTACACGGTGCGAACTCGGAGATGCCGAGACCGGTGCATCAGCGATCCATTGAAAGTGACGAGGACGAGGAGGAAAAGGAGTAGGAGCCGGAGGATAAAACTCAAAAAGCCGCTGAATTCCATGATGAATTCAGCGGCTTTTTTTTACGGGCGCGATACGGGTTCCCGGTCAAAAAAACATGGCCGCTCCGATCATCCCTGAAGGTGCGCATACGGAGCAAGTTTTTTTCACTCGGGAGCCGGATTGTCAGAGAATCGGCTCCGACAGTTTCAACACCCATGCGGCCTTGTTTCCCTTCGGCGCTTCATAGGCGTCGAACTTCCCCAACAGTCCATCGACACTCTCATCGACCTGGATCATCTCCGCATGGGCCGGCTCGATGAATTGCTGGCCAACCGCATGATGGAGAAACGCGAACAGCCGGTCATAGTACCCGCATGTATTCAGCAATCCACAGGGTTTTCTGTGCATCCCCAACTGCGCCCAGGTCAACACTTCAAAAAATTCCTCGATTGTTCCCATACCACCGGGCAGGGCGATGAACCCATCCGAAAGTTCCATCATTTTGGCTTTCCGCTCATGCATCGAATCAACAATCAACAATTGCGAAAGATCACCCCCCGCCAGGTCCATATCGACAAGTCTCCCCGGGATGACGCCGATGACTTCCCCGCCCGCGTCACGACATGCCAGCGCGAGCCGCCCCATGATCCCGACTTTCGCCCCGCCGTACACGAGGGTAATTCCCTTTTCCGCCAATCTCTTCCCAAGTGATTGGGCAGCTTGGATATATGCGCCGTTCACTCCGGGGCTGGAACCGCAAAAAACACAAATTCGCTTCATTTTTACCTTTGCTCCGGGATACGGGATTGTCATGATGCAAGCAAAACGATTGAACCATGGCGGGCCGCAGGGGAAGAACGGCGAGAAACCGAAAGGAAAAGTGGCGCTCCGCCGAATTACGCTCCGAGCAACGCGGCGTCCGCCCAACAGGGGGGAACCGGAAACCGTCAGCGATGTGATTTTCCATCCGTGCGCGGAAGGGCTACACGATGCGGCTGTTCCGGATGTTCTTCAGGGACAGTTCCAGCATCTCCGGAACACCCTCGGTTACGGGGCGATCATGCCCGGAATAGATAACGCGGATATCGAGCCCGGCGATCTTTTCCATGGCGTCGCAGTATTCCCGTGTATGGGTCTCATCCGAATTCGTCACTTTCAGGATGGTATCCCCGGAAAAGAGCGTTTTCTCTTCGGGACAGTACAGGCAGATCGAATCCTGGGAATGCCCGGGAGTGTGGAGCACCCGGAACAGACGGTCTCCCAGGATGAGCCGTTGCTCATCGCGAAGGGCTTCATCCGCTCCACGGTTGGTCGTGTAGGCCAGCACCCGGGCCCCGAACCGTTTCCGCGCTTCGGCGGCGCCCCCGGAATGATCGAAATGGCAATGGGTCAGGATGATCTGTTCCACCCGGTGTTTCCCGACCCCGGTGGCCTGCGACTCCACTTCCGGAATGATGGAAGCGTCGGCGCCGACATCGATCAGCGTATTGATATCCTCCATCCGGTTCCAGGATCCGAGCACGAGGTATGCGTTGCACGTGTATATCCGGGGATTTCGGGCCAGACTGATCACTTTCATGTTTCACCAGGGAATTGTGGTTGCCTCGGAGTGGAAACCCGACACATAGCCTCCGCACTCCGCTCGCGGGCGTATCACCCGCCCGGAAGCGGAGTGCGTGAACCGTTCTACCGCAGCGGAGGCTCTCCCGCTCCCGCGGTCAATCCCGGCGGGGACGTCCGTTTCACCCGGGTGCCGTGCATGCGCTCCATCTGCCCGCTGGAGGAGACATAGCGCACCACGGCGTCACGCTCGGGATTGGCATGCTGGAGGTCTTCGCGGGTGGGATAGCGCAGCACCCGGAGATCGGGACGATTGTAGGCCAGCTTGAGCGCGTAATCCAGCCCGATACCGTAAATATAGGCGTACTGGTCGTTGTCACGCGGAATATCGAGCAGGATGAGCGTGCTTTCCTCGGGTGGATCGGGAACGAGCCGCATGGTCTGGGTGAGAATGGAGTGCGCGGTTTCCCCGGCGGAATGCCAGGCCTGAACCTGAACCGTGGTCCGCCACGCGGAAACGAATCCCCAGAGCGTCAGAACGGTGAGCGCCGCCAGATATTCCCGACGGGTGCGGAGCGTGGAAACGAGAATCCCGGCCAGCATGGCGAACGCGGTGACGGCCACGAACGCGAACCGTGACTCGGCGTGCCCGAGCACCTTGTCCAGCGTCAGCCCCGGGTGGGGCGCGGTGGTGCCCACCCCGAGCGCCAGCAGCACGAGGAGCGTCAGCACGTGTTCACGCTGCACCCGGGGGTACTGCTTACGGGCATTTTCCCCCCGGAAGAGGAGGAACGTCAGCCCGGCGATGGCGAGGCATGCAGCCCAGAAGGTCCAGGAAAAACTCCAGTCCGGCATCACGTTGGGATAGGGGAAAAAGAGGGCGAAGAAGTAGTTGACCGGCGGGGTGAGGCTCAATCCCTGACGGGCGGTTACATAGCCCCCGATGCCGCCGAAAATGACCAGCCGGCAGATAAAATAGCACACCGCCAGAAACGCGGGAATGATCACTCCGGGCAGGTATCGCATCCGCTCCTTCCCCTTCGCCGCCATGCGCAGGAGAGAAAGGAAGGCCGCCGCCATGAAGAAGGTAACTCCCTGTTCCTTGGAAAGGAGCGCGCAGACCAGCAGCGCCGTCCCGAGAACGAGACTGCGGCGGTCCTTCGTATTCGCGTCCCAGCGAAGCCAGAAGAGCAGCCCGGCCAGCCCGAAGGTGACCGAAACCACATCGAACCTCGCCGCCACCCAGTCCACCGCCCCCACGGTGAGCGGGTGGATCCCATAGATCAGGCATGCCGCGAACGCCGCGAACCCGCCGCTGTTTTCTCCCTTCCGCCCCGCGCCGGAAACCATGAAACCAACCACCCGCCAGAGCAGGAAAACATTGAGCACATGGAAAAGGATATTGGTCAACTGCGGCAGCCACTCAGTCCCGGAATGGATGACATTCTCCATCCAGAACAGGAACATGGGCAGGGGTCGCAGCCAGTAGACCTCGTCTCCCAGGGGGATGATGGAGGTGAAGAAAAACCGGAACGTCTCGCCGAGGGAATGCGGATACACGAACACCCAGGAATCCGCGGTCAGGTGGTTGCCGAGCGCGGCGATATGGGCGAGCGCGGCAACGAGCATCGCCCCGGCGAGGAGGATACGATCCAGTCCGGCAGTGCGGGGAGTGAGCATGGGAAACTCCTGAAAGAGAATCCGGAATCCGGAATTCAAAAATAAATCTGCCAGTAAACCACGGAGGCAAACGCTGTCCGCCATTCATGCGGAAACGGCGCCCAAATGGGTGCGACTCACCTCGCGAACATCACGACGCACACACTTTTTCCATTCCGGATTCCGTCTTTTCAAACATACGTCAGCCAGTTTTCGAACTTTTTCACCTTTCCGATGATGACATCGGAATAGAATTCGGCGAGACGGCGGGTTACCGGACCGGCGGAACCATCGCCGATAACGCGGTCCCCGACACGGGTGATGGGCTTCACCTCGTTTCCGGAACTGCACAGGATAACCTCGTCCGCGTCCATCAGGCGCTCGGGCCCGAATTTGTCCCGGACGAACCCGATGCCGAGTTCCCCGGAAAGATGCATGATGCTGTCGCGGGTTATTCCCAGGAGGATGGCGTTCTCCGGAGCGGTCACCAACTGGCCCTTCTCCACGATGAAGACGTTCGCGGTGGTCGCTTCCGCCACGAACCCGTCGCTGTCCAGCAGGATGGCGTCGTTATACCCCTCCCGTATGGCTTCGGATTTGGCCAGCAGGGAGGTGATGTAATTCCCGGAAACCTTGGCTTTCACCGGCATGCAGGAGCTGTCGATTTTCCGCCAGGGGCTGATTTTCACCCGGTAGCCGCTGGAACTGACATGCATTTCTCCCAGTCCGATGAGCATGGTCACCGGGGCGTCGCCGGGATAGAGGTCCAGAATCGGATCGGGCTGGAGCGCGAGAGGCCGTATGGTGCAGTTCTTCAGCCCGCCGTGCGCCACCGTATCGATGATGGCCTGACGGATGGACGCGGTGTCGTAGGGAAGCGGCATTCCCACGATTTCCGAGGAAATTTCGAAACGGCGGATGTGATCGTCCAGACGGAAAATGGCGGTGCGTCCATCGAACGTCTCGTTGCAGTCGATGCTCTCGAAAAGGGTCGAGCCGCGCTGGAGGCTGTGGCAGAACGGGTGTATGCGGGCTTCATCCCAGGGGACGAATTGCCCGTTGATCCATATATCCGGTTTCATCGGAATACTCCATAATGATTTTACACGCAATCGGGGGGAATCGAACATTTTAAAATAGCATATCCGTAGCCCGATGTGCAAGATGAATGCGGGCGAAATCCACCCCCGGGAGAGCCGCCACCCCCCTTTCCCCGTCGTGTCAGGAGGTGAGACTCTTTATATACTCCCGATCCTCCGGCAGATCCTTTCCCAGCGCCGCGGTGACCGACAGAAAATCGCAGCGCTCGTTCTCGGTGTTTCCGGCATGGCCGCGCACCCAGACAAAGGTTACCTCGTGACGCCCGCAGAGTTCCAGCAAACGCTCCCAGAGATCGGGATTCAGCGCATAATCGTTTTTGTTGCGCTTCCAGCAGTTGGCTCTCCACCGTTTCGCCCAGCCCTTGGTGATGGCGTTGGAGAGATACTGCGAATCGGTGTAGAGGGTGACCGCGCACCGCTCCCGGAGAGCGCTCAATCCCTCGATGGCCGCCAGGATTTCCATGCGATTGTTGGTGGTGAGCCGGAACCCGCCGGACAGTTCCCTGCGGAGGTCCCCATACAGGAGCACGACTCCATAGCCGCCGGGACCGGGATTCCCCTGGCAGGCGCCATCGGTGTAGATGGTGACTTTCTTGAGTGTATCAGCCATATTTTCGATCTATCCCCTTATTCCCTTTCCATGCCGCCGGTTCCGTAACCGGCCGCCCTGATAAAACCCGCAAACCCGGCGACAGTTCCCAACTGCCGGTCGAGACGGCAAAAAAGACATCCCTTTCCGCGCAGTATGCGTCCGGACCGGAAAGATACTCACCGCTGCGCCCGATTCCAAAAAGAATGTCCTTTCATACATAAAATCTCCGGTACTTTTGAACCTTTTTCACCGTTCACCCGACTATATTGGTGTAAGCCCCAATACGGTTTATTTTTAGCCGTAAAGCGAAAAGACCTCAACCGCGAAAGAGACGAACTACACGAAAAATGAGTGCATCACCGGGGAAATTTCGTGATCTTCGCGTCTTTCGTGGTTCAATGAACGGTATTGGTGTAAGTCCCATAGATGCGGGGACAATGTATTTCTCTCCGTCACTTTGTCACTCGGGCGACGCTTTTCCATGACCGAAAAAGAACGCATATACAGCGAACTGCTCGCGCTCCGCTGCCGAAACAGGGAGAAGGGCGCCATCGAGGAACTCATCCGCGCCTGGGAAGACCGTCTGTTCTATTTCATACGACGTCTGGTTCCCCGCGAGGAAGACGCCTGGGACGCGCTCCAGGAAACCTGGATAAAAGTGGTCCGCGGCGTTGGAAAGCTTCAGCAGCCGGAACATCTTTCGTGCTGGCTCTATGCGGTGGCGCGGAACAGCGCCATGGACCGTATGCGCGCCGTCTATGCGGCCCAGCGGGAGGAGCCGGTCGAAAGCGAAGTGCTGGAGCAGTTCCCCGGAGAGAGCGAAGAGGGGTTCGATGACGCCGAACGGGTGCATCGGGGGCTGGACCGCATTTCCCTCCCCCACCGCGAAGCGCTCACCCTGCATTTTCTGGAGGACTTCTCCATCGAGGAAATCGCGGGCGTCCTGGGAGTTTCAGCGGGCACGGTCAAATCGCGGCTGCACTATGCCAAGCGCGCCCTCCGCGCGGTTCTGGAACGGGAGGAATGACCATGAACAACCACTCGCACGAACGGTTCCGGGAACAGCTCATAGGGTCGGAGCGGATCACGCCCTCGCTCCGGGAACGATACGACAGGGAGGTACACATGCTGCTGGAAAAAAAGCTGACCGCCCCGGGGAAATGGGGAATCTTGGCGATGATCGGAATGCAGGCGGTGCTCGCCATATTCCCCGGGCAATCCCCCGAAGAGGCTGCTCTTCAAGCCGCCGCTTCCTGACGCATACGCCGGCGGACATTTCCGGTATCGCAAGTTTTCATAGCGTCCATTGGCGACATTGG
>CAYRTQ010000216.1:0-8063 GCA_964426865.1 uncultured bacterium
TGTTGCAAAGACCCCCGATGAAGCGGTGGCCGTCCTGTCACCGTACCTTCCGGACATGTCGCTGGATATGGGCCTCCTCAACCGGTATCCGTTCGAGCTGAGCGGCGGGCAGATTCAAAGGCTCTCACTCCTGCGCATTCTCTCCCTCAACCCGCGGTTTGTGGTCTTGGATGAACCCACCTCATCACTCGATCCCATCAGTCAGAAGCAGATTGTGGAACTGGTACTCCATTATCATTCGCTCACCACGATGAGTATTCTCTGGATTTCCCATGCGCGGAAACTCCTGGAAAAAGTCGCACATACTGTTCTTTCATTGGGATAAATTATGGACGCATTCCAAACGATGCAGGAAACAAATCGCCGTTCATACGGGAAAATCGCTTCTCTTTGGAACGAGAATGCCAGCAGCAAGTATGATTTCGCCATTCACAAACGATGTCGGGAGCAGTTTATCAAACACTTGCCGGGAAAAAGAATTCTCGAGGTGGGGTGCGGCCTTGGCTGGGACAGCCATTTTTTTGCTTCGGATGGATATGATATAACCGCAACCGATTTTTTGGGTGAGTTCGTTGCGCTGGCTGGATCGCGAAATCCCAAAGTAAAGGCCCTGGTCATGGATATGCTGAGTCCGGTTTCCTTCTCCGAGCCGTTTCAGGGTATTTATGGATTCGCATCCTTCTTACACATTCCCCGGGAAAAGTCTTCGGAAGTCCTGCGCTGGATGGGATCCATACTGGTTTCCGGAGGCGTCCTGTTTCTGCACCATGTTCAGTCGAACAAGGGGTTATCCGGATATATCCAGGATAATCTCCTTATTCATGACAACCCTGTACACTGTACCTGCCATTCGATAGACGAAATGGGCCGTTTACTCGCAGAAGCGGGATTCTCATCTCTCCGGTTCACCAGGTATTCCTCTCGCACCAGAACCGCGCTTGCGGAAGCATACGGCCTTTCATCCTATCAGGTCCTTGCAATCAAATAATCGCTTCCCGTCCGAAATATAACGCGATGAAAAATAATCGGGATAATCCCGAAAAACCGCAAATCCCGTTTCAGACAAGCCCGAAGATACGTTTAGGAATCAAAATACTTTTCGAGTATTCACGGCACGATCAGTCCCCGGGTCTGGCGTTCCACCAGGGAGGCGTAGTAGCCGCCTTTGCCCATGAGTTCGGAGTGACGACCTGATTCCGCGATAGATCCCCTGCGCAGCACCACGATACGATCTGCATTGACCACGGTGGCGAGGCGGTGCGCGATGACGAATGTGGTCCGCCCCCGGATGAGGCGTTCCAGGGCATCCTGCACCAGCGCCTCGGTTTCGGCGTCGAGCGCGGACGTGGCTTCGTCGAGGATGACGATGGAGGGCTTGCAGAGCAGCGCCCGGGCGATGGCGATACGCTGGCGCTCCCCGAAAGAGAGGCGTCCGCCGCGCTCCCCGGCCTGGGTGTCGTATCCCTTTTCCAGACGGAGGATGAAATCGTGGGCGTTGGCAGCCTTCGCGGCCTCAACGATTTCATCGCGGGGGGCCTCCGGACGGCCATAGGCGATATTGTCCCGGATGCTTTCGTTGAACAGGAGCGCGTCCTGCATCACCACGCCGATGTGACGCCGGATGGATTTCTGTTTCAACGTGCGCAGGTCCGCGCCGTCGAGGCGGATGGATCCCTCTCCCGGGTCGTAGAACCGCTGGAGGAGCGACATCATGGTGGATTTGCCGGAACCGCTGGGTCCGACGATGGCCACCATCTCCCCGGGACGAACGGTCAGGTCGATGCCGTTCAGCACGGTGCGTCCGGACGCCTGGTAGGCGAAATGGACGTTTTCGAAGGAAACCGCACCGTACAGGGATTTCACCTCCACCGCATCCGGGGCGTCGCCCAGTTTATCCTGGGTGTCGAGGATGGTGAAAACCTGTTCCAGCGATACCGAGGCGGTGCGGATGTGACGGTATATCCCGGTCAACCCCTGCACCGGCCCGAAAAGCCCGCCCACATAGCTCATGAACGCCACGATGGTACCCAGGGTGGCCTCGCCGCGCAGGACGAGAAACCCTCCGAAAGCGATGGCGGCGATCCGCGCCAGGGTCACGGTCATGTTCTGCCCCGCGCCGACCCATGAATCGAACCAGACCCCTTTTATGACCACATCGTTGGCATCGTTCACTCCCTTGAGAAAACGGCTCTTTTCACGATCCTCCATGGCGAAGCTGCGGACGGTCACAATTCCGGAGAGAA
Source organism: uncultured bacterium (assembly GCA_964426865.1). Classification (GTDB taxonomy): domain Bacteria; phylum Latescibacterota; class Latescibacteria; order Latescibacterales; family Latescibacteraceae; genus JAWLHT01. Next base: position 2,244 of record CAYRTQ010000216.1, read on the forward strand.
CCTCGTTGAAACGGGAGTATATCCGGGTCCACCGGTTGAAAAGGTTCTTCTCGCGGCGTATCTGCACCGGCGCGGCTTTGGCGGCGATGAGCGCGGGCAGCGGGGCGAAGAACACGACCAGCAGGGTCATCCGCCAATCCAGCCGCGCCATGACCACCACCGCCATCACCAGATACGCCAGGGCGGGAATCAGGTTGAACGCCAGCTCGCTGATGGCCCCGATGAGCCCCTGGATGCTCCGGTCCAGACGGGTCATGGTCGCCCCGACCCCCTCGGTGCGGTGATAGTCCTGCGGCAGACGGTGGATGCGCTCCACCATGGCGTCCTGGAGGCCATACTGCACCGCGATGCGCGTCCGCCAGCTCAGGGAATTGGAAACCGCGCCGGACAACTCCCGGATTACCGCCAGCCCGGCCAGCGCCGCGACTCCCACCGCGACCGCATGCAGCATGCCGGTTCCGCCGAGATTGTCGAAGATGTATTTGAGGAAGAGCGGTTCGACCACATTGGTCGCCGCTACCACGAGGGTAAGGAAGAGAATCATCAGGAGAAGCAACCGGTGGGGCCGGGCGAATTTCAGCGCCCGAAGGAGCCATTTCCATTCCTGGGAAAGCCCAGGGGAGTTCTTTTTCATTTCAGGTGTTTCTGGCACGATCATGGTCATCCATAGGGGAATGAGGTACTTACCTCGTTAGGGCGCAACATGTTAACTTGCATTTCTTATACGCCCCCCTTTCCCTGGCGATTCATTTTTTTTTGCGGAAAGCAAAAAATAACCCCGGCGTAAAAGACGGGGCGCGAATATCGGATACAAGCCGGTTTCCCGTGGAAACGCGGAAAGACCGGGGGACAAAGGTACCCGGTTAAAAACAGGTTACTCCCCCTTTATCCCCCTTCATTGTGAATGCGGCGGGATGTTTATTCCGTCGAGAACCGGAATACCGTGGTCTGGGCGTACTCTTCACCGGGACGGAGGACAACGGAAGGGAACTGCGGCTTGTTCGGCGAATCCGGGAAATGCTGCGTTTCCAGGCAGAATCCTTCACGACGGTTGTATACCTTCCCGTTTTTCCCGGTGCAGGAGCCATCCAGAAAATTCCCCGAATAGAACTGTATTCCCGGCTCGGTGGTGAACACTTCCAGCACCCGCCCGGAACCCGGCTCGTACACCCGAGCGGCCCGGGACAGCCCTCCCCCGGAATTCAGCACCCAGTTATGGTCGTACCCCATCCCGAACGCCAGTTGTTCGTGATCGGAGTCGATACGCTCGCCGATGACCCTCGGGCGGGTGAAATCCAGCGGTGTGCCCGCGACCGGACGCAATTCCCCGGTGGGAATCAGGGTGCCGTCGATGGGAGTGAATGCATCGGCGTCTATGGTCAATTCATGGCCGAGAATGCTTCCGACCTCCGCCCCGGCCAGGTTGAAATAGGAGTGGTTGGTGAGATTCACCACGGTGGCGCGGTCGGCGACGGCCCGGTAATCGAGGCGCAGCTCACCGGCATTGGTCAGGGTGTAGGTTACAATCACATCCATATTTCCGGGATACCCCTCCTCGCCGTCCGCGCTGTGGGCGGTCAGTTTCAGCGACGGTCCTTCCGCGGTGAGAGACGCCTCCGCGGCCCAGACCGCCTTGTCGAATCCCTTCAGGCCGCCGTGGAGATGATTCGCCCCGTCATTTTTCGCCAGGGCGTACTCCACCCCGTCGAGGGAGAACCGGCCCCCGGCGATACGGTTGGCGTAGCGCCCGACGATGCACCCGAAATAGGGGCTTTTCCGGACATACTCGTCCAGCGTGTCGCACCCGAGAACGATATCCGCCCATTTCCCGTTACGATCCGGGGCGTTGATCGTGGTGACGATTCCGCCGTAATTGGTGATGCGCGCTTCGAGGCCGTTATCGTTGACCAGGGTGAAAATATCCACTACCGTGCCGTCCGGAGCGGTCCCGAACGGCTGCCGCTTGATGACCATGAGTCCTCCTTGATATCCGATACGTATTACGGGTTATATTGATTCGGCAAATCTCACAAAAGACGAAAGCCCCGTTTTGGAATTCCCCCACCGGGCGTTCAGGGGCAATATGGTTCAGGCGGGCTCTTTTTCCTCAGCACCCGTTTACCGCTTCCTCCACCATTTCACGCATCCGGAGGTAATGGGATCCCTCCCAGTATATTCTCCCGCAGGAGGTGCATTGGAAAAAGCGGTCGTAATACATCGCCGTTTTCGGCTCCAGACGGTCCCGGACCAAGTCTTTCGGCGCCTCCCGGATGATGCCGTTGCAGACCGTGCATCGGGCGAATGGACGGACTTTCGCGGCGAGCCGGTAACGGCAGAGGACCTCCCGGAGCTGCTCCCGCGGGTTCTGGGAGCGTATCCAGTATCCGCGGACAATCGCGCCGTTCTTGAGGAGCGCCAGATCCCGGGTGAGCGCAATGCGATCCTGTTCAGAGGCGATGGCGGCAATATCCGGATCGTCGAACCGGGGATCGTACCGGGCGTCGAAGCCGAGCAGACGGAGATACCGGGCCAGCTTCCCGAGATGGACGTCGAGAATGAACCGGGGTTCGTCCAGCGGCTCGGGCCAGAGATGGACAGCCCCTTCGATTTCACTGTCCACGCCCGGGGGATACGCCTCCACCCGGTCGCCGTCCCGAAGGTGCGCGGTGAACGGCACGGAGCACCCATTGACCGTGATGACATCCACCTCCACATGCGGAATTCCGAGGGCCTCCACCGCATCTTTCACCGAGGGCTTGCCCTCGAATTCGTACGAAAACTCGGCGTCCTTTCGCCCGGGCGGGAGAAAATCGTTCAGTTCGCCATGCACATGAAAAATCGCGCGGTTCATACCCGGCTCCGGAAACGCTTTTTAATCGGACAAGGCCAGGAAAGATTGCCGGACTGATACACAATTGCGATCATCTGCGTGGGGGTGGTCCCGTGAAACATGGCCGGCGCGACTCGTGCGGAACACGTTTCCCATACAGTTGAGGCATGATTCGTATGAAATATAGTATACGCCGCCACGTCCCGGTTGTCACCGGGAAATGCGGTATCATCGCGCCTCCGGGCAAAAAAAGAGCGCCGATGGGAAACCGGCGCTCCATTTCATTCCCGGCGGGAAGATTTACTTCTTGTTGTCTTCCATATATTTCCGGGTAATGGTAATCATATGCTCGACCCGCTCGGGACGGGCGGCCACACCGAAATGGGCGATACGGAAGGAAATCTTTTCGCCCTTGTCGTTTGTCCGTCCGCCGTAGCCGACCATGGTGTTCTGCTTTTTCAGGTAATAATCCCGCACCACTTCGCCGTTGTGTCCCTCGGGAACGATGAACTCGGTCACCACCGGGGAGGCGTAGCGCGGATCGGCGGCGGACCGGAAGCCCAGTTCCGCCATGCCTTTCTTCAGGCTCTCTCCGGCGGCGCGGAAGCGTTCCTGACGATTGACCAGGCCTTCCTCGATGATGTTGTCCACCACCCAGTCCAGCGCGTAGAGCATGGTGGTGATGCCGGTTACCGGCTGGGGATGCCACTCGTACTGGTCGTGCCATGCTTTTTTCCAGGACTCGAAGTCGAGAATCCAGGGGACCCGGCGGTTCTTCATGCGGCCCATGTATTCCCATGCGCGCGCGCCGACCGCCACCGGAGCCAGCCCCGGAGGCAGTTCGAGGCACTTCTGGCTCGCGCCGGCCACCACATCGACCCCGGCGTTGTCCATATCGACCACCACGCCGCCGACGCCGGAAACGGAATCAGCCAGCAGCAGCGCATCGAATTCGCGGGCGATTTCGCCGATGGGCGCCAGCGGATTGACCACCGCGGTGGAGCTTTCATTGTGGGTGATGTAGATGAACTGATGGCGTTTCCGCTTCATCTCGTCGCGGACCCGGTCCGGATCGATGATGGTGCCGTGTTCGCCCTTGACATGGGTGAAACCTGCGCCCACGCTCTTCACATTCTTCTCGGCATAGGATCCGAAGCCGCCGTTGTTCATGATGAGCACGTCGTCATCAGGGGTGACCAGGCTGGCGATCATCATGTTGACCGCAACAGTCCCGCTGCCGTTGGGAATGAACACATAGCCGTCTTTCAGTCCGAAAACGTCCTTCATCTTTTCGCACAGTTGACGGTAGAACTCCGGAAAACGGGTGTCCTTGTCATAGTGCGGGAACACCTGGAGCCCGCAGCGACGCATAACCTCTTCCGGGACATCCATCGGGCCGGGGATCATGAGCATGGGTTTATCGAGAATGAATCGCATTGCAGTTACCTCTCCTTGTTACATGTCATCCAGCGGAAACATCGGCCGCTGTATTCTGGTGAAAGTGAAATTGCCGAGATTGGACGAAGAAAATCCCGGAGTGTCGCTCTGAATGTAGGTATTCACCACCGGGGGCTTGTAGGCCTCGCGGAAGGCCAGTCCGCCCTTGCAGACGCTCATGCGGTAATCCTCGGGATAGACCCCGATGGATTTGGCATGCATGATGTTGTTGGGGCTCATGGGATGGGAGGTCAGCACGACCGTGATGCCGTCCACATCGATGCGGACGCTCAGTCCCTGGTTGTCCACCACGCCCGCGGAATACCCGCCCCAGGCGCGGTTGAGATACACACCGTCGGTGATGGTGCGCACCACGCCGGTGATTTTCACCGGAGGGCCGTAGAGCGGATCGGACTTCCCGCCCACTTCGAGGGTGACCGTGGCGCCCACTCCGGCTTCCGCCGCAAGTTTCGCCGCTTCCGGATCGCAGAGCGGGACAAAGGCGCTGTCCACACCCTGACGGAAGATTTCCTGGAGCAGCGCGGTGCCGTCTCCGGGAGTTCCGCCGCCGATGTTGTCGCCGGAATCGGCGATGGCCACCGGCGGATTTTCGGCTTTCATGGCCTGACGAATGGTTTCCGCCGGATCGGGCAAGGGGATCAGGAATTCGCGGCGATGCTCGAACATCATGTCGCCCAGTTCCTTGGCAAGCTTCTGCGCCAGTTCCGGATCGTTGTCCGTGGTGACAATCACGCCGGTCCCGGCGCAGGGCACATCCTGCTGCATGAAGCCATGCGCGGGGCAGGCGGCGATCACGCCGGGAATTTCACGTTCCATCTGACGGGCGCGATCCATGACCAGTTTCATGGGATAGTCATGCGGAAGCACGTTCAGCGGCGGCCCGATGAGCAGCGGCTGCTTGGAAAGCCCCATGACCGGGTGGATTTCGCCCGCGAGAATACGCCGCATGACCTCGCCCGCCTCACGTCCACGGTCCGCCATGTCCATGTGCGGGTAGGTGCGGTAGACGGTCATGAAATCACAGTTCGCGGCCATGAGCGGAGTCAGGGTGGCATGGAAATCCAGCGTGATGCAGATGGGAATGTTTTTACCCACCTTCTTGCGGACGCATTCGAGAATGTATCCCTCGCCGTCCTCGTGCTCCACTCCCACCATGGCGCCGTGGAGAGTAAGGAGAATACCGTCCACCTTCTCCCGGTCCAGGGTTTCGTATATACCCTTCAGAATGACATCGAACACTTCCTCGGTCACCATGCCGGCGGGCATGGCCACCCCCAGGGCGGAGGGAACGATCTCGATGCCGTTCTTCTCCAGGGAGTCGATGAATCCTCCCGTTTCCGTATTGGTGCCGCGGCGTTTCGCCACAATATCATCACCGAAGAAGAGTCCCCGGATACGGAACTCGTCCAGTCCGGTGAGCGCGGGATTGAACATGTTGGTTTCATGCTGCATCCCGCCGATCAGTACCCGTTTCATCATCGCCCTTTCCGAATGACAGAAAACCCATGCGAAGTATATAGAATTTTGCCCCG
>CAYRTQ010000217.1:0-1700 GCA_964426865.1 uncultured bacterium
CGAAATATTCCGCCGAACCCGGCCTGCTCTTCTATCTCTCCGGAGATAACGGGTTCACCGCTGATTTCGCGAAGGGGAACCCCGAACCGACCATGCTGAACGGGGTCGCCATCGTCAAGAACGGCGCGAAGGGATCGGCCTTCTCCAACCCCGACTTCACGCAGCTCTTCGCCTACGAATGCCCGAACAACATGTACGCCGAGCGGGGAACGTTTGCGTTCTTCTGGCGGCCTCGCGATCCGGTGGGGAAAACGCCCTTCCATATCGTGCAGGGCGGATTCGTTGACGGCTCCGACATTCAGTGCAACTGGATGCGCATCGATTACAACGGCGAGGGCGGCATCGACGGCTTCGTCACCGATGTGAACATGGCGCGGGTGCGGGCGCACTATGCCTCCCCCACCCGGTTCGATGCAAAGAAGTGGTATCATATCGCCATGGCCTGGGATGAGAACGTGGGCGTGCGTCTGTTCGTGGACGGCAAGCTCATGGCGAAGAAGGACACCACCTGCGTACTCTCCGCCGGAATCGACCAGTGGGGCACCGGCGCACGCGGGGTCGGCCCGAACTACGTGGGAAGCGAAGGCAACTTCATGCGCGGCGGTGATTACGATGAATACCGGGTATACGACCGCATGCTTACGGAGGACCAGGTGGCCCGTCTCGCCAAGGGACAGCCTGCCACCGGCCTGAAGCCGCTGGTGCGGAGCGTGGACGATCCGAAGGTCCGCGCCGAGTGGTGGCTTCGTTACGGCTTCAACCGTCCCGGCGACGCTCCCCCGTCGCTCCCCGCGCGCGATGTGACCGTGCGGAAGGTGGAGCCGAAGGAAACGTACGACCACAAACAGTGGTGGTGGAAAGGCAACGACGGCATCCGCGAGACGGTATGGCCCTCGCTGTTCAACCGCTCCAGCCTGCCGGGGCACAACGATTACATGATCCAGCCGGACTGGAACTGCTATTCGGTGAGCGGAAAAACAGTCACCTTCACCATGCCGGATGAACCCTGGAACCACATCGAGATCGCCGGAGCCGCCTACGGCAAGGCCACCGCGCAGGTGACCGGTCTGGGCGAAACCCAGTCCGACGAAATATCGCTCTTCAGCCGTCCGAAAGACCAGGAGCGCACCGCCAACCGTATCGCGGAACCGGTCCGGGGCGGAAAGATCACGTTCACCAACGATGTCCGCGAAATGTCCATCGGCGAATTCATGGTGTACAACGTCCAGCCCGGACGCGAACCCAAGGGTACCGCCACGCTCACCTACCGTCTGAACGCCCAGGCCGCACCGACCTATGCCCCGCTGAAATCGCTCGTGGAATACATTGACGGACGCTTCCCGGCGGACGAGCGGAACATCATGGTGGGGCTGCCCGGCGGAGCGCGGGTCAATGCGCTGCCCTCGCCGCGCCCCGGCTCTTTGCCGCTGGTGCACGTCCTCATTCCCTGGGAGTTCCGGGGTAAAGACAACCCGGTGACCTTCCTCGGGTGGTACGCCGGAGCGAACTGGCTTTCCTCCTACACTTGGGAAAACATGCACGGCGGCCTTGACGGCATCGCCATCGATATCCCGGCGCTCAAGGTGAAACCCACCCACGGCGAATACTTCCCGCTCAACATTCGTATCAAGGACCCCATCTGGCCGGACCGCGACCTTTTCGATTTCACCTTCTCGGTGAAACCGGGCGAACCCCGGACC
>CAYRTQ010000217.1:1710-8022 GCA_964426865.1 uncultured bacterium
TCATGGACACCCGTGACAAGGTCCTCCCCAACGGTTATTCGCTGTACATGACCATCGCCGGGGCGGGACAGGATTTCGGCCCGCAGGTTCTCGACGGCACGGCCATACGGCTCATTTTCAAGGATTACGCCGAAGCGGTCAAGGAGCAGGAAATCGACCGTTTCACCCAGGCTCGCGACACCATCTCCAACCTGTGCGAATCCGGCGCGAATTCACGAAAACTCCGGACATTCGAGAAGTTCGACCAGGAAATCACCGATCTTTTCCGGGTCAATCCGAACCACGAACTGGGACGGGTCTACTGGAACTACAAGAACGGCGAGCAGCCCCTTCCCGCCATGAAACTGCCCGATCCGCCCGCGGGAGTGCCGCTCTGGGCTTTCCGCCAGATCGAGGATCTCAAGCTGGTCCGCCACTTCTGCAACTGGTGGATCGACAACCGTCAGATCGAGAACGGCGAATTCGGCGGCGGACTTTCCGATGACGGCGACATGACCCACCAGTTCATCGGACTCGCGCAAATGGGAGTGGATGAGGACAAGATGACCGCCTCCATCCGCAAACTCATGGAAGCCTACTATGACCAGGGCATGTTCACCAACGGTTTCATCACCATCCAGACCGACGAACTGCATGTCTACGAGGACGGCCTTCAGGTGATTCCCCAGGACATCAATCTCTCCTACGGCATGCCCCGTATCGTGGAGCGCATGATGGAAACCGCCCGGGCGTATGAGCGCATCACCGCCATCAACCCGGCGGGACACCGCCACTTCCGCTCCAATTTCTACAGCGCGACCAAGATGGCCGATGAGGGCGTATGGAACTGGCAGTTCCCGCTCTCCTATGGCGTCCTGCACACCGGGATGCTGCTCGTGGAATACAACGGCAACCCGCAGGCCAAGAAGTACCTTCTCGAAGTCGCCGACGGCCTTCTCGCGCACCGGCAGAAGGACGCCAACGGCAACTGGATCATTCCTTCCCGCATCCATTTCCCCACGGACAAGGCGGACGGGCCTTCCAGCTATGCGGCGAACCACCTCTTCTGGGCCGCCTGGCGCTGGACCGGCGACCAGAAGTATCTCCAGCCCTTCCTCGATATGGGGCCACGATGCCTGGGAACGGTCAACGCCAACATGATCGACCTCATGGGGAAACGCGAGGAATGGGGTAAGCCGGTCACCTCGGACAAGCGGAGAATCGAGGAGTTCTACAGCAACGAAGTCCGGAGCAGTTCCCAGCGGATGTACCTGAACACCGAGGGCCAGTGGTGGATCGACCGGGTGACCGTGCCCTCCACCCAGTTGCAGCGTGACCGTCTCGGCGGCGTCGCCGAATGGCGGCAGACCTTCTATCCCGGCCATGTGGTGAGCTGGAAGTTCAAGGCTCCCTTCAACGGAACGGATGTGGCCATCCTCATTCCCAAATCGACCACCGAGGAATTCACGGTTCTGGTCTACAACACCCGACGCGAGCCGGTCGACGCCACCATGATCGGATGGGACGTGGCCCCCGGAACCTGGGAAGCCGTCATCGGGCGTGACACCAACGGCGACGATCAGCCTGACGGCGCCACCGAGAAGCGCTCCTTCACCTTCGAGCGCACCATGGGCATGCCGCTCACCTTCGCGCCGGGAACCACCACGGTCGTGCAGATGAAACTGGCGTCCAAAGGCGCCCCCTACTGGCAGCGTCCGGATCTCGGCATCGGCCCGGACGATGTGAAAATCTCCTCCAATGAAGTCACCGTGACCGTCCACAACACCGGCGCGGCGGACGCTTCGGAATTCGACATCGCCCTGAAGGACGCCGGCGGCAAGATCATCGCCACCGCCTCCGTCCCGGCGCTCAAGGCTCCGTTTGACCTCATGCCGAAGACCGCGAAAATCACCCTCGCGGTCCCCTCGGGAACAGACCTCTCCACCTGTACCGTGGCTCTCGACCCATCCTCGAAAGTTGCGGACATCACGAGGCGAAACAATACGGTGGCGATCTCCGCGGCGAACGCGAAGGCGCTTATTGTAAAATGACAGGATAAAAGCATCGAAAAAAAGGCGTCTCCGGAAAGGGACGCCTTTTTTTTCGCTCGCCTGCTCCGCCACGCGAGGCTCCTCCCCAATTCCCCGCCCCATTCACACGGGAAAGAACGGGCGAGAAGCCGGTGAGTGGAAAGAACCGGGGAGGGTGTTTGTTACGTTCCGGGAATGATTCTATTTCCCCCGCGAAAGCCCGCGCCCCCGGAAAAGACATATTGCAAAACCGGCGATACGGATATACATTTATTATAGAATTCTCTATATACTATTCGGTATATCCTTTTTCCGCTGTCCCGCCGGAGGGGGATGATGATGGGCAGGAAGCTTAAAGACCACGCTTTGCCGGGTTTCGAGCGGATCGAAACCGTCCTGTCGGACGGAAACCGGGCGGATATTCTGGCCCTGGTCGAACAGTACGCCCGGGAAAACCGCCTCCTCCGCGAGGAACGGGACGCCGCCCGCGGTGAACTCGAAACCATCCGGGCCGGGATCGATGCAAACCGGAACTCCCGCTGCTCCGGCGCGGAGAAACTCAATGCCATCGCGGAGAATTCGGGGGATGCCATTCTCCGTCTGGATAAATCGTTTCGCCTGGTGTACGCCAATCCCGCCGCGGTGCGCATGATGCATACCACCCGCGAGGACCTTCCCGGAAAAACCCCGATGGACATGCCCATGCCCATGCACATCGTTTCCCTGTGGCGGGGCGGTGTGGAACGGGTGATACGGAACAGCCGAGAGGAAGTGTTCGAATATGAATTCGACGATCAGCGCACCATTCATTATATCCGGATAACCATGACCCCGGAACTCGGTCCGACGGGCGCGGTCGAATCCGTGCTGGTGATCACCCGCGACATCTCCGACCAGAAACGAACGGAAGTAGAGCTCCGTGAGAGCGAGAAGCGGTTTCGGCTCGCCCTCGGCGCATCGCCGGTCATCGTATACGCCCAGAACGGGAGCCTGCGGTATACCTGGGCGTACTCGTCCCATCCGGATTTACCCGCCGAACGGTTCCTGGGCCACACGGATCGTCAGATATACCCCAAGGATGTGGCGATCCGGATGTCGTTCATCAAGGGACGGGTCATGGAAACCGGACAGCCCGAGCACGAGGAATTCGAGGTGTCGTCCGATCGCGGGACTCTCTGGCTCGAGGTAACCATCGCCCCACTCCGGAACAACGAGGGGCAAATCATCGGGATCACCGGTTCGGCAATCGACATCACCCGTCGAAAACAGTCCGAAGAGGCCCTGCGTGAGAGCGAGGAGCGGTTCCGGGCGTCGTTCGAGAACGGCGCGAACGCCATGGCGATTACCGCCATTGACAGCCGGCTGCTGGATGTCAATGCGGCCTTCTGCGAACTGCTCGGCTTCTCCGAACCGGAGTTGGTCGGGCACAGCATCAGCGAAATCACCTATCCGGACGATCTGCCCCTGAACCTGGACAAGCTGAAAGCGGTGGCGAGAGGTGAAATAACCCGGTTCAGGATGGAGAAACGATATATCCGCAAGGATGGGCGGATCATCTGGACGGATATGAGCACCGCTGCAGTTCGCGACCGTCAGGGAAAGCCCGTGTATATTGTCACGCACATCCAGGATGTCACCGAGCGGAAGGAGACCGAATCGGCGCTGCGCCGAAACGAGGAACGGTTCCGGGCGGCGTTGGACGTTCCGTCCATCGTCCTCGCCGAATACGATGCGGAGTTACGCTATACCTGGATTCACAACCCGCACCCCGATATCGTTGTCGCGCAGTACCTGGGGAAACGGGATGACGAGGTCGACCGGTCCGGGAACGCCCGGCTGCTCATCGAACGGCAGCGGGAAGTGCTGGAAAGCGGGCGGATGCAGAGGTTCGAATGGTCGATGGACCTCTCAGACGGGAAACATTTCTACGATATTCACATCAGTCCCCGATATGACACGGACGGAGCCGTCGCAGGGATCACCGCCGCGGCGCTCGACATTACCGGGCTGAAACATGTGGAGGAAGCGCTGCAGGATGTGTGCGGGCAGATCCGGGTGCAGGCAGATGAGCTGCGGGCCGCCAACGAGGAACTCCGGGCGCAGACCGAGGAATTGCAGGCGCAGTCCGAGGAACTGCTGTCGGCCAACGATGCGTTGCGCTCGGCGCAGGACGAACTGGAGACCCGTATCCGGGAACGGACCGCGGAACTGCACGAGACCGCGGAGGCGCTGAAAACCGAGAAACAACGGCTTCTGGATGTTCTCGACATGCTCCCGGCGTATGTTCTGCTCTTGTCGCCGGACTATCACGTTCCCTTCGCCAACCGCTTTTTCCGGGAGCGTTTCGGCGAGTCCCGCGGCCATCGCTGTTTCGAATACCTGTTCAACCGGAGAGAACCCTGTGAAATCTGCGACACGTTCAAGGTGTTGCAGAACCTGACCCCCCAGAGATGGGAATGGACCGGCCCGGACAAACGCAAGTATGACATTTACGATTTTCCGTTTATCAGTTCGGACGGCCTCACCTTTATTCTGGAAATGGGGCTCGATATCACCGAACGCAAACTGGCCGAAGCGGAACTGGAGCAATACCGCCATCATCTGGAGGAATTGGTTCAACAGCGCACCGCCGAACTGGAGGCCGCCAACACGCAGTTTCAGGCGGAAATCATCGAACGCAGACAGGCCGAGGAGCGAATCGCCCAGCTTCACCGCGAACAGGAAGCGTTCCTCCGGCATGAGGTGAAGAATCTCTTCGCCCCGATACAGCTCTTTGCCGAACTCACCCTGGACGCGGAAAATCTCACCGGGGAACAGAGCCACTATCTCAATCGCATCGTGGAAACCGCGAAGCAGGCGGCGGGATTCGTCGATTCCATGAAGCGTATCCATGATATCGAGACCGGGAATTATCCCCTGAAACGGATCCCGTGCTCCCTTGACGCGATAATCCGTCAGGTCATCCAGAATCTCGCGCCGCTCGCGGAAAAGAGCGGAGTGACCGTCCAACTGGATGCGCCGGAGCGTGAATTGATCATCCCGCTCGATCCGCAGCTCCTTCCGGGGGTGTTCATCAATCTCATCCAGAACGCCATCGAGCACGTCGCGGGGATCCCGGATCCCGGAGAAAAAGCGGTCACCGTCGATGTCCGGAAAGGATCGGGCGGATACATCGTCCGGATCAACAACCGGGGCGTTCCCATCGCCCCGGATCGTCTGGACGCCTTCTTCGAGAAATTCAATTCCGGGCCGGAAAAGAAAAACGGAACCGGACTGGGAACGACCTACGCCTGTTCGGTCGTCCGGGCGCATGGCGGAAATATCGGGGTAACCTCCGATGTGGAAAAGGGAACGACGGTGACCGTGGAACTGCCGGAATAGCGGCGGTTTTCCCGCCTACGGCATCATCCCGCGATTGCCTCCGCTCCCCTTCCCCGGTCCGCGTCATTATTCCTCGTTACGCTCGGGCGGAGCGACCCGGTTGAGATGGTCCCAGTATTCTCCGGGGCTGTTGGGGATATTCTCCACCGAGAACTCGACCATGTGCGCCAGTTCCTTGACCTTTTCCCGCATGATGGTCTGCATGCATTTCGGGATGTGGTCCTTGTAGTGACGGTGGATGCGCACGCAGTTGTAACAATCCCCGTGCCATTCGCACTTGAGATTCGGGCAGGAGCATTTCGATTCCGCGCCGGAATCCAGCATTGCCCGGATTTCCTTTACCGATTCCACGAACTCGTCTTTCGATTTCACGACCATCATCTCCGATCGGGATTCTTGATCCGGCGTGCTGCCGGACGCCGTTTACACCTATGCTGCGTGGAGCGCTTGTCCCTGACCATCCGCGGACATGCGAAAGCAGTCTCGATTACGGGCGCATGCCGTTTCTCCCGCTTTCGGCCATTCTCCCCCGGAGAAGAGCGGGCGGGAGTGAGCGCTGGGCCCGCATGAACCATGTGGGAGTGGGGGACACTGCTCTCCCGAAGGAATCATCGTTTTCGGGTACGCTCTAAGATAACGCCCCACATCTCCCCCGCCAAACGGGTTTTCCTCCCGAAACCGCTTTCTTTTCGGCGGCGTTAAAAAAATATGGGGAGGGAAAAGCGGGGAGTATTTTTGCCGCCGTCGCACGCACCTCATTCGAAGGAGAGGACCATGAAGACTTCGGAAATCATCCAGAACTTCTTTCGGGCGATGGAATCGCGGGACTTCAATGCTGCGGAAGGATATCTGACCTATGACTTCATTTTCTCCGGATTCACCCCGACTCCGTTGAGCAAACGTGACTTCATGACTCTGATGC
>CAYRTQ010000218.1:0-7948 GCA_964426865.1 uncultured bacterium
TCTGCCTTCCCTTTGTAACCCTGGCCGCCGCCGCTCCCGCCCGCGGGGCGAAATCCCCCGGCTATCTGCTCGCCTCGGGCGGAAAGTCCACGTGCAGCATTGTGGTGAATTTCGGGCCATACCGCTCCGCGAAAGAGGCCTCGGACTCCTCCGGGGCGGTGAACTGGTTCGATGCCGATTTCAGCGACGATACGGTATGCACGGAGTCATTCGCGGCGGTGGAACTGCGTCGTTACCTGTGCGCCATCGCCGGTCTGGACGAGAACGACCCCGGCGCTTTCCCCATCCGGAGCGACCGCGAGGAGGTGAGCGGGAATGTCATTCTGGTGGGGAGCGAGATTTCCAACCGCCGGGCCGCTCCGTTCGCCAATGAATTGGGGTTCGTGCGCGAGGGGACGCCCGGTCCCAGACCGGATGGTCCCGGACCGGAGGGCTTCCGGCTGAAAACGGTGCGGAGCGCGGACGGTTTCACGCTTCTGCTCGCCGGGTATGACCGGGTGGGGACGCTGTATGCGGTGTATGACTTCCTGGACCGGTGCGGGGTACGGTGGTTCAGTCCCGGGCTGGCGGGCGAGGTGGTCCCGAATAAGCCGGTCCTGCGCATTCCGGCGCTGGATGTGACCGACGCCCCCAAATTCACCCTGCGCGGGTTCTGGGCGGAGTTTTTCACCTCCGAGCACGCGCATGTCATCCCGCAGGGGAAAAAGGGCAATCTCGACTTTTTCGACTGGATGGCCCGCAACCGCATGAATCTCTGGAGCGCCGGAGAAATGGCGGTCCCGCCCGGGGAGATGAAAAAGCGCGGCCTGCGGCTGAACGCCGGGGGACACACCTTCTATACCCTGCTGGACCCGGACGCGCCCTATCCCTACAATCATCCCGGATTCCCCGGCGACGATTCCAAGCCCGCCGATCCCTATGCGGCGGGGAGCGGGTTCAAGGGCGATCTCAACGGCGACGGCGTGTTGTCCTACTCCGAGGCGCACCCGGAATGGTATGGCCTCGCGCCGGACGGGCAGCGGAAATTCCCCACCGATCCCTTCGGGTACAACTTCTGCACCTCCAACGAAGACATGATGCGGGAGTTTCTCAAGAAGCTGGTCGCCAAGCTCGCGGAAGGGGAGTGGAAGTACGCCGATTATCTGGACTGGTGGCCGGAGGACGCCGACAAGTGGTGCGTCTGTGAGAATTGCCGGAAACTCGGCATCCCCACCGACCGTAATATCCTCATGGCGCACCGTATCCGCCAGGAATTGAAAAAGGCGCACGCGGAGGGCCGTCTCGGGCGGGACATTATCGTGAATTTCCTGCTCTACAACTATTCCGGGGTTATCGAGCCGCCCACCCGTCCGCTTCCGGAGGGATTCGATTATTCAGGTCTGGCCACCTTTTTCCCCATCGCCCGGTGCTATGTGCATACTTTCGACGATCCCGCCTGTACCGAATATAACAAACCGTATCACGACTATCTCCGGGCCTGGCTGAAGAACCCCTATTACAAGGGGAAATTCATGATCGGGGAATACTACAACATTTCCGGGTACCGCGATCTCCCCATGCTTTACACCCGGGTCATGGAGCACGATATCCGCTTCTATTACGAGAGCGGAGCGCGGGCCATGCACTACATGCACGTTTCCCTGGGGAACTGGGGGCCGCACGCGCTCACCAATTACCAGTTCGCCCGCATGCTCTGGAATCCGTACACCGATGTCCCGAAACTACTCGACGAGTATTTCCGGCTCCGCTACGGCGCGGCATCCAAAACCATGCGCGAGTTCTACACCGCCCTGGAACGGACCATGATCAATGTCCCGGTGTACAAGTATCAGCTCAACCGGTCATTGCACGATTTCGCCGGGGGCAAAGCAGACGGTATTTTCCCCCAGAAGCATCTCCATCTGGAAGAATTCCACCCTGTCACGGACGACGGCCCCGACATGGCGGAAACGGTGCGGGATCTCGCCGCCTGCGAGCGCGTCATGAACCGCGCCCTCGCCCTGACCGTGGACGACCGGGTTCGCAAGCACATCCTGGAGGATGAGGGGATGCTCCGGTATGGCGCGGCGACCATCCGCCTCTATTGGCACATGGCGCGCGCCACCCGTCATCCGCTGAAATCTCCCGAATGGAAACGGGAGGTGGAATCGGCTTCCTACCAGGCGGATTACCTGGACGGCCACCCGGTCGGGTACGCCGCTTTCCACGGCGGCACTATGGGCATGATGCGCAATGCTCTCGACGCCAGCGGGATACGGGATGTGTACGAGAAATGGCGGGACATGCTGCGGTAATACGCGGATTTGCCGCGATACGGTTCACGTTGTTTGATATGCTGGCTTCGACAACTCAGCCAGCGCGGTCGCTGAGCTTGTCGAAGCGATCCCCACGCACAGTGAACCGTATGGGGATTAGCCGTGTTAAAAGAGAAGGGCTGTCCTTTGGAGAACAGCCCTTGTTTCATCGCTCACGCTTCGTGCTTACAGATCCTTGTATCCCATTTTGATCGCCGCGTCTTCCGCGCTCATTCCCTCCAGGATGAGACGGCGGGTCTCGTCTTCCTGGACCTTGCGGGCTTCCACCTCGGTGAGCACCTGCTCGGCGATGGCTTTCGGGATGACCATGACCCCGTCGCTGTCGCCCACGATCACATCCATGGGTTCGATGCGGACATTGTTGATGTAAATGGGGAGCTGCCAGCCGCGCAGCCTGTTGCGGGTGTAGGCGTCGATGGGGCTGGTGAACTTGCAGAACACCGGGTAATCCATGAGTTTCACGAATCCGGAATCCTTTGATCCGCCATCGATGATCGAAGCCCGGACTCCCTTGAGCCGGAAGGCGTTGGTGTTCAGCTCGCCCAGGTAGCCGGAACGCATGTCCCCGCCGGTGTCCACGCAGAGCACGGCATTCTTGAAGTAATTGGCGAGCATCTTGGATGCGGGGCGGTCACGCTCATCCGGTTCGGGGTCTTTCATCCACTGCACGGTGAACGCGAAGCCCGCCACCACGCTCCGTTTCAACTCCTTGGTGCGGCAGGTGATTTCCGGACCGAGCCATTGATCTTCATGGCCCATTTTCGCGAGTACATCCTGGAGCGCCGCCGTGTAGCACTTCTCAAATCGGGCCACCATTTCGTCCGAATCGATATGGTAGGGGTATACCGCTTCACGTTTCTGAATGATTTCCTCTTCGCGGGTCATGAACCTTCCTTTCAAGTGAGTAAAATATCCCGGCGCCCGTGTTCTCAACGGTGGTCAAGAACGTGGGCGACCGGTGTTTTTCCTGCTGTTGGACAATGTATCCGGAACGGGGGAAACGCCTCCTCCGCTCCGGTTTCCATGATATCATGGTATCACTTCTTCAGTATTGCCTCGAACACCTTTTTCTCTTCGAGCTTTTTCGTGCAGAAGAACCAGTCGTAGCAGGTCATATCCTGTTTGTTCTCCATGCGTTCCTTCGCCACGCCGCACGAGCCGGCGGTCGGCACGATCACCTCGTCGCCGGGACGCCAGTCGGCGGGGGTTGCCACGGAAAACGCGTCGGCGGTCTGGAGCGCGAGGATAACCCGGTACAACTCGTCGAAATTCCGCCCCAGGCTGAGAGGATAGTAGATCATGGCGCGGATGACACCCTTGGGATCGATGAAGAATACCGCGCGGACCGCCTTGGTGGAACTCTCGCCCGGCTGAATCATGCCATATTTTTTGGCAACTTCCATGGTGATGTCCTCGATCAGGGGGAATTTCACTTCGACATTCTTCATCCCCTTGTACTCGATTTTTTCCTTGATGGTGCGCAGCCATGCGATGTGGCTGTACAGGCCGTCAACGGATAGTCCGACCAGACGGCAGTTCGCCGCCGCGAATGTATCCTCCAGTGTCGCGAACGTCATGAATTCAGATGTGCAGACCGGGGTGAAATCCGCGGGGTGGCTGAAAAGGATCACCCAGCTTCCCTTGTATTGCTCGGGGAAACTGATCTCTCCCTGGGTGGTGACCGCCTTGAAACTCGGCGCTTTGTCTCCGATCCGGGGCAGTGAAACGACGGGTGTTTCAACAGTGGGTTCCATGGTGATCCTCCTCAGCGTAAGGGTGAGCTTCGAACATCACGGTAGGGCGATATTCAGCCGTAGCGAATAATATATGGAAATCCGTGTGAATGGTGAAGCTGAATCGTTCGATGCGGTATTCCGCACGGATTGGTACATCATTCAGTTTCAGTGGTCGCAGACGTTGTCCCCGCCGACCAGCGTTCCTTTCACATACGCCGAAGCCAGTTCTTCCGGGGCGATGGAGGGGGCGCCTATGGTTACACTGATCCCGTTTTCGAAAAAGAGTCCCTGCGCCCGCGATCCCATGCCCCCGGCGATGATGTGCTGGATTCCCAGGGAGTGAAGCCATGCGGGCAGAACGCCCGGCTCGTGCGGCGGAGGAGTCAATTCGTCTCTGGATGTCACATTGCCCTGCTCATCCATGTCCAGAATGGCGAACCGTTCGCAGTGGCCGAAATGGGAACAAAGGATACCGTTCGCGACGGGGATGGCGATTTTCATGTCATTTCTCCTTCTTGTCCATCGAAGATAACAGGTTCTCAATCACGGTATGAAACGCGCGCGCGGCGGGGGAATCGGCATCGGTGGTCACGAACGGTTTTCCGGAATCGGAGGCGCGAACCACCCGCGGTTCGAGCGGAACGCTCCCGAGGAACGGAACGCCCGTTTCTTCCGCAAGCTTCCTGCCTCCGCCGGTTTCGAAGATGTCCACCGTTTCGCCGCAATGCGGGCAGACGAATCCGCTCATGTTTTCCACGATCCCCGCAACCGGGATTTCCAGCTTGCGGCAGAAATCGACGCTCTTGCGGACATCGTCGATGGAAACCCGTTGCGGAGTGGTGACAATCACCGCGGAAGCCCCTTTTCCCACCATCTGGACCACACTCAGCGGCTCATCGCCGGTTCCCGGGGGCGAATCCACCACCAGGCAATCGAGATCCCCCCATTCCACATTTCCGAGGAACTGCTGAATCACCCCGTATTTCATGGGGCCGCGCCAGATAACCGCCTCATCGCGCCCACGCAGGAGAAATCCGATCGACATCACTTTCAGGTTCGGCGTGAACTCCACCGGAAGCATGGCGCCATCATGGGTGATCACCTGCTCTTCTGCCAGGCCGAGCATGCCCGGAATGCTCGGACCGTGAATGTCCACATCGAGCAGTCCCACTTCCTTTCCCTCACGGGCGAGTTCCGCGGCGATGTTCACCGCCACGGTGCTTTTCCCGACTCCGCCCTTGCCCGAAAGCACGAGCAGGATGTGACCGATGCGGGACAGGCGTTCATCGATCGCCTGCTGTTCCTTTTCCCGCCCGGAATTTTGCGTTTCCATAAACTCTCGGAACTCCTTTCCTGATACTTGCGAAAACATACACACACAACGGTGCGTTACAATCGTTCCTTCACTTTTTTCCAAACCGCCGTCATATCTTCCGCCACCGGGGCGCGGGTATATTCCACCACGCTCGTTTCGTGGACCATGGCGTCGGTCACCACTCGGTCGTAGCGAATCCTTCCCGCCGTTTCCACTCCGTTCCGCGCGGCGAGTTCCTCGATGGAACGGGTCATTTCCTCGTTGATATCCCACTTGTTGACCGCCACCTGCATCGGAATGTCGAAGTGCTTCGCCAGGAGAATGATCCGTTCGAGGTCGTGACGGCCCGAAAGGGTCGGCTCCGAAATCGCGAGCACCAGGTCCGCCCCGGTTATCGAGGCGATCACCGGACAGCCGATTCCCGGAGAGCCGTCCGAGATGATCAGTTCACAGCCCTTCATTTCCGCGATCTCGCGGGCGGTATTCCGCACCAGGGTAACCAGCTTGCCGCTGTTCTCCTCCGCCACATTCAATCTGGCATGCACCATGGGGCCGAACCGGGTGTCGGAGACGAACCATTGCCCGTTGTCCGCGGGGGTGAACTCGATGGCATGCTCCGCGCAAAACCGGGCGCAGACACCGCACCCCTCACAGGCGATGGGGTCCACCCGGAACGTTTTCGGAATGCTCCCGTTCCCGGGACCATCAAAGAATATCGCATCGAACCGGCAAATTTCCTCGCATTTTCCGCAGGCTATGCAGTATCCCGATTTGATGCGGGCGATATTCCCGCCGCTGAATGGCTCCCGTCGGCGGATCTCCGGCTTGAGCACCAGATGCAGGTCGGCGGCGTCCACATCGCAATCAGCGAATACCGCTCGTCCCGCCAGTGCGGCGAACGAGGCGACCACGGAGGTTTTTCCGGTTCCGCCCTTGCCGCTGATGACCACCAGTTCTTTCACGAACGATCCTTCCTGTTTACGCCTTCAGGGGAGTGGGCGAGCGCTTCCGTGAAGGCAACGAATCGGCTGCATTTTTCCCGATGAGCCGACAAGAGATGGGTGAAAAACATTCGATTCCTTTCCCCGCGGATGGGAAACAGACCCCGATTTGTATCGCACCGGCGGGGGGTTATACCGTGAAAGCGAACTGATTCCCCGTTGCAACGGCGGTTATTCGCCCGGGGAACCGCGATCCAAGGAACGCCTTCGCGCGCTCCCCGGTGCAATGGCATGGCCCGATCATCTGAACGCCATACTTTTCAAATGCATGCGCGGTTTCTTCGAGACGCTCATCGGACGCATTCATCAGGTGCATGCCTCCGATGACTCCCTGTATTCTGTTTGCGCCGGTGAGTTTCGCGATATGGTTCATGGTATTGATCACGCCGGAATGGGCGCAGCCGAGCAATACCACAATCCCCCGGGAAGTATCGAAATAGAGCGCCTGATCATCCACAATCCAGTCTTTTTCCGTACACTCACGGTCGAGGAAAAAGTCACCCCCGGTATCTTCACATGTGGATGTCCGGGGTATCTCACCCGTGAGAAACACTCCCGGAACGATTTCCGAGGGTTGAGCGTTGAGTGTGAACGATCTGCACCGTGAAAAGATAATTTCCCTGACCATCGGTGAACCGATGGGTTTGACACGGTTTTCCCCACCCCGAATCCGTTCAAATCGCTGATTGAACAGGCCGGGATGCCCGCATACCCGCGCCAGCGGATTCAGCGTCAGAGCGGCGGAAACGCCTCCCGTGTGATCATAATGCCCATGACTCAGCGCAACACAGGACATGTTTCCCATCTCGACACCCAATATTCGCGCATTTTCAAGAAAAAGCGCACTTTGCCCCGTATCCCAAAGTACGTTGCCGCCCGGTGTTTCAATCCATGCCGAAAACCCGTGCTCCGCCCGGAGATCTTCTCTCGACACGGTATTTTCGACCAGAATGCGCAGGGAAACTGACGGTTCCGACATTCCATGTCCCCTTCTGTTTTGCGGTGTCCGGTAATACGGGTTGCAATCCTCTCCCTGTCCATCATCCCGTTTTTTACAGTACGCCTGCGGCCCTCCGGAAAAATCAATGACGTCCAGCCGCTTTGTCCATGGCGCGCCAGACCTTCAGGAACATGCCGCCATAGAGCGGCAGAAGCGTTTCGAGCAGTTGCCCGCGCGAATATGCCTCGGCAACCCGACGGTCGTCGGGGATGCTTCCCAGTATGGGAATGGCGTTCTTCTCACAGTATCGCCCGGTGTCCCGCGTCCCGGTATCCGCCCGGTTGATGAGCACGCCGAAGGGGATGCGAAGCTCCCGCGCCGCATCCGCCGCGAGCTTGAGGTCATTCAGTCCGAACGGGGTGGGTTCGGTGACCAGAAGCACGTAATCCGCGCCGCGCATGGCGGTGATAACCGGGCAGGAGGATCCCGGCGGACAATCGAGAATCACGGTCCCCTCTTCGGGAATGCGCGCTTTCACCTGACGGATGAGCGGGGGAGAGAGCACATTCCCGATATTCAACCGTCCATGGATAAACCGGACGCCATCGCTGGCGCCGGTTTCAATGACGCCGATTTCCCGT
>CAYRTQ010000219.1:0-2294 GCA_964426865.1 uncultured bacterium
ACCGTATTTTCATCCCCAGGGGTGACCTCTTTGGTCATGTCAGGTTGAATTATTTCTCGTATCAGGCACTGCATTTTTTGAAAGGAGGCGTTCCGATGCGATTCCCGAAAAGCGCGGCGGCGGTCGTGACCGCGCTGTTGGCTGTGGTCATGATGTGGAGCGGGCGGGCGGACGGGGAAGATTCCGGCGCGGAAATCATTTCTACCCGGGTCATCTGCAAGGAGCCGGGGCGGTACATCGGCTGGCCCAGCGTGGCCAAGACCCGCGGGGGCGAACTGCTGGCGGTGTTTTCGGGAGACCGCGACGAGCATGTCTGTCCCTGGGGGAAGACCCAGTTGGTACGGAGCCGCGACGGCGGCAAGACCTGGTCCGCGCCGGAGACGGTGAACAACACCCCCCTGGACGATCGTGACCCCGGAATCCTGGTGACCGCGAAGGGGACCATCATCGTGAGCTGGTTCACCTCGCTCGCCTTCGCCGACTCCAACTACATCAAGTCCTATCCGCCCGCACTGGCGCAATCCTGGAAGCGTCACGCCGAAAAGCTCGGTCCCGAGACGCGGAAACAGTGGCTTGGAAGCTGGGTGCGGCGCTCCACCGACGGCGGACGGACCTGGGAGGACCCGGTACGGGTGCAGGGTTCCGCTCCTCACGGTCCCATCCAACTGCGCGACGGCCGCCTGCTCTATGCCGGACGAGTGTACTGGGACGCCGATCCCGCCATCTCGGTGGAGGAATCGCGGGATGACGGCCGTACCTGGAAACGCATCGGGACCGTGCCCCTGGCTCCCGGCGATATCAAATATTATCACGAGCCGCATATCGTGGAGACCGCCGATGGCAAACTGGTGGTCATGATCCGTGAAGAATCGCGGAATGTGATGGTGCAGTCCGAGTCCACCGATGGCGGACGGACCTGGAAAACGTCCCGCTCCACCGGCGTCTGGGGCTGCCCCCCGCATCTGCTGCGGCTTCCGGACGACCGTCTCGCCATGGTCTACGGGTATCGCCGCGCGCCTTTCGGAGAGCGGGTCTGCTTCTCCTCCGACAACGGTCAAAGCTGGGATGTGGAACACGCGGTCACTCTCACGGGCGCGCCCGATGGCGATCTCGGGTACCCGGCCTCGGTGATGCTCGACGACGGTTCCATTCTCACCGTCTATTACCAGAAGGACAAGGCGGGGGAGAAAACCTGTCTGATGGGGACATGGTGGAGAGCGGGGAAAAAGTGAAAAGAGCGGGAACACGAAAGGGGCGGAAAGCGCCTCCCCGTCGTGTTCCCGCCGATGTCGAATCAATGCCGTCCGGTTGCCTTACGGCTGATAGATGGTCTTTCCGCGCTTGTCGATATAACTCCAGACATTCCCCGAACGCACCGGCGCGATGCCGCCCCGGAAGGATTTGGCTTCCTGGTACTGGGGCTTGACCACGGTACGGCCTTTTTCGTCGATGAACCCGTAGAGTTCCCCGGCCTGGATCATGGCCCTGTCACCGGAGAAACTCCAGGCCTTTTCGAACTGCGGGGCGATGACCATTTTCCCCGAGGCGTCGATATAGCCGTACTTGCCGTTTTCCTGCACCCGGGCGAGTCCCCCGGAGAACTCCATGGCGTTCGAGTACCGCGCCGGAATGACCAGTTTCCCGGTGTGGTCGATGAACCCGTATTTGCCCCCCGTTTTTACCGGCGCTTTCCCCTCCGAGAATATCCAGGCCATCTCGAACCGCGCCTCGATGGCGGTCTTGCCGGTCTTGTCTATGTAGCCGTAGAGATTGCCGACCCGGTAGGTCGCCAGTCCCTCGTAAAAGCGGCCCGCCTCGATGAACGTGGGCTTGAGCGCCACTTTGCCGCTCTGATCGATGAATCCGAAAAGCCGTCCCTCGTAAAATCGGGCCACGCCGTCGGTGAACCCCCAGGCGGTGTCGAAACGGGGTTCGATCACCATGCGCCCGGTCTTGTCGATGAACCCGTATTTCCCGCCGACATTCACCAGCGCGAGTCCCCCGGAGAAGGGATTGGCGGCGTCGAACCGGGCGGGGATCGCCAGTTTCCCGGTCTTGTCGATGTACCCGAACCGGCCGTCGAGCTTCACCGGGCAGAATCCCTCAGAGAAATCCTTCGCTTCAAGATACCGGGGCGGAACGACCACTTTCCCCGTACGATCGATGAACCCATATCTGCCGTCCACCAGGACGGGATAGAGGTCCGGGGCGTCCGCGGCCCGGAGGAGCGGCGCGGTAATCGTGAGAAGAGCGGCGCAGGCGATCACCGCGGATATGATCCGGTTTCTCATGCT
>CAYRTQ010000219.1:2304-4101 GCA_964426865.1 uncultured bacterium
GTGTACGTGTGGTTGATGTTCCTTTCAGGAGGAATGATATACTTTCAGGGAAAGCGCCGCAATGGGAAAGTGGAAGGGGACAAGAGAAAGGGCAAAGGAACGGGGGCGCAAAGGGGGAATTTCCCGGACCTCCCCGGATTTGGACGAACCGGGATACCACGGGAAAGGTAAAAAACGCTTGACCGGGAGGGGCGCGCAGCTATAAATTTAATTAGATAAATAATTCTCGCTTTCCGTGTGGGTCATGTGGCTTCCATCCCGTTTACCGCATGAGGAGGAGAAATGTTTCGCCATCCGTTTCCCCGAATATTCGCGTCGGCGGTGCTGATCCTCCTTGCCGCAAGCCTCTTTTCCGGTTGTCTGTTTCCCCAGCCGCCGCGTTTCCGCGCTACCCACGACCAGCAGATAAACACCGAGGAACGCAGCTTCCCGGTGAGTCGCGATATTGTTTGGCGGTGCGTCCGGGAAACCGCCCGGGAGAACTACAAGCTGTTTCGTGGGGATGCGGCCCAGGGGCTCATTCTCACGCAATGGCGGAAACAGTTGGTACGGGGGATCGGGCGCATGTCCGCCGCCACGGTACGGGGGGTGAAAGTCGAGGACTGGTCCGGAGCGGAGCGCAAGGACACGGAGGCGTTCGAGATGCGGAATCGTCTCTCCATCATCGTGACCGGGGATGATGATAGCGCCACGGTGAGTGTGACCAATTACTACCTTGTGCGGCCCAAGAACTATTCCGCCACGTTCTACGATTCTGACTTTACCGAAGTGGACTATGTGATCAAGGCGTTCTCTGTATCCGATTTCGACACCCGGGAGCAATTCTACTTCCTGAACCGTATCGGGGAACACTTGAAATAAGGGGTCTTCGCGGTTTTCTGCGGGTAAAACGGTACTATGTGGTTGGCGGATATTCTTTGGCGTATGAAAGCGCTGTACAACCGGCACAGGCATCTACTACAAAAAACGCGAAGAACCTTTTTATGTGCGCCTTTACGGGAGATATTCTTCTCCCTCCCTCCGCGCGAAACCGGCTTTGATCAAGGCCCAAAAAAAATCCCCCCGCGCTCCCGCTTTCCTGAAAAGCGGGACAGGGAGATTTTTTGCTTCCGTGGGCGTCCGGAGGAGCGGCCCTCTCCGGGTTGCGGAGGGAATCCTTCTCCCGGGTCCGCGCGGGGCGGGAGAAGGATTGAAGGGATAAAAGCCGGATGCGGGGGGAATACCGGAAAAGACCGTCATGTCGATAGGGATGATCGCTGAAAGGATTTCTTCCGCTTCACCGCTGAAGTCATCGACGAGCCGCGGCTGCGTCCCCGGGGACCGTCCGCCGACGGTATCAGTACCGCATGCCACCACCGCCCCGTCCTCCCGGGTGGGCGCCTTCGGGACGCGGGCGGGCTTCGTTGACGGTCAGCGCGCGTCCCCGGACCTCCTTGCCGTTCAAGGCCCGGATGGCGGCTTCAGCTTCCTCCTGATTTTCCATCACCACGAAACCGAAGCCTCTCGATCTTCCGGTGAGGTTGTCCTTGATGATATTGACCGAATCGACATGTCCGTACTCCTGGAATGTCTGCCGCAGATCATCCTCACTCATGACATGCGGTATGTTGCCGACATAGATGTTCATATTCATTCTCTCCCGAAAAGAGCTGTGTGTGTCCGTTCTCCGCGCTCAGCCCCCCGTTGCGGGAGTCTCGCCCGGTTGTGCGCCAGTCCGTTCGAAACGGGAGGGCGGCGCGGCGGGGAACGGCGGCCGGCGGAACTCTCCGGCCCCGGACGATTCCACTCCGCTTCCAG
>CAYRTQ010000219.1:4111-7881 GCA_964426865.1 uncultured bacterium
GGCGCGCGCTCACGCATGGGATATCCTCCTTTTTGACCGTAAAACCGCATCAGGCTGATCCGAATTGCGAGGGCGCACCCTCCACGGATCTCCGGGGACCTGCGGCCACCCGTAATGCACCATATCATATATAACTATAATAATATAAAAAGGCAATCATTTTGCGCAAATCTTTTCGCAGGGGATTTATTTTTTTACGGCAACTGTCTCCCCTGTTGTCAGGGAAGCGTATTCCCCTCCCCGGGGGGGCGCACCCCGGACCTGATCGTCGGAAGGTATGGCTCAAAGACGGGGAATGGGGGCGGGACGGGGGACGATTCGTCCGGTTGAGCCGGGAACAACGCCCATATGGCGAGGGGAGGCGAGATTCTTCTTTACCCGTATTCGGTATTGACTTTAGGGGAAAATGAATGTAGCTTTTGTCGTGATGAAAAATGAGATGAAAAGTACCGGATGCCACGGGTTCCGGCGCGGTTTCGGCTGTTGGGCGGCAGCCGGTTCCGGGCGAGGGGACCGAAGAGAGGACCGGCGGTGAAGGCGAGTTCTTTTTCCTCCAGCAAGAAACATTCCGAATTACCCCCCGCGTTCTCTTCCGGGATCTTCCCGTCCATTTTCGAACTTTTCCCCGACCCGCTCATCATATCGGACTGGAAGAGCGGACGGTTTTTGTGGAGCAACCGCGCCGCGGAAAAGGCCCTCGGGTATTCCCGGTCCGCCCTGCGGGAGATGGATATCTCCACCCTGCTGCCGGAGAGCATGATGGACCGTCTGCCCTCCATCCTCCGTGAAGAACAGAGGAAGAACGGATTGTCCGTGCGCACCACCCTGCGCCGTAAGACGGGCGAGCCTTTGCCGGTGGAAATGCGCACCCGTCTTGTCCGCGAGGGGGAGGACACCGTGCGGTGTATTATTGCCCGGGACCTTTCCGGGGACGACCTTCCGGACGCCGAAGACAGTCCACGGGATACCGCCGTCCTCTTCCCCCGTCTTTTCGGGGAGCAGGAAATGGTGTTCGAGATCAGTCCGGAGGGATACCTTGCCTCGGGTAACGCCGCCTGTCTTCAGAAAACAGGGTATACCCGGAACGATCTCCGCGAGGGAGTGCCGTTCGACCGTATCATTCCGCCGGAGGAGCGGGAGCGCGCGCAACGGGATTTCGAGCGGCTTCGCCGGGGCGAGCGGCTGGAAGCGCTGGAATATACCATCGTACACAAGGACGGTTCCGCCCTGCCGGTCATCCTTTCTTTCAGTCCGGCTCCCGCGCGACGGGTGCGCGGAGTGGCGCTCGACATCACCGAACACCGCCGGGTCGAGCATGAACTGGTGATCCGCGAAAAGCTCAACATGCTGGGCGAGCTGGCCGGCGGAGTGGTCCATAATTTCAACAACATTCTCACCGTGATCCTCGGATACCTGGAACTCCTTTCCGCCGAAAACCTGGACGAGAACGGGCAGCGGGTTATCCAGAACATCCGCCGCGCGGCGCTGGACGGCGCGGATATCGTACACCGCATCCAGAATTTTTCCAATTCCAGCGAACCCACGGAAATCAAACCCGCCGACCTGAACGAGGTCGTGCGGGAAGTCCTGGAGTTCATGAAGCCGCGGTACACCGCTCCGGGACCCTCGTATACGGTGGATGCACGGCTCCAGACGATTCCCCCGGTCCGTATGATCCCGTTCGAAATGCGGGAAGTCCTGAGCAATGTCATCATGAACGCGTTCGACGCCATGCCGGAAGGCGGCGCGCTCACTGTCTCCACCGAAGCGCGCGAGGGGTTCGCGGCGCTGATTGTCACGGATACCGGAATCGGGATGTCGGAGGAAACCCGCCGCCGTCTGTTCGAGCCGTTCTTCACCACCAAAGGCAAGAAGGGCACCGGCATCGGCATGAGTGTCAGCTATGCCATCATCGGAAAATTCGGGGGCGAGATTCAGGTGAACAGCGCCGAGGGCCGGGGCGCCACGGTCACCATCCTGCTCCGGTACGCTCCGGCGGTCCCGGCGGTGGAGACGTCCGCTGTCCCGGAGAACCCGCCCGAACCCTGCTCCATCCTGGTGATCGACGACGAGGAGAACATCTGTGAGATTCTGGACGAATTCCTCTCCCGCGCGGGGCATCGGGTGACCACCGCGTATGGCGGGGAGGAGGGCCTCGCGCTGCTCAACTCCCGCCATTTCGACATCCTCATCACCGATCTGAATATGCCCGGCGTCTCCGGGCTGGAAATCGCCCGCCATGTCCGTAAAATATCCCCCGATACATACAGCATCATGCTCACCGGCTGGGGCGCCCGCGTCGAGGAACTCAGCCGCGACGAGCAGATGGTGAACCATCTCCTCATCAAGCCCATCAGTTTCTCCGCCCTCGCCGAGGTCATCGAACGGGCGGCGGCGAGATAACCACCCGCTCCGGTTCACGGCGCCTGGTACGAGTACCTTGTCAACTAAATAGTGTTGTGTGGATTACGCTTCGACAAGCTCAGCGCCCGCCGCTGGCTGAGCTTGTCGAAGCCAGCAAACCTGCACCCTATTTATCGTTTCCATCACGCATGTTTCCGGTGCGGGCGGGTTTCGTATGTCTCTCTGCCGAAAAGACCGGGCCCGGGACATACCGCTTTCCCCCGGCGCCGTTTCTTTCCATAAAAAAAGCCCCCTCTCCACATTGCGGAGAGGGGGCTTTCGGTTTGTGACGGCGGGTGCGGGCTACTTGACCAGAAGCATCTTGCACGCGGCGTGGATTCTTCCCGAGGAAAGGGAGGAGAAGTACACGCCCGTGGAAACCGGTCTGCCGGCGCTGTCGCAGCCGTCCCAAGCCACCGTGTGGAGGCCCGAGGGCATGTCTTTCGCCAGGAGTTCGCGCACTTTCTGTCCCTGCATGTTATAGATGGAAAGGGTGGTGAATCCCTTCGCGGGGAGCAGGAACATGATGTTCGTGGACGGATTGAACGGGTTCGGATAGTTGCGCAGGAGGGTGAACGCCCGCGGCAGTTCGAGCCTCGACCCGGTTTCCGCCACTCCGGTCCCGATCTTTTTCGAGCGGCGCATGCCCATGTTGTAGTAGATGGGCTCGTTGACCACGGTGAGAATGGGGCTTTCCACCTGGGCGTAATCCGAGGCGGACGCGCTCACCCGGTACTGTCCGGCGGGGACGAAGAAGGCGAAGTATCCCTTCTGCTTGACCTTGTCTTCCGTGGCCGTGTCGGTGACCTGGGGATTGACCTGGTCGCCGTGCGCGGCGGCGTCCCACATCGTCCAGTCGGTGTCGCCGGTGCGTTCCCAGGCGGTGACCGTGGCCGTGTCGATCAGGGATTTCTCCGGGGGGACTTCCGGCCAGGTGTACTCGCGGCCCGCGACATCGATGTCGTACACGTATCCCGCGGGATCGATGAGAATTTCAGTGACCGTGATATCGTCGCCGATGATCTCTTCCGGCGTTCCGGTTCCGCAGGCGTATTTCACCGGATGGTATTTGACCGTGACCCGGGCTCCGGCGTCATAGCCGCGAAGGATGTAGGTGAAGTCCCAGGACTTGTAGCACTGGAGGGGATCCTTGCCCGCGTATTTGACCGAGGAGGGCGGGATTTCCACTTCCGTGGCGTCCCCGTTGTCTTCAACGGTGGCCTGAAGATAATGGAAGCCCCAGAGGGTGGAATCCGCCGCGACATCATCCGGGGCGGTCATGCGCAGGGTGATGATGATGTCCTCGCCCGGGATGCCGCCGGTAGTGCCGCCGAGTCCGCCGGGGGTGGTGGTGTTGTCGCCCGTTT
>CAYRTQ010000220.1:0-7874 GCA_964426865.1 uncultured bacterium
TTATCCATACCATCGTACGACCGCTTTCTTCCCCGCGGCGGCTCCTGACCGTATTGCCGCTCCTGACGGGAATGACCATCGCAGAGATCCCCGCCCAAGCCGCCGATCTCTTTCCCGGAATCTCGGGAGGAGATACGGTGTATTACGGCATCAGGGACGCCATCTTCACCGCGCTGGAGCGTAATCCAACAGTCACCATCCAACGGATAACCTCCGACATCGCCGACGCTTCCGCCCGGGAACAGCGGAGCGTTTTTGAGCCGGAAATCAGCATTTCCGCAACCAGAAGCAAAAGTGACCGTCAACAATTCCTTGGAAGAGAACTCACGCCGATGGGTCTCAGAGAGGAACGCCAGTCCTACAGTGCGGGAATTACCGAAATTCTGCCGACCGGAACCAAGCTGTCAATCACCAGTTCCATGGGCGGATATACGCGCGGTTATCCCTCCACGAACGATTACACCGATCAGGCGACCGGAACCCTGGGACTGACCATCACCCAGTCCCTCCTCCAGGGATTCGGACTCAACCCCAACATGGCCAATCTTCGCAAGGCCAATCTCGACATGGACATCTCCCAGGCCGAAATGAAAGGCGTGGCGGAGGATGTGGCCGCGAGTGTGGAAAAATCCTACTGGGACCTCTATCTCGCCGCGCAGGAGATCGCCATCCAGGAAAGCTCGCTCTCCCTGGCCGAGCGTCTGCTGGCGGAGTCGCAGGAGCGGGTGAACGTGGGCAAACTGGCGGAACTGGACCTCGCCGCGGTCCGCGCGGAGGTAGCCAACCGTCAGGAAACGCTCATCGACGCACGGGGAAGCTACGAGCAGGCGCGCCTGAACTTCCTGTTTCTGCTCAATCCTTCCGGCAAATCGGCGACATGGTCCACCATACCCGCGCTTGCCGACGCGCCCTTCATTCCCTCCGATTCCCTGGAAAGTGTGGAGTCGTACGAGCGGGTGGGGCTGAAATACCGCTCCGACCTTCTTCAGGCCCAGATCAACCTGCAGAAAGGTGATATCGACGTGGTTCAGACCCGCAACGGCCTCCTTCCCAAACTGGATATGTTCGTCACCCTCGGAAGAACCTCCTATGCCGAAGTCATCAAAGATGCCACTCCCGATATCAACAGCCAGTTCAGGGATATCAGCGGAGGGTTGACATTCAGCATGCCCGTATCCCAGGGGCAGGCGCGGGCCCAACATGCGAAGGCGAAACGTTCGCGCGATCAGATGAACCTGGCTTTGCAGAATATGGAGCGCATGGTGCAGCGGGATGTGCGTTCCGCCTATGTCGAGGTCCTGCGAACCCGTCAGCAGATCAACGCCACCAAGGTCACCAGGGAATTGCAGGAGAAGAAACTCGACGCCGAACTGGAGAAATTCCGGGTGGGCAAATCCACCAACTACCTCGTACTCCAGGCCCAGCGCGATTTCATCGCCAGCCAGCGCGACGAAGTTCGGTCCATGGTTTCTTACCTGAACTCCCTGACCGACCTCTATCTCATGGAAGGAACCCTGCTGGAACGCAGGGGGATCGAGAACCGGGCATCGCGGTAACGGCGCGCAAGGGACCATTTTACCGGGAAAGGCGCTCCTGCAGAAAGGAGCGCCTTTTTTACGGATGATGCCGTGTTCGAGATCATCCAAAGAAAGCGCTAATGGTCTGAACCGGTGATACGCATGATGGGGAAGTTGCAAGGAAGAACCACCCTGATATGGAGTGAATTCCGGCTGAATCGGGAGACAATAAAAGTTGTTGCTATTACAGGATGGTATTTCTTATTTTACAAGGTTGTTGACTCCACAACGATTCTGTTATCCGTCGCTCACTCATCCCGAGACAATGGAAACAAAATTTTTTATACTGTATAGGGGGATAAGTATGTCTTCTTCACCTTCTCGTCATGACAAGCTCAACCGGTGGATTCAGGAAATCGCCCAGATGTGTGCTCCTTCCTCGATATACTGGTGCGACGGATCGACCGAAGAGTACAATCACATGATGTCGCTCGTGGTCCGGAGCGGAAGCGCCACGCCTCTGGCGAAACGCTCCAACAGTTTCCTTTTTCGCTCGGATCCCAGCGATGTGGCGAGAGTGGAGCAGCGGACCTACATCAGCACCACCGACCAGGCGGAAGCCGGTCCGACAAACAACTGGGTCGATCCGGTCACGTTGAAGGGTACAATGCGGGAATTGTACTCCGGCTGCATGAAGGGAAGAACCATGTATGTCATTCCCTTCTCAATGGGCCCCATCGATTCTCCCATCGCAAAAACCGGCATCGAAATCACCGACAGCCCCTATGTGGTCTGCAATATGCACATCATGACCCGGGTCGGTGTAAACGTGCTTGAGAAGCTGGGAACGGACGGCGAATTCATCCCCTGCCTCCATTCCATCGGAGCGCCGCTGGAGGAAGGCCAGCAGGATGTGGCCTGGCCCTGCGCCGAGATGTCCAAAAAGTACATCAGCCATTTCCCCGAGGAGAATCTCATCTGGTCGTTCGGATCGGGATACGGTGGAAACGCGTTGCTCGGCAAGAAATGCCTGGCGTTGCGCATTGCTTCGGTGATCGCGCGTCGTGAGGGCTGGATGGCTGAGCACATGCTCATTCTCCGGCTCACCAACCCGGAGGGGAAAAGATTCCACATAGCGGCCGCTTTCCCCTCGGCCTGCGGAAAAACAAACCTGGCCATGCTCACCCCCACCATACCGGGCTGGAAATGCGAATGCATCGGCGATGATATCGCCTGGATGAAAATTGACCCGGAAGGCCGTCTGCGCGCCATCAATCCAGAATCGGGCTTCTTCGGCGTGGCGCCCGGCACCTCGTACGACTCGAATCCCATGGCCATGGATACCATCCGTGAAAACACCATTTTCACCAACTGCGCACTGACCGACGACGGCGACATCTGGTGGGAAGGCATGGGCGGAGATACCCCCGAACACACCATCGACTGGAAGGGCCGGGACTGGAAACCGGGAAGCGGTGAGGTCGCCGCACATCCCAACGCCCGTTTCACCGCGCCCGCGTCCCAGTGCCCGGTGATCTGCCCGGACTGGGAAGACCCCAACGGAGTGCCCATCGACATCTTCATATTCGGTGGACGACGCGCGAGCATGGTCCCGCTGGTCATGGAGTCGTACAACTGGGATCATGGCGTATTCCTCGGAGCCACCGCGGCATCTGAAACCACCGCGGCCAATATCGGGAGCGTCGGGAACCTGCGCCGAGATCCGTTCGCGATGATCCCCTTCTGCGGATACAACATGGGCGATTATTTCCAGCATTGGCTGGACATGGGAGACCGTCTCGGCGACAAGGCCCCGCGCATTTTCTACGTCAACTGGTTCCGGAAAAGCGAGGATGGGAAGTGGCTGTGGCCGGGCTATGGCGACAACAGCCGGGTGCTCAAGTGGATGTGCGAACGGGTCGACGGGAAAGTCGGCGCGCGTGAGATGCCCATCGGCCTGCTCCCCGAAGAAAATGATCTCGACCTGAACGGGCTCCCGATCAGCGCGGAGAACCTGCACGAACTGCTCTCGGTCGATTCCGCCGCCTGGAAAGCGGAGATCCCGGATATCGAGAATCATTTCGCCCGGTTCGGAGATCGTCTCCCCGTGCGTCTCCGCTGTCAGCTCGAAAAACTGGCCGAGCGGCTCGGCTGATTTCGACACGGAAGTCCCTGCCTGTCGGCCCCGATGCCGGCAGGCAGTTTTTTTTACCATCTGTTTCCGGTGGATGACCTTTTGATTGAACCGTGATTCGCGGGATGCAGGGGCGGTACGGTTCGGTATCCCACAGGGAGCGCTGGCTTCGGCTACTCTGAAAGCCGGGGATTTTCCATTCTGGGCGTCTACTGAACCGTCATGCCGGTACCGTGAGGTTGTCTGCGCTTGGACGGATTGAGCGCATGGCGGCTGTCTCTTTTCCAATAATCTGAAGCGGTATCCGGTGTTCGGACGTCATACGGGCATCCCGTACATCATATCGCCTATTGAAACTTGTGGAGGAATGTGTTTTGACCGAACCGGCGCGGGATAAAAGAAACTGTCTCCCGATCACAACCGAATCGATCATCAATCTCCTCGGCGTGGTGTATGTCCACACCCGGACGAGAGACGCGGGCGATCTGTACCTCACCGAATACGGGGTACAGCACGCGGACATCCTCGACATCGAGAACTGGTACGAGAGGAGCTGGTTCGAATCCCACCGTGTCCGTCTGACCGGAACCAGTTCTGTTTTTCGTGTGGTCACCAAGGAAATCGACGGATGCTCCCTGCAACTCGTGGTAAAGAATAACCGGGTGGGCGAGGATGTTCCGCTCAACACCCACACACTCTACGAGTTCATCAACGCCGAGTTCAACAGTCCCTGGGAGGAGTTCGCATTGACCATGGAACTCCGCGAGAACCGCTTCGGCCCACGGGATATCTTCATCCGCACCCAGCAGCCGCTCGCCATATACGTTCCCTCCGAGGAACTCCAGTTGTGGCAGACCGGGCGCTCCCGGGAACGGATCAACCGCATCACCCGCAAGCACCCCAGCATCAATCTCGATATTCTCCGGCAATACAAAATGGTCTACAAATGGATCGACGGCCTGAACATTGTCGAGGCGTTGAAGGAAATCGGAGCAGGGGAGGATGAAACCGTAGAGCATCTGGCATACATGACCGAGCGGGGAACCCGCGATCTGGCGGACAAGGGTTTTGTGGTAGCCGATATGAAACCATCCCACATCATCATCGACGAGCAGGACGTTACCAGCCTGCGGCGAATGGGGAAAAACGGCACAGACGACCCCCGGGGAGCACAGATCGAGTTCGTCCGCTCCCTCGTGGAAGATGGCCGTTATTCGCTGGTGGACTATGAATTGCTCATCCGTACGCCCACCCACGAGGAACAGGTCAAGTACAAGCGCCGTCACCTGTATCTTGACGACCAGAGGGACCGTTTCCAGGAAAATCCGCTGCCCTCTTTCCTCACCAAGAGCGAAATCCTTGGGGTGCCCTACGTGCACGGCCACGTTGAGAGCACGGGGGGCATGCTCTGGGTGGTCGGACGCAATCCGCGCCTCTTCGATTATTTCCTCCCGGAACGCTGGCGTCGCACTCCCTGCCAGTCGTGTTCGGACCACCGTGAGGTGTTCTATACGGTCACCAAAGACAATATCCACATCGTCTGGAAAACCTCGCGAACCGGGGAACTGCCCTCGCCCGGCGAGCAGGAAGCCCGTCGCAGCCACATCCTCGGGCATGGCATCAACAGTCCCTTCGAGGAATTCGCCATAGCCCAGCATCTCACCACCCTGGGCATCCCGACCGTATATGCGCGCGCCATTTACATGACCGGGAGCGCCAAGACAGAACCGGCCGCCGATTCCCGACGGTATGTATCGCATTACGGTATCACGGCCATGGACGGCCGCCCCGTTCTCCGTGAGGACCGCGATTACATCACGATACGGGGATACTATAACGGCTCCGATTCCTGGGTGGCCGAGCATGAGGGCGCTCTCTGCACTCCTTTCGATCTGGAACGGTCCGCCGATGAGGGAATTCTGTCCCCTTCGGAAGCGCTCCAGTTGCTCGAACGGACCCGGTCGCGGCTGAGGGACGCGGGTTACGACGGCTCGCTTCTCGAACTGAACGACAACATCATATCCCTCGATCCAAACGGAAATATCATCGTGGATCCCGAGGGCTTCCCGGAAACGCGAATCTGCAATTTCGAACTGATCCGCAGAATACGCCCCTGACAAAACTGTTTCCGAACATCAACCGCATTTGCCGGAGGCGGAACTTTCCTACAGCAAGGGAAGTCCCGCCTCCTTCCCCGCCAACCGTACCGTTATACTCGCAGAAATCGTGAAAACCCATTCGAAAGACCGGGCAGGCATGGAGCATCTTTCCCGGAATTGCGCATGCCATTCACCCGGCAGAAGTCTTCGGGCAAGTATTCACCATTCATTTGATTGATCGATTTAACGAATCAGGCGCCCCAAAAAAACCGGCCTTCTCCACATGAGCGGAGAAGGCCGGAAATACAGCTCCGTGACAATCGAATCCGGGATTACGCGCCGAACTTGGTGATTCTTCCCGCCGCGGCGAGCAGTTCGTTGATGAGGTATTTCGCCTCGAACCGTCCCAGCCCGCCCTGGATGGCGGCGACCTCGCTGAACGATGTCACGGCGTCCGGACGAACCCAGGTTCCGGCCATGAGCACCGGCACCGGATGCCAACTGTGGCCTTTGTATATCGCCGGGGTGGAGTGATCGCCGGTTATCGCGATCACATCCGGGTTGAGATCCAGCAAACGGGGGAGCGTGCGATCCACTTCCTCGATCATGGCCACCTTACGCCCGAAATCGCCGTCCTCGCCCGCGGAATCCGTATACTTGAAATGCATGAAGAAATAATCGTGATCCGGCCAGGCCTTGGCCAGCACATCGGCCTCGGTGTTGAAATCGGTGATCCCCTCGCGGTATACTTTCATGCCGGCGAATTTTGCCACCCCGCGATACATGGGATAGAGGGCGATGCAGGCCGGGTTGAGACCGTACACTTCCCCATAGGTCGGGATTTCCGGGTAGTTGCACCACCCGCGGGTGAGAATGCCGTTGGCCGGATGCTCATCCTTCAGAATTTCATATATTTGCGCCAGCCAGGCGTTGGCGATGTCCGCCATTTCCCGGGAAGTGGAATCGAACGGCTCGGCCTTGAGCGGAGTAACGCCCAACTGCTGCGGATCGGTATCGCGCAGGCAGCCGGCCAGTCCCGGTTTGCGGAATACCGCCACCCCGCGATGATCCTTGACCGTCTCCACGAAAATCTCCACCCCCGGAACTTTCGCCTGACGCATTTTCTCCACCAGACGGCGGTTGACATCGGTGGGAATGCGTCCCGCGCGACGATCGGTGATATTGCCGTTGGAGTCGAGCGTGGTGAAATTGAACCGGGTGGCGACATCGGTCCTGCGGAGATCGAAATCGATGCCCGCCGCCTCCAGCGCGCCGCGCCCGATGGTGAACGTCAGCGGATCATATCCGAAAAGTCCCAGGTGACCGGGACCGCTTCCCGGAGTGATCCCCCGCGCCACCGTGTCCATGAGTCCGGAGGCTCCCCGCTTGGCGAGCGCGTCGAGATTCGGGGTGTTCGCGGCTTCCAGCTCCGTGCGCCCGTCCGGCCCGGGGAATCCGCCCAGACCATCCATGACCAGGAGGAGTATCTTTGTATCGGCTTTCATTTTGAGACTGGAAAGCAGTTGTATGTTCTTCATGGCCGTTTCCTTTCGCGGAAAATGTTCGGAATTCGGGAATGGTCCGGCTTCCATATCCGTATGTAAATTAACATTTTCGACAGGAAAGGTCAAGCGGAGAAACGCCGCGGGTCCCGGCGCACAATCTCTCGAACATGCAAATCGCTCACCGCATGAGGAGCATCTTCATCGTCCGCGCCGCGTTCCCCGATTCCAGACGGGCGAAATATACCCCGGAGGAAACCGCGCGTCCGGACACGTCTCGGCCGTCCCAGACCACGGAATGATTCCCGGCGGAAACGCTCCCGGCGACAAGGGTGCGGATTTTGCGCCCGGTGATGTCGTAGACCGAGAGGGTTGCGCGGGCGGCGGAGGGGAGGGAGAAGGAGATGGTGGTGGAGGGGTTGAAGGGGTTGGGATTATTGTTGAAAAGAGAGAGTGTTGCGGGGTTCTTACCGACACTTTCCACGTGGTCCGGAAAATCTTCTATGAAACGAACGATTCCCCCCTTATTCCCTACACCCCATAACACACCGTCCCGGTCTATCGAATGATAGAGTCCGTAAATTTCTGTAAAAAGGGATTGTAAAAAAGGCGAGCCTGCCGT
>CAYRTQ010000221.1:0-5992 GCA_964426865.1 uncultured bacterium
TGACCCCCACCACGAGACGCGCGAGCCGCTTGATCTCCTCCGGGGCGTTACCCATGGCCACGCCCACGTCCGCGCCCACGATCATGTCCGCGTCATTGTAATTGTCGCCCACCGCGACCACTCTCCCATCCGGAATACCCAGCCAGTTCCCGATACGCCGTATGGCGACATTTTTGGACACTCCCGCGCCATTGACCTGCAGGAACCAGAAATCATGGTTCTTGCCGCCGAAATGAGGGCTTTCGAAAGGAAGCGGCATGGGTGTCGCCCGATCATCGGAGAGGAGTTCGTCCCGGATTCGAAATACGGATTCACGGGCGGCGATGGTTCCGATCTGCTGAACGTTCCCGGCGTAATCCAGAATATTGTCCACCCGGACGGCGCGCTTGTCACGGCTGACATACCACTCGAAAAACGAGCAGGCATTTTCCAGGGAATCATAGTAGATACTCTGATGGTGGATATCGCCGTCATAGAGAACCGGGATGGCGCCGTTCCCGCGAATCACCCCCGCCACATCCTCCACCACCTCGCGGGGAATCAGATCCATGTGCAGGATATCGGAATCCTTCACATTCACGATGCAGGCGCCGTTGCTCAGAAGCGCGTAGCGTATGAACGGCAGGGTCTCGATGACCCGGCGCGCGGCATAGAACGTCCGCCCCGTGGCGATAACCACTTCCCAGCCCGCGGCGGCCACCCGCTCCAGCGCCTCGCGCACCCGTCCGGTGATCTCTCCCTGGTCGGTGATGAGCGTGCCGTCCACATCCACCGCCAGAAGTCCAGCCGCGGTCCCGAAGGACGACAGCTTCAATTCCGATTCTATCACATCATCTCCATGGAAAACAGCGCCAAAGCAACAAGGACGGGCATAGTGGACTGAACGGTATTCGCGGAATCATGGGGATTGCCGGGATCGATGTAAAAATCCATTCTGCCTTCCTGAAAAGTTCATCCCCCGGTGCACCCCGGTTCATTCTCGCTCGCTTGGAGTTCCTTTTTTCGCTCTTCCCACCAGCGCATGCGCTCCGCCACGGTTTTCTCAAATCCGAAGCCGCTTGGATGGTAATAGGTCTTGCCGCGGAGTTGGTCCGGGAGATGCTCCTGTCCAGAATATCCGCCCTCGGAATCATGGTCGTACTGGTATCCCCGGCCATATCCCAGATTTTTCATCAGCCCGGTGGGGGCATTGCGGATGTGCATGGGAACCGGGAGTTCTCCCCGGGCGCGGGCGTCACGACGCACCTCGCCATAGGCCGCGTACACGGAGTTGGACTTGGGAGCGGTGGCGCAGTACACGATGGCCTGCGCGATGGCCAGTTCCCCTTCCGGGCTGCCGAGGAAACGGTACGCCTCTGTAGCGGCGATGCACACTTCCAATGCCTTGGGATCGGCCATGCCCACATCCTCGGAGGCGAAACGCACCACCCGTCGGGCGATGTAGAGCGGGTCCTCCCCGCCCTCGACCATGCGGGCGAACCAATAGAGCGCCGCATCGGGATCGGAGCCGCGCATGCTTTTGTGGAGAGCGGAGATGATATTGTAATGTTCCTCACCCGCGCGGTCATACCGGAGCATCTTGCGCTGGGAGGCCTTCTCCGCGTCCGCGAGGGTGATGACCCGGCCCTCCGGTGTTTTTTTCGCCAGGACCGCCGCCTGCTCCAGGGTATTGAGCGCCCTTCGCGCGTCGCCCGAGGCGAAACCCACCAGGGCGGTCATGGCGTCTTCCTCGATGCGGGCCACCTCATTCCCGAGTCCGCGATCCGTATCCTTCGCCGCACGGGTGATAATCTCCCGGATATGGTCGTCGGTGAGCGAATTGAGCACCAGCACCCGCGACCGTGAAAGGAGCGGTGAAATCACCTCGAAGGAGGGATTCTCCGTGGTCGCTCCGATCAGAATGATGGTGCCGTCCTCGACATGGGGGAGAAAGGCATCCTGCTGGGCCTTGTTGAACCGGTGAATCTCATCGATGAAAAGGATGGTCTTCCGGGTGCTCAGACGCGCC
Organism: uncultured bacterium; assembly: GCA_964426865.1. Classification (GTDB taxonomy): domain Bacteria; phylum Latescibacterota; class Latescibacteria; order Latescibacterales; family Latescibacteraceae; genus JAWLHT01. The sequence goes on from CAYRTQ010000221.1 coordinate 2,009, forward strand.
ACGGACATGACCTCGCGTAAATCCTTCACTCCGCTCATCACCGCGGAAAGCGCCACGAATTCGGCGTTGGTGGATTTGCTGATGACATGGGCCAGCGTGGTTTTCCCCGTGCCGGGCGGCCCCCAGAGAATGATGGAGGAAATCTCGTCCCGCTGAAGGGCCTCGTTCAGAAACTCGCCCTCGCCGACCAGATGCTCCTGTCCCACGAACTCCGCGAGCGTTTCCGGACGCATGCGCTCGGCCAGAGGCGGGCGCTTCACGGAAGCTTTCCCCTTGCGGGGCGGATGGATGTCGCCGAACAGGTCCAGTTCTTCGGTCATGGTAAAATCCTGAAAAGATATTTTCAACACGGAGAGTATGGAAAAAGACGGGAAAAGGATAAATCAGGGAGAAAATACACGGGAAAACAGGCCTTCATATCCCCATCGAACGGCCACGAACGCCCGCCGCCATTTCACCCTTCATTTTCCCTTTCTCCGTGCCCTCTTACCTCGTCAAGTCGATACAGTTGGGAGGCACCCATCCAACCCTCTGGCTTCGACAAGCTCAGCCACCGGGCACTCAGCCAGCGCCGGGCGCTGAGCTTGTCGAAGCGCAATCCACCCAACACTATCCAGTTGACAGAGTACTCCGTGCCCTCTGTGTTGCGAGTTATTTTTCTTTTGTTTCCGTCCGCTGACGCCGTATCATTTCGCGGGCGTGGGCGAGCGCGGTTTCGGTCAGGGCGTCGCCGGAGATCATGAGCGCGAGTTCCTCCTCGCGCATGGCCGGATCGAGCGCGAGAAGCCGGGTGCTGGCCCGGTCACCCTCGACCCGTTTGCGGGCGGAGAAATGACGGTCGCCCATGGCCGCGATCTGGGGAAGATGGGTGATAACCACCATCTGACGCGCTTCGGCCAGACGGCGCAGTTTCCTCCCCACCGCATCCGCCACCCGCCCGGAGACACCGGTGTCGATTTCGTCGAATACCATGGTGGGAACGGAATCCACCCCGTTCAGCGCCAGTTTGAGCGAGAGCATGATGCGGGATATCTCACCGCCGGAAGCCACTTTCACCAAGGGACGCGACGGCTCTCCCGGATTTGCGGAGATGAGGAATTCCACCCGGTCCAGGCCGTTTCTTCCGATCGTGACCGGACCACCGTCCATCTCGACTGTATACCCGCTCTCGCAGGGAGCGATATCCACCACCAGACGAGCGCCGCTCATGCCCAGTTCGACGAGATGGGATTCCACCTCCCGCGCCAGAAGCGGAGCGATCTCCTCCCGTTTACGGGAGAGCAGGGCCGCGCGCTCCAGGAGATCCGAACGCACCCGGACCGCATTCGCCTCCAGGTTTTCCAACTCCAGACCGGCGTTCTCCGCAACTTCGGTCTCCATGGAGATTTTACGATAATACCCGAGCACGTCCTCCAGCGAGGGACCGTACTTCTTCTTGAGCTTGTCGATGAGCGCCAGACGGGTTTCCATCTCAGCAAGCAATGCGGGGTCGTCGTCCAGCCGCTCGCCATACCCGCGAAATTCCCGGGCCAGTTCCCCGAGTGAATCGATAACCGCCTCGATCTCCGCGAGCAGCGGCGCCAGACGGTCATCATACCGGGAAAGATCGCCGATGCGTCCGGAGAGGTTTCCCAGGCGTTCCGCGATGGACCCATCGGCCTCGGAAAGCTCCTCAAACGCCTGCAAACCAAGGGATTTCAGGTCGGAGGCACGGGAAAGCCGCAGGATGTCCTGTTCCAGTTCTCCATCCTCGCCGGGTTTCAGACCGGCGTCCCCAATCTCGGCGATCTGGAACCGGTGCAGTTCGCGGTCTCGGTTTCCCGCGGCGATCCGCTCCCGGAGCGTTTCAATGGATTCGAGAATGCCGGTGTATTCACCATACCGGTCCGCAACCTCACGGGCAAGGGGAACGAGCTTCCCGAAACCGTCGAGAAAGCGGATGTGCTCGTGAACCGCCAGAAGCGACTGATGATCGTGCTGGCCGTGCAGATCCACCAGACGGTCGCCCAGAGCCTTGAGCGCCCGGAGAGTCACCGGGCGGTCGTTTACATAACAGCGCCCGGCGCCATCGGCGCGGATGTCCCGACGGAGGATGAGCAGCCCGTCCTCGGCCTCCACCGGAAACTCACCATCCATCACCGTCGCATCGGCGGTAAATACCCCGGAGACGGACAGGCTCTCCGCCCCGGAACGGATCATCTCCGCGGAAGAACGCGCCCCGAGCACCAGTTCGAGAGCATCGAGGACAATGGACTTCCCTGCGCCGGTCTCTCCGGTGATGACATTGAGACCGTCCGAGAACTCCACGGTGATCTCATCGATGATGGCGAAGTTGCGAATGGTGAGGGATTCGAGCATTTATCAGCGCCTGCGTGTCCGGGGTGGCCGGGAAAAAGATACTGAACCGCGGATGACCGGGATGAAACGGAAAAGGAGGATAAAAGGAATATCCGAACGCCGGTTCCGGAGATACGGGCGCATGTCCGCGCGCACCCCGGGAAATGCCCGGACCGTCTTCTTATCCTTTATCCCCTCGCGCCCATTTTATCCCGATCATCCGCGGTTCGGAAAGCGTTATCCGAATATGCGTTCACTCGTTTTTCTGTTTGAACCCAACGCCCCAACGCAGGCGGGTATGGAGAATATCGAAATAAGTCCTGTCGCGGAACCGGGCCACCCGTACCGGTGAATCAGACGCCCGGATGAGCACTTCGTTCCCGACGGACACATCCACGAAGCTCTGGCCATCCACCGCCATGCGCGCCACACCGCTGGCGATCCCGATGCGCAAAGGCCGCGAGCCATCGATGATCATGGGACGCATGGTGAGCGAATGAGGACAGATCGCGGTCAGGATGGCAACCCTGCAATCCGGCATGACCAGCGGCCCCCCGGCGGACATGGAATGCGCGGTGGAACCGGTCGGGGTGGAAACGATGAGACCATCGGCAGTGAACTCCCCGGCGTAATCATGATCCACCATGACGGTAAAATTCAGGATGCGGGTGTCACGGCTGCGGTCCAGAACGATGTCGTTGAGCGCGAAATACCGTTTCCCCCCACATTCCGCCACGAACGCCATACGGTCCAATATTTCGTAATCGCCGCGTTTCAGCCGATCCGGAATCTGGTGAATGTCTTCCGGTGAAATCCCGGCGAGAAATCCCACCTTGCCCAGGTTCACCCCGAGAATGGGAACGCCGGAACCCTCGGAAACCCTGGCGGTATGGAGAATGGTTCCATCCCCCCCGAAGGAGATGACCATGCACTTCCCCCGGAAAAGCTCCGGGGGATCGGCATAGGAGTAGCCCCGGTCAAGCACGGGTTCAAGACCGCAGTCCAGTTCCACCCCGATACCCGCCTTATCCAGTTCGTCGATAAATTGCGGAAGGAGGGTACGAATACCCTCCTTGTTTATATTGCCGAGTATGGCCACGTTCATGATCGATACGCTTCCACTATCGGACAGGAATCAAAGATCGAAGACATCGGAGCAAATCCTGACTTTCCGCTTTCAAAAAATAGTTCCTCGCCATGCCCCCGTGTTTTCCGGGGGATTCTTTCCGGACGCTGGAGCTTGCGTCTCCCGGCTCAGGCTCCGGACCGCATGCTGTATATACCCCGTACCTTGATCGCGGTCCGCACCTTTTCGGCAATGGAAGCCGCATCGAGACCGTACAGATCCAGCAGGCGCTTCCGCGTGGCCTGGATGGGAAATTCCTCCGGAATCCCGATAAGCGTCATTTCCGGAGCAATCCCTTTCGCCGCGTAGTATTCCAGAACCGCGGAGCCGAATCCTCCCGCGGTAATGTTCTCCTCCACGGTGATGACCGGTTTGCCGGTGCGGGCGATACGATCGAGCACTCCGGCGTCCAGCGGCTGAACGAACCGCATGTTCACCACGGTGACCTGGATTCCCTCAACCGCGAGCAGGTCCGCGGCCTTTACCGCGATGGGGGTCATCTCCCCGATGGCGAGAATGGT
>CAYRTQ010000221.1:6046-7843 GCA_964426865.1 uncultured bacterium
GGAATCACCCTCCCGGAGGATTTCCGCCCGTCCCGGCTCGATGGGCTGGACTTCCGGGCGCATGCACTCCGCGGTGCCTGCCCCTCGGGGATAGCGAATGGAAACCGGTCCGGCGGTGTATCCCGCGGCGAAGTGGAGCATGTCCCGCAGCTCGTTTTCGTCCTTGGGAGCCATGACCACCAAACCCGGAATCTGGCGCAGGAAGGAAAGATCGAACACTCCGTGGTGCGTGGGACCATCCTCCCCCACCAACCCGGCCCGATCGAGGCAAAACACCACCGGAAGACTCTGGAGCGCGGTATCGTGGATGATATGGTCGAAGGACCGCTGCATGAAAGAAGAATAGATGGTCACAAACGGTTTCATGCCCGCCCGGGCCAACCCGGAGGCAAAGGTGACCGCGTGTCCCTCCGCTATCCCCACGTCGAAGAACCGTTGCGGGAACTCGCCGGCGAAAGTCCGCAGACCGGTGGAATCGGTCATGGCGGCGGTGATGGCGCAGACCGTGGGATTCTTACGGGCGATTTCAACCAAAGTCGAGCCGAACACGGAGGAATAGCTGGGTCGGGAGTCCTTCTGCTTCGCCTTGCCCGTCTCGCGCTCGAACGCATTGACCCCGTGGAAGCGCGTGGCGTCCTGCTCGGCGAAACAGTACCCTTTCCCCTTGGTGGTATACACGTGCAGGAGAAGCGGGCCCTTGATGCTCTTCAGATGGTTGAACACTTCGAGAAGACGGGCAATGTCGTGGCCGTCCACCGGTCCGAAGTACCGGAACCCGAGATTCTCGAACCACACTCCCGGGATGATGAGATGCTTGAGGCTGCTTTCCACCCGCCGCATGATGGTGCGCACCGGGCTGCCGATGGCCGGAATATACCCGGTCAGACTCCAGATGTCCTTCTTCAGACGATTGTAGAGTTCCGTGGAGATGACATCGGTCAGATACTTGGAGAGCCCGCCCACGTTGGGGGAAATGGACATTTTGTTGTCATTGAGGACCACGAGGATGTCACGCCCCGAGGCTCCGGCGTTGTTCAACCCCTCGAAAGCCAGTCCGCCGGTCATGGCTCCATCGCCCACCACCGCCACGACTCGCTCGTTCGTTCCCCGGATATCACGCGCCGCGGCTATCCCGAGCGCGGCGGAGATAGCGGTGGAAGCGTGGCCGGTCCCGAAAGCGTCGGAAGGATTTTCCCCGATCTTGGGAAATCCGGAAATTCCCCCCTCCGTGCGGAGCGTGTGGAAGACATCGCGCCTTCCGGTCAGTATCTTGTGGGTATACGCCTGGTGACCCACGTCCCAGACAATCTTGTCCTCGGGAGAGTTCAGCGCGGCGTGCAGAGCGATGGTCAATTCCACCACGCCCAGACTGGGGGCCAGATGGCCGCCATTGGCGGATACCACCTCGCAGATTTTCCCCCGGATTTCTTCCGCCAGGGCCTCCATCTGCTTGATGGACAGTTTTTTGAGGTCCTTCGGCTCGTTTATGGAATCAAGTAATCTTTTCATTTTTTCCTGTAAAATATCGAACCTCTCACCACAGAGAACACCGGGAATGACAGAGACAAGAGAAAAGATCGGTTGTTCCATGCGGGCGTGTACCGCGCCGCCGCTCCGCGTGCGGGATACAGTGACAACTCCGTTCAGATTTCAGGATACTCCGGTTCTCACCACCGGGACCGAGAGAAGAAACGCCCCTTGGACATTTCAGTGTTGTTCGATGCCGTTTCTCTGTCTTTCTCGGTGTTCTCCATGTCGCGGCGGCGAGCTGTTCCCTCCCGGTTCAGTATACCCGGC
>CAYRTQ010000222.1:0-7804 GCA_964426865.1 uncultured bacterium
ACACGCCTTCTTTTGGTACTTTTCTTGGCGTTCAAGAAAAGTACAGCGGAAGTGGGAGGGGTGAAGGATTCCTTACCCCACGAAAGCGCCTGCGTAACCGGCACATACAGCCATGCCCGGTCATGGCGTCTACCCATGGAAAACCGCGAAGCACTAAAAAAAGAGCATGGCTTTTACACCATGCTCTCGAATACCGGAACGCCGTATATATCGGGGGCGCGCTCCCGGAGCCCCGATCCGCATACGCCGTTTATCAGAAATAGTACCGGATATTTATCCCTTCGAGCAGATTGAATTCCGGACCGAATGTCCCGAACACCGTGCGCCCGGAATCATCGATCGACTGACCGCCCCCGCTGAGCTGATCGCCGACAAACCGGATCTGGAGCCCCATACGGGTGGAGAGGCTCAGGCTGTCCCACACGAACACCTCGGGCTCCAGCCCGACCAGCAGGGCAACCGTGGTCTGGGTATCGGCATTGTCGAGAGGCGGTTTGGCGAGAAAGAGCTGACCTCCGCCGAAACCGACCAGACGCGCGCGAGCCCCGGAGAACACGCTCCACAGGACATTCGCGCCGAGATTGAGATTGTAGCCGGTCCCCAGATTATCCGCCTTGGGCGAATCGATGGTCAGACCCGCCATGACCTCCGCTCCCACCCCTCCGGTCGGGAGATAGCGCAGGCTGATCCCCTGCACCGCCTGGTCATACCCAACCGCCCAGCCGGTGGGAGCCTGGGCCTGAGCGGAGGACGTGACAAACAGGGCAAGGATTGCCACCAACACGATTCTTTTCATGAGCCTTCCTCCTTCATTATGGAAAGACGTTCGGAAACGGGTGCGGCGTCTTTTCCCGCGCCCCGGGCCGGAGTGATGTTGGACCACTTCCCGCGCCGTATCTATCTCATTTTAGCAATCCCGGACGCATATGTCAATATATATTTTGCTATTTGTCTATATTTACTCGTTGTCACGCTCCCCTTCTCCCCCGCGCCCCACGATCCCTCGCCCCTTCCCGCACAAGGAGATTGACTTATGCCCCAAAAAAACGTATTTTTGCGCAAAACCCGGAGGTAACATGAAATTTCGCAAAGTATTCCGCCTTCAGATAGGATTCCTTGCCGTTCTGCTGTTTATCTGGCGCGCGCACCCCACTCCGCTCAGCTTTCTCATCGGCGGCCTGATCATGGTGCTGGGCGAGTCCATACGCTTCGTGAGCGCGGGCACCCTCATCAAGTATGAGGGGGTGACCCGCACCGGTATTTATTCCAGCATCCGCAATCCCCTCTACGCCGGATCGTTCGTCCTGGGCGCCGGTGGATGCGTCATGGGACTCGACCCGTATTTCGCCGTGGTCTACTTCGTGCTCTTCCCCCTGGTGTACCGGCGGGTCATACAGGGTGAGGAAGCCTGGCTGGTCGGACGGTATGGCGATGACTACCGACGGTACCTCGAAGAGGTCCCCCGCATCTTCCCGCGTCGTCTCGCCCTGCGCGAGATCCTCCGCGAAACGTCTCCCTTCCTCGCGGTCAAGAACCGCGAACTCGGCACCGTGGGTGGCGTGGCCCTGGTCATGGCCATCATGCTGGTAAAAATGTCGATGTGAGAAGCGGAATTCCCGCCCGGCGGTCCATCGTTCCGGGCGGGTCGATTTCACCCCCGCGATCCCTCCTGAAAACCTTTCCGCAGATTCCGCGCCCTTCGCGAAACTCCCGCTTTGGCCATTCCCTTTTCCGCGCTCCGCCGGTGTGTATAAGCGCCTGTGCTGCGTTTATTGCTCCGGCGAGAAAAGAATGACCCGTATCTCCGGGTCAGGCCAGAAAATCCGGTTGAGAACGACTCGTTCTGGATATATTCGAACGTATGCGATTCATGGGCGCCGATTCCCTCACCCGGTCTGCGACCACCCTCTCCCCCGCGAAAAGACGCGCGGGCGAGGGAATAGAGCGCTTACGGCAAGGCGTAAGGGGAATGTACTCGCTCGAAGAGGATAATTCTTCGTGCAGCCTTGCGTTGGTTCGCGCCTTCTTTTGAAAAGCCATCCTCTCCCTCTCGCCCGCGCGTCATTTCGCGGGGGAGAGAGGGTAGGGAGTGGGGGTAAAGAACGCCTGTGGCACAACGAGTTACTTGATTTATACACCCGCCGCCCGGAATGAGTCACCCTTCTCCTGACTAGGAGAAGGGCCGGGGATGAGGTGCGGCCTCGACCATCATCGCTCACTGTTCATTCGCCGGAGCAATAAGCGATGGACAGCGTTTTTATCTGAACGTGAGCGGTTCTTGAAAAGTATAGAAGAAGCGAAGCGCAAAATAATTTACCCCTCCCCCCGTTTGACCGGGAGAGAGGGGCAACTTGACTTTTGGCGGGCTTGTGGTACGAGGCTGTGGTGCGGGTTGTCGACGGGAGAATGCCGGGGTGAGACTCCAGCCCTCCATGGCCCGGGAAAGTGGGAAGCCGATGAGCCGTTGGCCGCGGCTGCCGGTTCTTTCCTTTCCCGGTGAAGAGGTTCCCCCCGCCGGAGGAATAATTATGTGAATGAGACCTGCGCGCCGGACAACGATACATCGCTGAAAAAGCCGAAGTGATCGAAATGGGCGTCGGCGAACACCGTTTCTCCGGAGAATACCGTGTCGTTGAAGAAAGCGTTACCCCCGAATTTTACCGCGCTGAAATCCGCGTTTCCGGCGAAAACCGCATCGGTGAATTCCACCGTCTCAAAAAAGTTGACCGCGTGAAAACTGGCCGTCCCAAACCGGGCGTTGGTGAAATCGGCGTGACGGCGGAAAACGGTATGGTTGAACGCGGCGGCCTGGCTGAACAGGGCTTTCTGGAATTCGGCCCGACGCAGGAACTGGGCGCCGGTGAACTGGGCGGGCCCCGGGAAAACGCTTTCCGTAAAATCGGCGTCCCCGGCGAACCGCGCCCCGGTGAAATCGCAATGGGAGATGTGGGTATGGGCGAAGGTCGCTTTTTCAGAGAAAACCGCACCGGAAAAGTCGGCGTCGCCATACAGAACGACCCCGCTCATGTCCAGCGGAAAGGGGAAAACGAACCCCGTGCAGGAGAGCGGGCCGTACCGGTTGCCGTCGAGACGCGCGGAGGCCAGGAGCTTTTCCCATTCGTCGGCGAAAGGGATGTGTTTACGGTGCACAAGGGGAGAATGGAACAGGCAGTAGGGCCGCTGCCGCGAGAAGAGCAGGGTTCGCGGTGTCCAGGCCTGACGTTGGCAGCCGTCGAAGGAGCATTGTACAGAGGGTTCCATGATCGGCAAATCTCCCGTAAAAAAGGTCCGCGCTGATTTCTGGTCATAGTATACACTGGACCCGAGTAGAGCGCAAGCATTTTTTACACAAAATACACAAAATAATCAAAATATTTCACACGGATTTTTCCTTCTTTTCCGGTCACGGAAAAACAACTTGTCTTTGTTATAGATATATAATAATTTTAATTATAGAAGGATAAAAGGCCCGCGCCCTTTCCCCTCGGGGCCCCACCGGGTGGCCGCGTTCCCCGCGGCCATTCCCTCCGGCAAAAACCGCCCCGTCATCCAGATGTCACCTTTTCCATTGACTAACAAGGAGATATAATATGCTAACCCTGGCAATCATCTTTCTGGTAGTCGCGCTCATCGCCGCGGTGTTTGGATTCACCGGAGTCGCGTCCGCCTCCGCGGGCATCGCCAAAGTGATGTTCTTCATTTTCGTGGTGCTGTTCCTCATCTCGCTGATCTTCGGGCTTGTGTAGCGCCGGGAATCCCCGGCGCCGCATGCCGCCCGGCGCGGCTCCACTCATGCCGGATAACAAATCCGCCCCGCCTTTCTCCCGGCGTCCTCCGGAGACTCCCCGGTGACGCCGGGTTCGCGGGATGATTCATATTTTGTCGAGGAGGTTCCCCATGCTTTACTGGGCCGTCGTTTTTCTGGTGATCGCCCTGGTCGCCGCCGTACTCGGATTCTCCGGAATCGCGGTGGCAGCCGCGGGCATCGCCAAGGTGCTGTTTATCGTATTCCTGGTGCTCTTTCTGATTTCGCTCTTCCTGGGGCTCACCGCGGCCGGACGGTTGCGGCGCATGTGAAAGCGGTATGATCGAGAGGGGAGGAAAACCATGCTGAAGGAATTCAGGGCATTCATCGAGCGCGGAAATGTCATCGAACTGGCGGTGGCTTTCATTCTCGGAGCGGCTTTCGGCCGTGTCGTCACTTCCCTGGTGGACGACATCATCATGCCGCCCATCGGGCTGGTGCTGGGAAGGGTGGATTTCACCAATCTTTTCGTCAGTCTTTCGGGGCAGCCCTATCCCACCCTGGCGGCGGCGAAAGCGGCGGGCGCCGCCACCCTCAATTACGGCATCTTTATCAATACCATCATCACCTTTCTCATCGTCGCCTTTGCCTTATTCCTCATCATACGGGCGTATAACGGCATGAAGCGCAGGGACGAGGGCACGGCCCCCTCGGAGCCGACCACGAAGAACTGCCCCTTCTGCCTCTCCTCCATACCGTTCAAAGCCTCCCGTTGCCCGGATTGCACCTCGGAACTGAAACTCTCATCCGGAGGTTCGGCATGAAACTGAATGTCAGGGCGTTCGCGCTCACCTGTGGTGTGCTGTGGGGTCTGGGAGTGTTTTTATTCACCTGGTGGATCATGTTCTTCGAGGGCTCGGGAAAAGACCGCGGCATGCTCGGGAAGATGTATCGGGGATACCGTATCAGCCCCGGGGGGAGCCTCATCGGTCTGATCTGGGGATTCTTCGACGGGCTGGCCTGGGGGGCGCTGCTCGCCTGGATGTACAACACGGTCTCCTGCCGCATGGCAGGCCAAGCGGAGGAAAAGGAGGAGGAGCATCACCATCACCACCATCACCACCCGATTCCCAATCACGCGCCCTGGCTCTATGCCATGATGAACCGCATGCCGCACATTCACGGGTGAAAACCGGGGGCAAAGACCACTACTTATTTTAGCCGAAAAGCAAAAAGCCCTTAACCACGAAAGACACGAAACACACGAAAAATGAATGTTTCACCGGGGGAAATTTCGTGATTTTTCGTGTCTTTCGTGGTTACATGAACGGTATTGGAGCAAAGACGCAAAGGCATGAGGCCGCAAAGACAGGAAGCCGGACCAACACGCTGTCCGGTTCCGGCTGTGCTTTTCTCTCTGCGCCTCCGCGCTTCAGCTCCTCCGCGCCTTCTCTTTACCAATGATCTCCCGGAACTTGCGGACTTCGGCGGCGGGGTCTTCCGCGCACACCACCGCCGAGATGGCCGCGACAGCGTCGGCGCCCGCCTCGATGGTGGAGGCCGCATTGTCCCCGGATATCCCGCCGATGACCACGATGGGGAGATCGATGGCGCGCCGCACTCCGGCAATGGCCCCCACGCCGCAGGCGCGCCCGGCGTCCTTCTTGGTGCCCGTTTCAAAAATGGGGCTCAGACCGACATAATCCGCGCCCATCCGTTGCGCTTCCACCGCTTCCGGGATATCGTGCACCGTGAGCCCGATGATGCTTTCCGGCCCCAGAATACGCCGCGCGGTCCCGAACGGCATGTCGTCCTGGCCGATATGGACGCCGTCCGCGCCCGAGGCGAGCGCCACGTCCACACGGTCGTTCACCAGGAAAAGCGCCCGTCCCGCGCAGAGCTCCCGCAGGCGGAGCGCATCTTCCACCATCTCCCGCGTGCTCTTCTCCTTCTCGCGGTATTGCACGATACAGCATCCCGCCCGGAGCGCCGCATCCACATCGTGCATCGTTCCGCGACAGCTCAGCCCCGAATCGGTAACCAGATAGAAATCCATTTCCCGCAAAAACTCACGCCCATCTTTCATGGAATGCGTCCTTTTCCTCGCCCGCGTTTCTTCCGCGGCGCATATCCCGGGAACTCCACTCGTACCAATCCCCCTTCACAATTGGTAGAAAGGGATGGCTGTCTTTCCTTGCCCCCATCGGGGGAAAGGTGGCCGAAGGCCGGATAGGGGACCGCCTTTGGTACGGTGATTGAATCAAACCCGGTATCAGGAATTTTCCTCTTTGCGCCCCGATCCATCCGCGCCGTTCTTTTCAGCCCGCCTTCTCCTCCACTCTCGCCATCTTCTCCACCATCCCGCTCTCCAGGCTCCAGACCTCGTCGAACAGGTTCTGCTTGAAACTCCCCGGACCTCGGGAATTGCGCGCGGCCAGTTCCCCCGCGATCCCGTAGCAGGCCAGCGCGGCGGTCGCGGCACGGGCGTGGTCGGGCTCCACCGCGGCGAATGCCCCGATGACCGATCCCGCCATGCACCCGGTCCCCACCACCGCGCCCATGAGGGCGTGACCGTTCCGCACCGTAAACACCCGGTCGCGGTCGGCGATGATATCCTCGGGACCGGTGATCACCACGGTCATCGAGCGCGCCCGGGCCAGCATCCGCGCCACCTCGGCGAGATCGGACTTCACCTCGGCGGTCTCCACTCCCCGGGTGACCACCTGCTCTCCCGCCAGACGGGCGATCTCGGAGGCATTGCCCTTGACAATATCCACGCGCACCCGCTGGAGAATCGTCGCCGCCTGCGTGTCGCGCAAACGGGTCGCGCCCACTCCCACGGCGTCGAGCACCACCGGGATCCCCTTGCGGTTCGCGGCCTCCGCGGCCATGAGCATGGATTCCACCAGCCCGGTGGTGAGCGTGCCGATGTTCAGCACCAGCGCGGAGGCCAGCCCGGCCATCTCCGCGGCCTCTTCCGGAGCGTGCGCCATCACCGGCAGCGCCCCGAACGCCCGAGCCATCCCCGCGCAGTCGTATATGGTCACCCAGTTGGTAATATGATGCACCAGCGGTTTTTCCCGCCGCACCCGTTCCAGCAGTCCGGAAATCATGAAGCCTCCGTGGAAAAGAAAATGCCTGAACGCCAAATTAAAAAGGGGGAAATCCTGACCGCCTGAAACCAAAAAACCACCCGTCGAAGGGTGGCTTTTCCAGTTCGTCGGTTCCCTCCGCCGGCATGACCCGGTTCAGGTTCGATGGGTATGATCTCAGCCGCACGATGTTCCGTACGGCACCCCAACCTATATGCAGATAAATATAGCGGGCGCGGAGAGGAATGTCAAGGGAAAGGCGGGGAAACGGAGTTGGGAACGCGGAGGTTTTGTTGCCAAAATCTAATGACCGCGTTCGGAAAGCACCTTACTCTTCAAAACCGGCTAATGTGTTATGGTTATCATCATAGATAATCTTTGGTATCTTCTCGGTGATAAATTTATTAAGCGACTCGTATTTTTGCAAACCTCTGATAAGACAAAAAGAAAACCACGCAATAAAGCATAATGAAACAATGGCCAGCAACCATATAAACACGACAAGCCAGCTCAGATAATTATCGGGAATTTGTTTGATAGCCTCTTTGCTGGCAAGTAAAACGGATAAAATTAGCCAGATAGCGCCAACCCCCATAACTCGTTTCATAGGATATCGCATGGCTTCGCGGTCTGGAAATGAATTCCATTCCTGCTTCCAAGCTGACAAACAGAGATCACACTTGTTTTTCCGATTGTCCTCATCTAGCCCAAGTTGATAGACGGCCGCTTCTATTTGCTCTTTGGCTTTTTCCTCGCCAAATGGGCGTCTTAACGATGGAACAACGGCGCCGATGATCAGATACAGAGCCGCCGTATCCTTTTCTATTGAAAGCACCGTTCCAAGCATCCAAGAGAAATCCACCACCCGGCTCCTTAAAAAGAATCCGCCCCAACGAATTGAAGCGGATTGAAAGAAGCATCTTCTCGACCTGCTTCGCCTGCGCCTCCATGCCGATCTGCTGCCCGC